>NZ_CP157875.1:3887500-4260000 GCF_040215105.1 Aeromonas veronii
GTTTGGGGAAGATTGGCAAGCGATCGATGTAGGCAGATCAAACTTGTATCGAATTGGCTTTTCCCGATGTCACAACCATGATGATCGGGGTTCTTCCTTCGGGTAACATAGCGCCCCTTTGCGATTTCACACTCTTGGGCTTTGGAGAGTTTAATGCCTTTTGCACTTGGCCAGCGTTGGATTAGTGATACAGAGACGGATCTGGGATTGGGAACTGTCGTTGCTGTAGAAGGACGCATGGTTACCCTGATGTTTCCGGCTACCGGTGAAAACCGCATGTATGCCAAAGAGGAGGCGCCGGTCACCCGGGTCAGCTTCAATGTGGGCGATCAGATCGTCAGTCACGAAGACTGGACCATGTTGGTCGAAGAGGTGCAGGAGAAGGATGGGCTGCTTATATATGTCGGCACCCGTACCGACAATGAAGAGCCCGTCGTCCTCAAGGAAGTGTTTCTCAGCAACTTCATCAAGTTCAACAAGCCGCAGGATCGCCTGTTTGCCGGGCAGATAGATCGCATGTCTCGCTTCACCCTGCGCTTTGATGCCCTGATCAACCAGCACCAGCGTCGCCGCAACCCGACTCGTGGTCTGGCGGGGGGCAAGGTCAGCCTGATCCCTCATCAGCTCTATATTGCCCATGAAGTGGGCCACCGTTATGCCCCCCGCGTGCTGCTGGCCGATGAAGTCGGTCTGGGCAAGACCATAGAAGCGGGCATGATCATCCATCAGCAGCTGCTGTCCGGCCGTGCCCAGCGCGTGCTGATCCTGCTGCCGGAAACCCTGCAACACCAGTGGCTGGTCGAGATGATGCGCCGCTTCAACCTGCACTTCTCCCTGTTCGACGAGGAACGCTGCATCGAGGCATTCGCCGATGCCGAGAATCCGTTCGAAACGGAACAACTGGTCATCTGCAGCCTCGACTTCCTGCGCAAGAAGCGCCGCCGCTTCGAACAGGTACTGGAAGCCGAATGGGATCTGCTGGTTGTCGACGAGGCTCATCATCTGGAGTGGAGCGAGGAGACCCCGAGCCGTGCCTACGAAATGGTCGAGGCCCTGGCTGAACAGGTCCCCGGCGTGCTGCTGCTGACCGCCACCCCGGATCAACTCGGCCACCAGAGCCACTTCGCCCGTCTGCGTCTGCTCGACCCCGAGCGCTTCTACGACTACGACGCCTTCCTCACCGAGGAGCAGGCCTATGGCCAGGTCGCCAGCGCCGCCCAGGAGCTGCTTGCAGGCGGAGACCTGAGCGAGGAAGCGAGACGGATCCTCGCCAGCCAGCTTGATGGGCTGGATCTGGCCGATACCGCCGCCCGTCAGCAGGCGGTCGGCAAGCTGCTGGATCAGCACGGCACCGGCCGGGTGCTGTTCCGCAACAGTCGTGCCAATATTCAGGGCTTCCCCGAACGTCACCTCAACGTCTATCCCATGCCGCTGCCGGAGCAGTACAAGACCGCCATCAAGGTGATGGGCATGATGGGGGGCAACGGCGGCGATCTGCAGACCCGCGCCTTGCGCTATCTCTATCCGGAGAAGATCTTCCAGCAGTTCGAGGGAGACAACGCCAGCTGGACCCAGTTCGATCCCCGTATCGACTGGCTGCTGGAACTGCTGCTCGGTGCACGCCAGCAGAAGGTGCTGGTGATCTGCTCCGAAGCGGCTACTGCCATCGCACTGGAAGAGGCGCTGCGGACCCGTGAAGGGATCCGTGGCGCCGTGTTCCATGAAGGCATGTCCATCCTCGAACGTGACAAGGCTTCCGCCTATTTTGCGCAAGCGGAGGGCGGCGCCCAAGTGCTGCTCTGCTCCGAGATTGGTTCCGAGGGCCGCAACTTCCAGTTCGCCAGCCACCTGGTACTGTTCGATCTGCCCCTCAACCCGGATCTGCTGGAGCAGCGCATCGGTCGTCTCGACCGCATCGGCCAGCAGAACACCGTCGAGATCCACGTTCCTTATCTGATAGGTACCGCCCAGCGGGCACTGCTCTGCTGGTATCACGACGGTCTGGATGCCTTCGAACAGACCTGCCCCACCGCTCGCCCCATCTTCGAGGCGGTACGCGATGAGCTGTTCGAGCTGTTGGCTGCCAACGAAGATAACCAGGATGGCCTGGATGCCTTGCTGGTCAAGACCCGTGAGCTGCACGAGCCGCTCAAGGCGAGGCTGGAACAGGGCCGTGACCGCCTGCTGGAGATCCACTCCAGCGGCGGGGCCGCTGCCCAGCAGCTGGTTGACAAGCTGGCGGCCGAAGACGACGACACCGGCATGATCTCTTTCGCCCTCAAGATGTTCGACGAGATCGGTGTCAATCAGGACGACAGAGGGGAGAATGCACTTGTGCTGACCCCGGGGGATCACATGCTGGTGCCAAGCTTCCCTGGCCTGCCCCAGGATGGCATGACCATCACCTTCGATCGCCCCACCGCCCTGGCGCGGGACGACATGGCGCTGCTCTCCTGGGAGCATCCCATCATGCGTGGCGGCATCGATCTCATTCTGGGCTCAGAGATTGGCGCGACCTCGGTTGCCCTGCTCAAGAACAAGGCTCTGCCGGTGGGCTCCATCCTGCTGGAGCTGATCTTCGTGGCTGAATCTGCCGCTCATCCCCAACTCTATCGTTTCATGCCGCCGACCCCGATCCGGTTGCTGATGGACAAGAATGGCCAGAACCTCGGCGAGAAGGTGGCATTCGATGCCTTCAACCGCCAGCTGACCCCGGTCAATCGTCACCTTGGCAGCAAGCTGGTGACGGCGTCACAACCGGTGATCCACGGTCTCATCGGCAAGGGGCAGGTCATCGCCGAAGAGCTGAAAGCCGGCATCGTCGACCAGGCTCGGGCACAGATGGCGCAGACCCTGCAGCAGGATCTGGACAGGCTGGAAGCACTCAAGGCGGTCAATCCGAACGTACGCGACAGCGAGCTGGATTATCTGCGCACTCTGCAGGCAGAATTGCACCACCTGATCGATCAGACCCAACTCAAGCTGGACGCCATCCGCTTTATCGTGGTCACCCATAACTGACAAGGTAGTGAAGGTGCATCGCGGCTGCCGTGCACCTTATTTATCGTGGTCACCCATAACTCAGTCACTGATGGGGCCTGCCCCTTGGATGAAAGATGCAAGACGCTACTTTTGAATATTCACCACCGTTGGAACCCTGGCTCGACATCCTGTTCAAGGACAGAGACATCATGGTGGTCAACAAGCCTACCGGCCTGCTCAGCGTGCCGGGGCGTGGACCGGAAAATGAAGACAGCGTCCTGCACAGGGTCAAGCAGCAGCACCCCAAGGCGGCGGCGGCCCATCGGCTCGACATGTCCACGACCGGAGTGCTCGTCATCCCCCTCACCCCGAATTCCCATCGGGAGCTGAGTCGCCAGTTCCGTGAGCGAGAGACCGAGAAGCACTACCTCGCCTGGGTGTGGGGTGAGCCGGAAGCTAGCTCTGGGCAAGTGGATCTGCCGTTGTGCGTGGACTGGCCCAATCGCCCAAGGCAGAAAGTCGACTTTGAAGAGGGGCGCCATGCCCTGACGCTGTGGGAAAAACTCAAGGTGGAGAATGGCAACAGTCTGATCAAGCTGACTCCGATCACGGGCCGTTCCCATCAACTGCGGGTACACATGCTGGAGCTGGGTCACCCCATCCTCGGGGACAACCTCTATGCCCATCCCGAGGCGCTGGCTGCCGCACCGCATCTCTACCTGCATGCGGCCATGCTGACCATCACCCACCCCCGTAGTGGCGAACGTATGAGCTTCGAGGCCCCCGCCCCTTTCTCATGCTAAGCCTTGATGGCGTTGAATAAGAAAAGCCCCCATCCATGGATGGGGGCTTTTTTATCAGGGTCAGACGTGGATATTGATGTTGCTTCCCAATGATCCCGTCGCCGACGGAGTCGGTGCCTGGGCTGGCTGGGCGGCCGTCTGCAGCAGTTTCAGGGCGGTTTCCCCCTCCTGAAGTTGCTGTTTTTTCGCCAGGCTGGCCACCATCAAGGCAGAACCATATGACGAGGATGCAGTGCTAGAAATGTCCATTGTGTACCTCCTGCCTAAGCACTATCGGCTCTCCTTCCCAAAACATGAGTCATTCACCATCAAATGAGGCATGCCTTGTCCGGTATACGCCTGGCCAGCCAGCGCTCTTCCATTTCCAGCAGAGTCTGATAGGCCTTCACCGCCTGTTCGGGACGGCTGAACAGATAGCCTTGCCCATAGAGATGGATGTCCGTCAGTGCGCGCAGCACATCGAGCTGGCCCTGTGTCTCTATCCCCTCACACACCAGCTTCTTGCCCAGCATGGAGCCCATCCGGCAGATATTGGCAACCAGCTCGGCTGCCTCGACCGAGGTGTCTATGCCCTGTATGAAGGATCTGTCTATCTTCACCTTGCTCACCGGCAGCTTCTGCAGATAGCTGAGGGAAGAGTACCCGGTACCAAAGTCATCAAGGGCAAGTTGAACCCCCTGCTGATTGAGATCCTGCATCAGCTGCAGCGAATTTTTCACCTCCCGCATGGTGGTGTCCTCGGTCACCTCGAGCACCAGGCTGGCCGCGGGGATGTGATGATCCATCAGGGCCCTGGCCACCAGTTTCAAAAGATTGCGCTGATACATCCCTGGTGAGATGTTGACGCACATCTGCAAATCAACCAGTCCCAGATGCTGCCATTTGTGCAACTGCTCGCAGGCGGTATTGAGGATCCAGCTGCCGAGCTTCTCCGCCAGCTGGAACTCTTCCGCCACCTGGATCACCTCGTTGGGCGGAATGAAACCGAGTTCGGGATGACGCCAGCGCAGCAGTGCCTCCACCGCCTCGCAGCGTCCGCTCTCCAGATTGACGATGGGCTGGTAGTAGAGCTCGAGCGCATTGTGTTCAAGCGCCATCACCATGTCTGAGGCCAGATGCTTGCGTCTGGCGGTTTCATTGAGCAGAGAGTTGTCGTAAATGACATAGGGCACGTGGGTCTTGCGGCTGTGGAACAGCGCCTGTTCGGCCCGGCTGAGCAACTCCTGGGTCTGGTTGCTATCCATGGGGAAGAAGGCGATGCCGATGCCGACTTCCAGCCGGAAGGGATAGTTGTCGATGAGGATGTCCTGCTTGAGGGCATAGAGTATCCTCGCCACCAACTCCCTGACCTGGCGCAGATCGCTCCCCTCCCGCTGCAACATGGCCAGCTGATCTCCCCCGAGGCGGGCGATCCACTCACCGTTCTCGCACAGAGCATTCAAGCGCCTTGCCAGCTCCTGCAGCAGGATGTCCCCCGTGCTGTAACCGAACTTGCTGTTGATATCCCGAAAGTCGTTGATATCCACCAGTACCAATCCGAAAGGCGTATCCCGGCTGACGTAGGACTCCATCTTCTCCAGCAGCGCCAGCCGGTTGGCGAGGCCGGTCAGCGGATCGACCCGGGCTGCCCTGAAATGCCGCCTGGCCTCGCGCACCAGCAGGCCACTGAGCAGAATGACCGAGATCACCAGCCCCAGCACCATGAACAGCAGCGCATTGCGCAGTTGGGCGAAGCGCTTGTCATTGCCCGTGTAGACGTTGATGTTGTTCTGCATCACGGAGGCGAGAGAGTAGGAGAGAGGCTCTTGCAGGGGGGCTATCCGCATCAGGATCTGCTGATAATCTGGCGTTCCAGGCTTCAAATCCGCCAATTTTGGCTCAATTTCCCGAATATTACTCTCGGTCAACTGGACCAGCCGCAGCGTTTTTTGATTGTCCCCCAGGCTTTTGCGCAACTGGCCGCTCAAGAGGATCGGAGTCCGGCTCCAGAGGATGTCGTAACGCAGCAGCAGGGCCTCATGGTCGATGCCACCGTAATGGTAGATCTCGACCGCATTGAGGAAGCGTCCCAACTCCAGCTGCAGTTGCATCAGGGCCCAGGAGACATCATAGGTGTACTTTTCCATCACCCGGGTCGCATTCTGTATCTGCACAAGGCAATACAAGGTGCTTCCCGTGAACAACAAGATGGATAGATAGAGAACGCCGAGTAAGGGCCAGGCCCTGGTCTTCGCTTTCACCCTGAACTCCTGCAAGCCACCGTCATTACTGCTGAATATCGATCGAACTCAACTGCCAGATCATCATGTCGGTGAAGGCTGACCGTTTGAGCTCGGGGTATTGATCCAAGGGCAGGATAAACCACAGGGGCCCCTTGTCACGTACCCGCATGGTCATGCCGTCATCCTGCCACGCCAGAATGGGATCATATTGCTTGACCTTATCCCAGTTGATCCGGATCTGAAAACTATTCAGGGCGGTGAGAGTGATGCTCTTGCCCTTGGCACCCACCGCCGTCATCACATCCGCCAGCTTGGGTCCCACGTATTTATGCGGCTTGTCCACCCAGGGGCTGCTGGTCAGGATTTCATGCTGCGGCAGAGCCTTGATCATGGCCAGATCGAATACCACCTCCTCACTGCTCGGGTCGACGGGTTTCACATCCCCCGTCACCTTGAGGATCACAGGACCTGCCGGGGCCGCCATCACCATGGTCGGCAGGCACAGGGAAAACAGTAATGGGATCAAACCTAAATTGCGCATCCTCACCTCAGCTGATTGCACTATCAATAAATCCAGTTTAGTAGTCCTAAAAAAAACGGCTCGCAAATGCGAGCCGTTTGATAACAATGGGTTGATTACATCATACCCATGCCGCCCATGCCACCCATATCAGGCATGGCCGGTGCATCTTTCTTCGGCAGTTCGGTGACCATGCACTCGGTGGTGATCATCAGACCGGCGATGGAAGAGGCGAACTGCAAGGCAGAACGGGTCACCTTGGTCGGATCCAGGATACCCATGGCCAGCATGTCGCCGTACTGTTCGGTATAGGCGTTGTAACCGAAGTTACCTTCACCGTTCTTCACCGCGTTGGCGATGACGGAGGCTTCTTCACCGGCGTTGATGACGATCTGACGCAGCGGGGCTTCCATGGCGCGCAGAGCAACTTTGATACCTACGTTCTGGTCTTCGTTGTCACCACGCAGGTCGGCCAGCTTGGCGGCTGCGCGAACCAGTGCCACACCACCACCGGCAACCACGCCTTCTTCCACGGCGGCGCGAGTCGCGTGCAGGGCATCGTCGACGCGGGCCTTCTTCTCTTTCATTTCCACTTCGGTGGCAGCGCCAACCTTGATGACGGCAACACCGCCAGCCAGCTTGGCCACGCGCTCTTGCAGCTTCTCACGGTCGTAATCGGAAGAGGTCTCTTCGATCTGCTGACGGATCTGGGCCACACGGCTCTCGATCAGAGCAGCATCACCCACGCCATCGATGATGGTGGTGTTCTCTTTGGTGATGACGATGCGCTTGGCACGGCCCAGATCTTCCAGGGTCGCCTTCTCCAGCTCCATGCCCACCTCTTCGGAGATCACGGTACCGCCGGTCAGGATGGCGATATCTTGCAGCATGGCCTTGCGACGGTCACCGAAGCCCGGCGCCTTGACGGCGGCAACCTTCACGATGCCACGCATGGTGTTGACCACCAGGGTCGCCAGCGCTTCGCCTTCCACGTCTTCGGCAATGATGATCAGCGGCTTGCCTGCCTTGGCCACACCTTCCAGCACCGGCAGCATTTCACGGATGTTGGAGACCTTCTTGTCCACCAGCAGGATGAAGGGGTCATCCAGCTCGACGGAGCCGGTTTCCGGCTTGTTGACGAAGTAAGGAGACAGGTAGCCACGGTCGAACTGCATGCCTTCTACCACAGCCAGTTCATCTTCCAGACCCTGACCATCTTCGACGGTGATGACGCCATCACGGCCCACTTTGTCCATGGCTTCGGCAATCAGCTTGCCCACTTTCTCGTCGGAGTTGGCGGAGATGGTACCGACCTGAGCGATGGCATTGCTGTCGGCGCAAGGGGTGGACAGAGCCTGCAGCTCGGCGACGGCAGCCACTACTGCCTTGTCGATACCGCGCTTCAGGTCCATCGGGTTCATGCCGGCGGCAACGGCCTTCAGGCCTTCGTTGACGATGGCTTGTGCCAGTACGGTCGCGGTAGTGGTACCGTCACCGGCAGCGTCGTTGGCCTTGGAAGCAACTTCCTTGACCATCTGGGCGCCCATGTTCTGGAACTTGTCTTCCAGCTCGATCTCGCGGGCAACGGAGACGCCATCCTTGGTGATGGTCGGGGCGCCGAAGGACTTGTCCAGTACCACGTTGCGGCCTTTCGGGCCCAGGGTGACCTTTACTGCGTCAGCCAGAATGTTGACACCTTCCAGCATCTTGATACGCGCGTCGTTACCAAACTTAACTTCTTTAGCTGCCATGTTCTTGAGTCCTTAAATCAATTCGGGGAAAAGGGGAAAATTACTCTTCGACAATCGCCAGGATGTCGGTCTCGGACAGGATCAGCACGTCCTGGCCATCCAGCTTCTCGGTCTTCACGCCGTAGCCTTCGTTGAAAATCACCTTGTCACCAACCTTGACGGCCAGAGCTTTGACATCGCCATTATCCAGAATGCGACCAGTCCCCACGGCCAGAACTTCACCACGGGTGGACTTCTGGGCCGCAGTGCCAGTCAAGACGATACCGCCAGCGGATTTGGCTTCAGCTTCGATGCGCTTGATGATGACGCGGTCGTGCAGTGGACGAATTTTCATCGATAACTCTCCCAAAATGAGTCTCTGTGTTGCTTGAGGAATGGCCGCATCCGGCCAAATTTGTAATGCCCCTGATCTGGGGCAAATTGGGTAGCCCTTCAAGGGCAAATACAAAAAAAATTTTTTCACGTACTATGAACATCCTTGATGGATGAGCGACCCGAGCCAGGACGGTGAATGGACGCGGCCGGCGTGCTGGCCCTGCAGCAACAGAGACGACCCCGTGAGCCGACCCAATCCCATGCTGACCGCCCCCATGCCTGCCGTGCTGCTGCGCATGACGGGCCCCATGATCCTCGGCATCGTCGCCATCCTGGCATTCAACCTGGTCGACACCTTCTTCATCGGCCTGCTGGGCACGCAGGCCCTCGCCGCCATCAGCTTCACCTTCCCGGTCACCTTCGTGGTCACCTCCCTCGCCATGGGACTGGGAGCCGGCCTCTCCGCCCTGCTCGGCCACACCCTGGGTCAGGGACGTCACGACGAGGCGGCCCGCATCACCACGGATTGTCTGTTTCTCGCCGTCCTGCTGGTGACCCTGCTCGCGCTGCTGGGGGCCCTGACCATCACGCCCCTCTTCACCCTGCTCGGGGCCAGTGCCGACCTCATCTCGCTGATCCATGACTACATGCTGATCTGGTATCTCACCGTGCCCCTGCTGGCCCTGCCCATGGTGGGCAATGCCGCCATCCGGGCCACCGGCGACACCAAGACCCCGAGTCTGGTGATGGCGGTGGCCGGGCTGGTCAACGGGGTGCTGGATCCCCTGCTCATCTTCGGCATAGGCCCCTTCCCCGAATGGGGCATCCGCGGTGCCGCCATCGCCACCTCCCTCTCTTGGCTGATGGCGACCCTGGTCAGCCTGCATATCTTGCGCAAGCGGGAGCGACTGCTGTCATGGCGCCTCTCACCGCGGCCACGGCTGCTGGCTCACTGGCGCGCCCTCCTGCACGTGGCGGTGCCCGCCTCCTTCACCAACATGCTCAACCCCTTGGCCAACGCCGTGCTGATGATCATCTTCGCCGGTCTGGGCACCGAGGTGGTGGCCGCCTACGGTGCCGCCTCCAGAGTCGAGGCCTTGTTGCTCATCGTGATGATGGCGCTCTCCTCGGTACTGGCCCCCTTCGTCTCACAGAACTGCGGGGCCGGCAATCCAGCGCGAGCCAAGGCGGCCCTGCTGCTCAGCATGCGCTTCGCCCTGCTGTTCCAGCTCGCCGTGTACGCCTTCATCTGGCTGACGGCTCCCCTCATCGCCGCCCTGTTCAGCGACCAACCCCAGGTGGCACGACTAATCGTGCTCTATCTGCATCTGGTGCCCATCGGTTACGGCTTTCAGGGCATGGTGATGCTGCTGGCGTCCGCCCTCAACGGCGTACGGGCATCCAAGGTCTCCTTCCTGTTCAACGGTCTGCGTCTGTTTGTGTTCTTGCTGCCAGGGGCCTGGCTGGGGGCAAAACTCGGGGGGGAGCAGGGGATCTATCTGGGGATATTGGTGGCCAATCTGGCGGCCGGGGGGCTGGCCTGGGGCTATGCCCATCGCCGTTTCGAGGGACTGTGCCATCAAGGAACCCCCTGAGGACACAGTCCGGTGTCATGTGCGCACCTACTCTTTGCGTTCGAACTCGCCTTCGATGGTGTTACCGCCGCGGTTGCCCGGTTGCGGCCCCTCACCCTGCCCCGGTTCAAAAGGGGATGACGGGTTCTGGAAGCCCCCCATCTGCATCCGGAACTGGCTGCTGCCCACCAGCTTGTCCGCCAGGCGGTTGCGCAACCAGGGCTGCAACAGCAGGATGCCGAAGAAATCGGTCACAAAGCCCGGGATGATCAGCAGCAGGCCGGCCAGCGCCAGCATCATGCCCCCCATCACTTCCCGGCCCGGCATCTCCCCCTGCTGCATCTTCTGCTGGGCACTGAACAGGGTCTTGATCCCTTCGCTGCGCACCAGGGAAGAGCCCAGCACGGCGGTCAATATCAGCAGCCCCACGGTTGGCAGGGCGCCGATCACCGAACCCACCTCGATCATCACGGTGAGCTCCAGCACGACCAGGCCGAATAATAACAATAACAACTTGCCCATAAGATCCTCGGTACGAGTAAAAGGGGTGAACCAGGCGGACCATGGCGAGGAGAGCGATTCCGGCACAGCCAGCCTGCTATCGGTTCTGACAACTGAAATGGGGCCAACTGTACATTTTTCAAGTCTGATGAGTGATACGGATCGGGATTCAGACAAATATCTTCTTGAATCTCTGGGATTGAAGTGTCTGTTCTGTCACAGTAATTCGCACAATTGCAGTATCTGTTTAATGACCACAAGTTATTTAGGGTCGGCTCAAATTTAGTGATCCAGGTCTAATATCAGATACCTCAATTGAGGTAATATCGACCCCAATGATTACCCGGGGGCAGCAAGCTCCCAACCGCCCCACTCGATGTGTGGTGCTTCAGGATGAAAAGTGCGTAAGGAAGTCGCGCCACTCGGTGAGGATTGTTTCCATTTATCTGATTTCTGAGGCATTACAATGAGCGACATCAAGAACGTCCGCATTGAAGAAGACCTGCTGGGCACCAAAGAAGTTTCCAATGATCTCTACTACGGTGTGCACACCCTGCGCGCCGTCGAGAACTTCAAGATCAGCTCCCAGAAGATTTCTGACGTTCCCGAATTTGTCCGTGGCATGGTGCTGACCAAGAAGGCCGCCGCACTGGCCAACGGTGAGCTGGGCACCATTCGTCCCGAAATCGCCGACAAGATCGTCGAAGCCTGCGACCTGATGCTGAACACCGGCAAATGCTTCGACCAGTTCCCGGTCGACGTTTACCAGGGCGGCGCCGGTACCTCCGTCAACATGAACACCAACGAGGTGCTGGCCAACATCGCCCTCGAGATCATGGGTCTGGAGAAGGGTCGTTACGACGTCATCAACCCCAATGACCATGTCAACAAGTGCCAGTCCACCAACGATGCCTACCCCACCGGTTTCCGCGTCGCCGTGGTCAACAGCACCGACACCACCCTGTTCGCCCTAGAAGGTCTGATCGCCGCCTTCGACGCCAAGGCCCAGGAATTCAAGCACATCCTGAAAATGGGTCGTACCCAGTTGCAGGATGCGGTGCCCATGACCCTGGGTCAGGAGTTCCACGCCTTTGCCGTCACCCTGCGCGAAGAGATCAAATCCATCAAGCGCTGTCAGGAACTGCTGCTGGAAGTGAACCTGGGCGCAACCGCCATCGGTACCGGCCTGAACACGCCGCCCGAGTACTCAGCCCTCGCCATCAAACGTCTGGCCGAGATCACCGGTCGTGCCTACGTGCCGGCAGAGGATCTGATTGAAGCGACCTCCGACTGCGGCGCCTATGTCATGCTGCACGGCGCCATCAAGCGTCTGGCCATGAAGCTCTCCAAGATCTGTAACGATCTGCGTCTGCTCTCCTCCGGTCCGCGTACTGCCCTGAAGGAAATCAACCTGCCGGAAATGCAGGCGGGTTCTTCCATCATGCCGGCCAAGGTCAACCCGGTTATCCCGGAAGTGGTCAACCAGTCCTGCTTCAAGGTGTTTGGCAACGATGTCACCATCACCTTCGCCGCCGAAGCCGGTCAGCTGCAGCTGAACGTCATGGAGCCCGTCATCGGTCAGGCCATGTTCGAATCCCTGAGCCTGATGGAGAAGGCCTGTGTCTCCCTGCGCGTCAAGTGCGTGGAAGGGATCACCGCCAACCCGGAAATCTGCATGAACCACGTCCTGAACTCCATCGGTATCGTGACCTACCTGAACCCCTTCATCGGTCACCATGAAGGTGACATCGTCGGCAAGATCTGCGCCCAGACCGGCAAGAACGTCCGTGAAGTCGTGCTGGAACGCGGCCTGCTGACTGCAGAACAACTCGACGAGATCCTCTCCATCGAGAACCTGATGAACCCGCAATACAAGGCCAAGCGCTACACCCGCGAAGCCACTGCATAAGCGAGTCAACAGGCCGGGGTTAGCCCCGGCCTGTTGTAGAGTCAGTTCCCGATTGGCCTCTCCAGCCCCATCGGGAATTGGCTTTCCTGCCACATAAAAACCTAAAAAAACTGGATTATGGAGTGTTTAATATGATTGGAATCGAGTTACTTGTCGTGCTCGCCGCTATCTATCTGGGGGCTCGGATCGGCAGCATCGGCATCGGCTTCGCCGGTGGCCTCGGGGTACTGGTACTGACCTGGGGGCTGGGCATGCCCATCCCGGGTGATCAGCTGGTCGCCTACCTGCCCTGGGACGTGATCATGATCATCGCGTCCGTCATCTGCGCCATCGCCTGTATGCAACTGGCCGGCGGG
Organism: Aeromonas veronii; assembly: GCF_040215105.1. Lineage (NCBI taxonomy): Bacteria > Pseudomonadati > Pseudomonadota > Gammaproteobacteria > Aeromonadales > Aeromonadaceae > Aeromonas > Aeromonas veronii. Next base: position 3,900,434 of record NZ_CP157875.1, read on the forward strand.
ATGGACTACCTGGTCTCCCTTGCCGAGAAAGCCCTGCGCAAGAATCCCAAGCACATCACCTTCGCCGCGCCCGTGGTCACCTACCTGATGACCATGCTGGCCGGTACCGGTCACACCGCCTTCTCCACCCTGCCGGTGATCGCCGAAGTGGCCAAGGAGCAAGGCATTCGCCCCTCCCGTCCGCTCTCCATCGCGGTCGTCGCCTCCCAGATCGCCATCACCGCCTCGCCGATTTCGGCGGCCGTGGTCGCCTTCTCCGGCATGCTTGAGCCACTGGGGGTGGATTACCTGACCCTGCTGGCCATCTGCATCCCGTCCAGCTTCATCGCCTGTATCCTGGGTGCCTTCGTGGCCAACATGCTGGGCAAGCCGCTGGAGCAGGACGAAGTCTATCTGGATCGCAAGGCCAAGGGTCTCATCAAACTGCGCGGTTCCAGCCAGATTGAGCTCAAGCCCTATGCCAAGCTCTCCGTCGGCATCTTCGTCGCCGCCATCGTCGCCGTCATGGCCTATGCCACCGCCATCTCCGGCAACGTGGGCCTGATCGCGAGCCCCCCCATCCCCCGTGACGGCGCCATCATGGGCATCATGCTCTCCGCCGCCACCCTGATGGTCCTGCTGTGCAAACTGGACGCCTCCCAGGTCACCAACATGCCGACCTTCAAGTCCGGTATGTCCGCCTGCATCTGCGTACTGGGTGTCGCCTGGCTCGGCAACGTCTTCGTGAAGGGCAACATGGTCGAGATCCAGGCCTTTGCCGGTGACCTGCTGAACCAGTACAGCTGGCTGCTGGCCGTGGTGCTGTTCTTCTCCTCCATGCTGCTCTACTCCCAGGGTGCGACCACCAAGGCGCTGATGCCTGCCGCACTGGCACTGGGCGTGAGCCCGCTGGCTGCCATCGCCTCCTTCGCCGCGGTGAGCGCCCTGTTCGTGCTGCCGACCTACCCCACCCTGCTGGCGGCGGTCGAGATGGATGACACCGGCTCCACCCGGATTGGCAAGGCGGTGTTCAACCACCCCTTCTTCATCCCCGGTGTGGCCACCATCGCCATGGCGGTCGCCCTTGGCTTCTTCTTCGGCGGCCTGATCCTCTGATCTTGTCCCATGGATGAAGTTAAAACGGCCCTGCGGGGCCGTTTTCTATTTCAGCCTCTCATTCAGCTCCAGTCAGGCTTGGCAGGGGAGAATTAATCACTATCAGAAAAAACTTACAAAAGCGCGCTATGACACTGACCTCACTCAACTTTAACGGTCAAAAGCACTACTACCTGCTGGTCAATGATGACCTCCATCTGGACAGCTGGACCCTCAAGCAGAGCACCCAGACCCGGCAGTTCGAGGCGCAGGGCAGCAGTCTGTTCTGGCATCACAACGCCAGCAACAGTCTCTGCAAGCTGGTCGCCGACAAATACCCCCGCTGGACCCTGCGCTGGTTCTGTCGGGACCTGCTCAGCAAGCGGATGGTTGGCCATATCGATGCCTTTCGTGAATGGCGCAGCAATCGCCTGATCCGTCAGGCCGGGCTCAATGTGGTGCCCTGCAAGGCCGCCGGTCTCGCCCTCAACCCCCTCAATCCCCTCGGCTCTTTCCTCGCCGTGCAATATCTGCAGGATCACCAGTCGTGCGAGGCTTACTTCCAGCGTGCCGACGAGGCGAACCGGCTCGCTCTGCTGCGCCAGATGGCCAACGATATCTTCCAGCTGGCCAAACAGGGTTATTACCACCGGGATCTGCACCTCGGCAACCTGATGCAGGCCCCGTCGGGCGCCATCGTCTGGATAGATACCCATGTCCGCCGCCTCCCCCTACTGCAAAGCCAGCGCCGGCAGACCCTGATCGCCTCCCTGGAGCCCGGCAAGCTGTTTGGTCAGGGCTACCGTGACTACCTGCTGGCCCAACTGGAGCGGCTGGTACTCGCTCACCGCGCGGCACTGAAAAACGCCCCATAAAAAAAGCCGCTCGAGAGAGCGGCTTTTTTCATCTTGCGAAGCAGGCGTCAGACCGTGGTCTGGCGGGTACCGAAGTAGTCTGCCAGGAAGTCATCGAACGAGAGGCTGTCACCGCGCTCACGCTCCCGCTGCTTGGCCAGCGAATCCCGCGCCTCACCGGCGAAGTAGGCCTCGTCCCAGTACTCCAGCTCACCAGCCAGCATCTCCTCCCGGTAGCGGCTCGCCAGCTCGTCGCCGAGGCAGCCGTTGTCCTGGCCGCTTTCCAGCAGTTGCTTGAGCAGGCGGGCGGAATAGGTAAGTTCGGGGTTTAGCAGCTTTTCCCGATGCATGGCCAGCGTCTCGCGATAGCGATTGCGACCACAGCAGCGATCCAGCAGCTCGGCCACCTGATCCAGCTCGCCAAACAGCGTGAGGCCGAACTCCTTGAGGCCGATTGGGTTGCCCTGTTCGTCCTCCAGTTCGAGGCCGGGACGACGACCCTCCAGCACCACCTTGTTCTGGTTGCGGCGATTGCGCGCCACCTCCTCGTCGGTCAGCACAGGGGACGGGCGCAGCAGGCACCAGACAAGGAAGAGATCGAAGAAGCGGATCTGATCCACCTCGATGCCGAACGGCGTGAAGGGGTTCACGTCCACGGTACGCAGCTCGATGTATTCGATGCCGCGTTGCTCCAGCGCATCCGACGGCTTCTCGCCGCTGCGCGGGGTGCGCTTGGGCCGGATGGGCGCATACAGCTCGTTCTCCAGCTGCAGCACGTTGTCATTGAGCTGACGGTACTCCCCGTTCACCTTGACCCCGATCTTGGCGAACTCTGGATCATGGGTGTTGATGGCGCGGCGCAAACTGCTGACATAGGCCGGCAGGTTGTCGTGGCGGATCTTGAGGCCCGCCTGGGCGCTGTTGGTATAGCCGAGATCGGACAGGCGCAGCGCGGTGGCATAAGGCAGATAGAGGGTCCCCTTGCCGGTCTTCTGGAACGGCAGGCTGCTCTTGCGGCCCTTGAGGAAGGAGTCGCAGATGGCGGGGGAGGCACCGAACAGATAGGGCACCAACCAGCCGAAGCGGTAGACGTTGCGAATAAGCCCCATGTACTTGTCGGAGATGAAGCGCTGGCTGCAGCAGCCCTCGCCAACCAGATCCTGCCATTCGCACCAGAAGCTGTCCGGCATGGAGAAGTTGAAGTGCACCCCGGCGATGACCTGCATCAGGCTGCCGTAGCGGTTCTTCAGCCCCTGCCGGTAGAGGGTCTTCATCCGGCCTATGTTGGAGCTGCCGTACTGGGCCAGCCGGATGCTCTCCTCGTCACCGACGAAGCAGGGCATGGAGAGGGGCCAGATCCGCTCGTCACCGATGTGACGGATGCTGTGGCGATGGATGTCGCCAAGCTGCTCGATCAGGCTCTCGATGGAATCCGTGGCCGGGGTGATGAACTCCAGCAGGCTCTCGGAGTAGTCGGTGGTGATGTTGCCATGGGTCAGGGCGGATCCCAGACTCTTCGGATGATCGGTCTGGGCCAGGGTGCCTTCGGGGGTAATGCGCAGGCATTCACGCTCTATCCCGCGGCGGATCCCCTTGAGGGCGGTGACCCGCTCGGGGGCGCCAAGGGCAGCCAACAACTCGGTGAGCGACAAGCTAGTAGTAGTCATATTCACGGCTCATGTGTGGCCGCCCCGGCCGGGGCGGCGCTCATTATTTTGCTCTGCCTGTCAGGGCAGTTGCAGTGGATAGATGGGAAGATGAAGCTCGGCAAGCGGTTTTTCAAGCTTTTGCTTGTCTCCCACCACCACAATCACCATGTCGGCCGGGTTCAACCAACGGGCCGCACTGGCTTTCAGCGTCTCGGGTGACACCGTTTTGATCAGCTGACTCTGGGCCTGCACATAGTCGGGTTTCAGGTCATACATGATCATCTGCAGCAGGAAGCCCGCCTTCTGGCCCAGGGTCTCGTAGGAGAGGGCATCCTGCTGGGAGACGGCGCTGCGCATATAGGCCAGCTCCACCGGGGTGGGGCCGCTCGCGCGATAGCCATCCATCTCTTTGAGGAACTGGCGGATCGCATCCACGGTCGCATCGGTCCGCACATTGGCACCGGTGGCGAAGACCCCCGCCTCGCGGTTGGCGGAGAAGCCCGAGCTGGCCCCATAGGTGTAACCCTTGTCTTCCCGCAGGTTGAGGTTGATGCGGCTGTTGAAGTTGCCCCCCAGGTTGAAGTTCATCAGGTTGGCGACGAAGTAATCCCCCGTGGTGTCGAACGCCATGGCGCGGCGGCCGATGCGGATCACCGACTGGGGGGCTCCCGGCTTGTCCACCAGATAGATGCCGGGTTTGGCCTGCTCACCCTGAGGCTTGAGATCCCCAAGCTTGGGCGCGGCGCCCTTCCACTCCGGCAGGAAGCCGAGTTCGGATTCGATCTGCTGCTGGGTCACGTCCCCGGTCACCACCACCTTGGCATTAGTCGGGTTGTAATAGGCCTGATAGAAGCGCTTCACATCCGCCAGGGTCAGCTTCTCCACATCGGTCAGCACGCCGTTGCTGGGTTGACCCAACCGGTTCTGCTTGCCGTAGACCAGCTCGCGGAACGCCTGACCTGCCAGCCACTCCGGCTGCTGTTCGCTCTGCTTCATCCCTTGCAGCATCTGGGCCTTGAGTCGCTCGAAATCCGCCTCCCGCATACCGGGGCGTTCGAACACCTCGCGCACCAGGGCCAGGGTCTGGGGCAATTTGTCGGTCAGCGAGCTGATGGTGATGAGGCTGTTGTACTGGGCGGTGGAGACGCTGATGCTGGCGCCGAGCTTTTGCAACTCGTCGCTGAGCTCGGCCTCGGAGAGGCGCACCGTGCCCTGTTCCAGCATGGCGGCGGTGAGGCTGGCGAGACCGAGTTCCCCCTTGCCTTCCGCCCGGATACCGCCCGGCAGGGCGATCATGATGGAGACGGCGGGGATCTCGTCACTCTGGGTGCCGATGATCTCGATGCCCTTGTCCAGCTTGCCGTGCCAGATGGCCGGCACCTTGACGCTGACCGCCTCGCCAGCCTTGGGCTGCACGCTGCGATCGAAGCTGTCTTTCACCGGACGCAGGGCCAGAGGCTCCCCGTGCTTGCTGTAATCGGGCAGCTCCCGCTTGGCCGGACTGAAGTTGGGGGCGGCGGCCTGCCAGTCCGTCTTGCCCTTGGGCACCACGCTCAGCACCACGGAAGGCTTGCCCGCGATGAACTTGTCGTAGGCGGCCTTGACGTCATCGGCCTTGACCGCGGCGATGGCATCCAGGTTCTTGAACACATAGTTGGGATCCTGGGCCAGCACCTGACCCATGGCGAGCTGACTCACCTTGCCCTCTATGCTGTCCAGCCCCCAGATGGCGGAGGAGCGATAGCTGCTGATGGCCTTCTCCAGATCCGCAGGCTTGACGCCCCGGTTGGCGAAATCGGCGATCACCTTGTCCACTTCCCCCTTGAGGGTCTTGAGGCTGCCATCCACCGCCGGGTTCGGATAGGCATAGACCGTCAGGGTACAGGCCAGCTCCTCGCAGGAGTGACCGGCCCCCACCTCGATGGCCTTGCCGGTCTTGACCAGGGACTGATAAAGCATGGAGCTGGCAGAGCCGCCGAGCACGTCGGCAAAGATGTCCAGCGCCGGCTCCTGGGGATCGCCAAGCGCCACGGTGGGATAGCTGATGTAGAGCAGCGGCAGGTGCACCTTGTCCTGCAAGGTGACGTAGCGGGTCTCGGGCAGGGTTGCAGGCTTGGGGGTCGGCTCGGCCACATCGGGCCCGCGGGGAATGGATCCGAAGTACTGCTCAATCCAGGCCAGCGCCTGCTTGCTGTCAAAGTCCCCGCCCAGGGTCAGGGTCGCGTTGTTCGGCCCGTACCAGCGCAGGAAGAACTGCTTGAGGTCATCCACCCCGACCCTGTCCAGATCTTCCACATAACCGATGGGCTGCCAGGAGTAGGGATGGGTGCGCGGATAGAGCGCCTCCCCCACCTTCTCGCTCACCAGGCCATAGGGTTGGTTGTCGATGCGCTGGGCCCGCTCGTTCTTGACGGTGGCACGCTGGATCTCGAATTTCTTCTGGCTCACCGCATCGAGCAGGAAGCCCATGCGATCCGCCTCCAGCCAGAGCACCTTCTCCAGCTGGTTGGCCGGCACCGTCTCGTAGTAGTTGGTTCTGTCCTTGTTGGTGGTGCCGTTCATGTCACCACCGGCCTCGTTGATGATCCGCATGTGCTCCTGATCACCCACGTGCTTGGAGCCCTGGAACATCATGTGCTCGAAGAAGTGCGCAAACCCGGACTTGCCCACCGTCTCGCGGGACGATCCCACGTGATAGGTGACATCCAGGTGCACCAAGGGGTCCGATTTGTCCGGTGCCAGGATCACGGTCAGGCCGTTGTCCAGCTTGTACATCTGATAGGGAATGCCGAGCTTGCCCTCCTGCTTGACCTGCTCCGACACCAGGGTCGGGGCGGCCAGCGCCGGCAGGGCAAAGCCCATGAGAAGGCTTAATGGGATGAGTTGCTTCACGGTTACCTCGTGACTGAACGAAAAAGACTAGAAGATCTGCTTGGCCAGCAGAAACACCAGGGCATAACGAAACAATTTGCCGAGCCCGATAAGAATGAGGGAGCGCCAGAACGAGAGGCGCAGCCAACCGGCCAGCAGGCAGAGACCATCGCCTATCACCGGCATCCAGGCAAGCAGCAGACACCAGTGACCATGGAGTTTGAGCCAACCGAGCGCCTTTTGTTCCCCACGGCCTTGAAAATCTTCCGGTTTCTTTTTGAAGGTGGCCAACCAGCCGAGCCACCAGGTGGTCATCGACCCCAGCGTATTGCCGAGGGTGGCCCAGAACAGCAGGCTGGCCATGCTCCACTGACCCTGGTTGGCCATCACCCCGAGCAGCACTTCCGAGCTGCCGGGCAGCAGAGTCGCGGAGGTAAAGGCGCTCAGAAACAGCCAGCCCAGCCCGGTTTCCAGGGTCTCCATCACGTCGTCGCCCTTATGCCGGATACTGCTCGGCGGCCGGCATGCGCAGCACCAGCTTGCCACGGGTGTGGCCCGCCTCGATGGCCTGATGGGCCAGCGCCCCCTCCGCCAGCGTATACTCGCCGGCCAGGGTAATGTGCACATCTCCCTGACGTAGCAGGATAAGCATCTGGGCCAGCTGCTTGTTGTCGGGGTGCACCAGCATGCCGCTCACCTCAACCCCCAGCTCGGCACCGGCATCCTTGATAAGCTGGGCCGTGATGGTCGGCACCGTCACCAGCCGGCCACCCGGTTTGACGCAGGCAAGGGCCGCCTTGCCACTCTCGCCCCCCGTCAGATCCAGCACCAGATCCACCTGGCCGACCTGGGCAACCCAGTCGACATCGTGGTAATCCACCATGAAGTCGGCGCCGATCCCGTGCAGGAAGCCGTGGTTATCCTGGCTGGCGGTCACCACCACCTCGGCGCCATAGGCGCTGGCAAACTGCACCGCCAGATGGCCGACCCCCCCGGCACCGGCCAGGATCAGCACCCGCTGACCACGCTTGAGATCGCCATGCTCGAACAGTCCCTGCCAGGCGGTGAGGCCCGCCAGCGGCAGCGCCGCCCCCTGCTTGAGGCTGACACCATCGAGTTTGACCAGCTCGCTTTCGCTCACCACGATGGATTCGGCATAGGCGCCCGCCGCCAGCGGGAAGCCCACCATGCCGCACACCGGTTCCCCCTCCTTGAGGGAGGTGACCCCGGGGCCGACTTTGTCGACCACCCCGGCCATGTCATAGCCCGGGGTCCAGGGCAGGTTGTCCTTGTTCTGGGCCGCCGCCCAGCCGAGCCCGGCCCGGGTCTTGGCATCGATGGGATTGACGCCGGCGTAGCAGATGCGCACCCGCACCTCTCCCTCTGCGGGGATCCTGTCCTGCGAAGGGTTGAGCTTGAGTACCGAGGGGGCGCCGAATGCGGTAATCTGTAGCTGCGTCATTGCACAATCCATCCTGTTGATTGATCAAGGATCCACAGAATAACAGCGAGGACCACATGGCTCGAATGTTTCTTATCCCTCTGTTGCTGGCTCTGGGTTGGTGGGCCTTCCTGCTCTACTTCCGGATCCCGCTCAAACAGGGGGCCAGGGGGTTTTACTGGATCATCGGTCTGGGTGGCGGGCTCGCCGCCTTCCTCAGCCTGATGATGGTGCTGACCCACTAGCCCGTCCTCCAGCAACGACGAGGCCACCCTGAGGTGGCCTCCTGTTTTGCCCGTCTGGTAATGACATCCGTAGCCATTGCCCCCGGTGGCTCGCTCAACCCGCTTGCACGTTGAGGTGATAGTGACGGTTGCTGCCCTGCCCCAGCACCCCTTCTGCCAGCAGATGCTGGAACACCCTGTCCACCTCCTCCAGCGGCATGGCCAGTGCCTCGGCGACCCTGCGCTTGCTGCATTTGGACTCACCGCTCTCCAGCAGGCTTCTCACCCTGGCGACCTGCGCGGGCTCCGGCGCCGGTCTGGCGACGACCAGGGGCTCGACAGGCACGGCCGGGGTCACTTCCGCCTCCCGCGGTTGCTGCTGTCGTTGCCACAGTCGGCGGAAGCGGTTCTCCTCCCCGATCAGGCTGACGAAGTAGGCGCCGAAGGCATCGAGCAGGATGGAGAGGAAACAGACCAGCAGGAACTGCACCTGACTGATGCTCATGCCCACCCCGTCTGCCAGGCTGCTCATCAGCCCCAGCATGGAAGATTGTTCATTGAGGGGCTTGGCATCCCGCTCCTGGCGCAGCGCATCCTGCTTCAGCCTCAGCTTGGTGTTGGCCTGCTGCAGGCCGTTGACGCCGCTGGAGATCCGCGCCATCTCGATGTACTTGCGAGCCGCCTCTTCGTTGAGCTGGATCTGCCGCTCTATGCTGGCGATCTGCTCGTCGAAACGGGCAATTTCCCGCTCGTGGCGGGCCTGCTGGCTCAGGATGGTGTTGGTGGCGCTGTTGATGCCACCGATGCTGCCACCGATGGAGATGGCCGCCAGCACGCTGTAGAACAGCAGCGACCAGAAGGCGCCGCCGAGATCCCGGCGCGCCTTGCACTCCCCGTACTCGTACCAGACGTAGAACTTGCCCAGCTCGAAGATGATGGCCAGCCCGCCAAACAGCCACTTCATCAAGGGGTTGTCGTCGATGGAGAGAAACAGCAGCAGGGAGAAGACAATGGAGGCCAGGATGGCCAGGCCGGTAAAGGAGTAAACGGTGCTGAGCGCGAACCACCCCTTGGGGTAGCGCAGCGCGGCGGGAGCTTGTGTCGTCATGATGAGCGAAAGATGTGAAGCAGAGGAAAAGTTGGCTGCCGATTATAGTCAGCCAGCGGGCAGAATGAAGGCGGATCCCCGGATTTCCACCATATCCGCATCCGGATGGGCAGAACCCGACCGAATTGGACAAATAGCCACCCCCTTGTCCCCAGGAGACGGGATCCGGCAGCCACCGGATGCCGTCATGATCAAGGGACGCGCGGATACACGGCGCCCTTTCATCTGTCCCCCTGATCATGGCGAGTCCCTCCCTCCCGCCAATCGGCCTGCCGCTCGTCCAGAGTGCAGCTGGGAGGCCATCGCCTCCCATTCTTTGCTCCGAATAGCCTGCACAACTCATGCAGACCGGGGGCGTACCGAGCAGGCTGCCTCCCAGACGGTTCGGCCAACCCGTTGAATTGCTTCAACGTTTCTGACGCCACCCAAGAAGCCGACGCGTTCAAGGCATTTAACCACCATTTCTGCACCAAGTTGCCGGAAGTCACCGACAGACGTTGTTCCGCTTTGGTTCAGGTTGCCCCCCCTACACTGAGGCCCCTGCTACCAGAGAGGTCATCATGCGCAACTCCGTTTCCCATCTGCTCTCCAGGCTGCTCAACAGCGGCGCGGCCTTCGCGGCGCCCCCGGCCCACGACAATGCAGCCAATCGGGAGCGCCCTTCGCAAGACTCACGCCAGAGCGACACCGAGCAGCACAACGCACCGCAAAGGAAAGAGTTGTCAGCTGGAGTGGATCACGAAACCATCAACGAATAGCGCATAACACTGCCCATCCCTACCAGTAATTCTCCATGCTGATATTGCCCGGCGCTCGTCTCAGGTTTTTGGCCAACCCCAGTGCCAGCAAGGATTGCTGGGTCTCCTTCACCATGGCGGGATTGCCGCAGATCATCACCTGACTGTGCTCGGCGGAAAACGCCAACCCCACCCGCTCCTGCAGACTGCCCTCATCGATGGCCGCCGGGATCCGCCCTGCCATGGCCCCCGGCCACGCCTCGCGGCTGACGAAGGGGACATAGCGGAATCGGGGGCCGTACTGCTCGACCAAGCTGGTGATGAGGGCCTGATAGGTGAGCTCCTCCCCCTTGCGCACTCCGTGCACCAGCACCAGGTTCTCGAACCGCCGGAAGACCTCGCCCTCCGCCAGCATGGCGAGGAAGGGGCCGATGGCCGTGCCGGTGGAGAGCAGCCAGAGATCTCGCCCGGCGGGAAGCTCGTCCAGGGTCAGGAAACCGGTGGCCTGGGATTGCACCAACAGGCTGTCACCGGGCTGGAGGGCGCCGAGGGAGGGCGTCAGCTCCCCGTCCGGGATCGTCACCAGATAGAATTCGTGGTAGGGCGTGGTGGGAGGATTGACGAAAGAGTAGGCCCGCTGGACCCGTTGCTCGCCCCGTTGCAGGGCCAGCTTGGTGAATTGACCCGCCTTGTAGGGGGCAAGCTCTGCCGCCACACGCAGGGAGAACAGGGTGGGTGTCCATTCGATGCGCTCGATGACCCGGCCTTCGACCCAGGCTGCCATAGGGATCTCCGTCAGAGGAACAGAGCCCCACTCTACCCCGTGATCCCCGCCGGATTCAAAAATAAAAAAACCCGCGCAGTTGCGCGGGTTTTTTCTGCAAAGCGAGACGCTATTACAGAGCAACAACCTGGATTTGTACGGTTGCCTTGACGTCAGCGTGCAGCTGAACAACAACTTCGTACTCACCGGTGTTACGCAGAACGTTGCCCATGCGGACTTCGCTCTTGGCAACGGCTACGCCGGCAGCAGTGATGGCTTCAGCCACGTCACGGGTACCGATGGAACCGAACAGCTTGCCTTCGTCGCCAGACTTGGAGGCGATGACAACGGCAGCCAGTTCACCCAGCTTGGCAGCGCGCTCTTCAGCGGCAGCTTTACCGGCAGCCAGCTTGGCTTCCAGTTCAGCACGGCGAGCATCGAAGGTCTCGATGTTGGCCTTGGTAGCCATAACGGCTTTGCCTTGCGGGATCAGGTAGTTACGGGCATAACCAGCTTTAACGGAAACTTGGTCACCCAGACCGCCCAGTTTGGCGATCTTATCGAGCAGGATAACTTGCATTACCTTTCCTCTATGAAAGTTGAGTTAGGCGTAAGCGCCGGACCGATTCTTACTTGTTGTGCAGATCGGTGTACGGCAGCAGAGCCAGGTAACGAGCACGCTTGATGGCGCGTGCCAGCTGACGCTGATACTTGGCGCGGGTACCGGTGATACGGCTCGGTACGATCTTGCCAGATTCAGTGACGTAGTTTTTCAGAGTAACGATATCTTTGTAGTCGATCTCGGTAACGTTCTCGGCGGTGAAGCGGCAGAACTTACGACGACGGAAATAACGTGCCATGGCCTTTATCCTCTATGGAATGATCTTAAGAATTACTCTTCGGAAGACGCTTCAACAGCATCTTCGCGGCGCTCGTCGTCACGACGGGTGAAGCGCTCTTCCTTGGCCTTGGCCATCGGAGAAACTTCAGTCACGGCGTGCTTGGTGCGCATGATCATGTTGCGGATAACGGCATCGTTGAAGCGGAAGTTGGTTTCCAGCTCATCGATAACGGCCTGCTCGGCTTCTACGTTCATCAGAACATAGTGAGCCTTGTGCAGCTTGTCGATCGGGTAAGCCAGTTGACGGCGGCCCCAATCTTCCAGGCGATGAATGGTACCACCGGAGGTGGTGATGGCGCCGGTGTAACGCTCGATCATGCCAGGTACTTGCTCGCTCTGGTCCGGGTGAACCATGAAGACGATTTCGTAATGACGCATTTTAGCTCCTTACGGATTAATTCAGCCTCTGCCCAGGTGCAGCCAGACCTCGGAGGCAAGGAACATAGTGGTGTTTTGACGCTGCTTTCTAGGGCGGCGTATTGTACGAAATCGCCTCTCCCACTGCAACCGGCGTCAACATTTGTTTTTATCGATGGATCTGATGCAAAACTTCAATTGATAACAATTATCATTTAGATCCATACTATCCTCAGGACTTTCTGGAGGGTGTGATATGCAACCCGCGCTGAGCACGGCCATCCCGGCCCGCAAATTCAAGCTGACCCTGCTGGGGCCAGCCTTCATCGCCGCCATCGGCTACATAGATCCGGGCAACTTTGCCACCAATATCCAGGCGGGCTCCACCTTCGGCTATCAACTGCTATGGGTGGTGGTCTGGGCCAACCTGATGGCCATGCTGGTGCAGACCCTCTCCGCCAAGCTCGGCATCGTCACCGGCAAGAACCTGGCGGAGCACATCCGCGACAAGCTGCCAAAACCCGCCGTCTGGGCCTACTGGGTACAGGCGGAGATCATCGCCATGGCCACGGACCTCGCCGAGTTCATCGGCGCCGCCGTGGGCTTCAAGCTGCTGCTCGGGGTCACCCTGCTGGAAGGGGCCTGCATCACCGCCGTGGTCACCTGGGGCATCCTCATGCTCCAGAGCCGTGGCCAGAAGCCACTGGAGTTCGCCGTGGGTGGTCTGCTGCTGTTTGTGGCCGCCGCCTATATCGTCGAGCTGGTGTTCTCCCGCCCTCATCTGCCCAGCCTGCTGGAGGGCGCCCTCTTCCCCGGCCTGCCCAACAGTGATGCCATCTACCTGGCCGCCGGCGTGCTGGGGGCGACCGTGATGCCCCACGTCATCTATCTGCACTCGGCGCTGACCCAGCACACCCAGGATCAGGGCACCATCAGCCAGCGCCTGCACACTACCAAGGTGGATGTGGCCATCGCCATGACCATCGCCGGCTTCGTCAACCTGGCCATGATGGCCATGGCGGCGGCGGCCTTCCACGGCACCGGCAACCAGCAGGTCGCCGAGCTGGAGACGGCCTACCAGACGCTGACGCCGCTGCTCGGCCCCGCCGCGGCGACCCTGTTCGGCCTCTCTCTGGTGGCATCCGGCATCTCCTCCACCGTGGTGGGGACCCTCGCCGGTCAGGTGGTGATGCAGGGCTTCGTGCGTTTCAGCATCCCGCTCTGGCTGCGCCGGCTTATCACCATGGCTCCCGCCTTCGTGGTGATCGCCATGGGGCTCAACACCACGGAGATCCTGGTGCTGAGCCAGGTGATCCTGAGCTTCGGGATCGCCCTGGCCCTCATCCCCCTGCTGATCCTGACCGGGGATCGCGCCCTGATGGGCCAGCATCGCAACCATCCGGTCACCCAGGCGCTGGGCCGTCTCATCGTCGCCCTGGTGATCGGCCTCAACGCCTATCTGCTGGTCTCCATGATCTGATTTATTCCGTCAGTGCAAGGCGGGCTCATTAACCCGGGTTAATGAGCCCACCCGCACTTTGGCGTATGCTGCCCCTCTGTATTTGCAACGGGCGGGAGCCATCCATGGAACATAGCCGCGCCAGCTTCGTGCTGGGCCATCATTTCGAGCAGGCCAGAATCGTCCATTGCCAGGTGGGCGAGCCGACCCTGCTGGTGACCGAACTCACCCCTTTCCATCCCCAGAGCCACCTCTGGCCCGATCAACCGGGAGACGTCGGCACCGTCAGCTGGGAAGGCGGTCGCGCCGTCGTGGGTCCCTGCCGCATGGGCGCCATCAGCCCGGAAGGAGAACTCTTCGTCGATCAGGCCATCCCGGTCAAGCGGGGCGCAGAGGGCTGGGCCTTCGTGGTGGTGCACCCGCTGGCGGGCCAACATGCGCTTCCCATCGGCGGTGAGGTCGAGCTGAAGGTCGATGCAGAGGCTCGCCATGCCCTGAGTCTGGGCCACAGCGGCTGTCACCTGGTGGCCCTGGCCCTGAACCGGGTGCTGATGCCTTATTGGCGCAAGGAGGTGAGCGAGCGGGATGCGCTGGAGCAACCGGATTTCGACCGCCTCGCCATCCAGTCCTCCCGGGTCGAGTCGCGAGGCTCCCGGGAGCAATACCGCATCGGCAAGAGCCTGCGCAAGAAGGGGGTCAACAGCGAGGCGCTGCTGGCTGAACTGCCCCGCATAGAGCAGCAGGTGAACGCACAACTGGCCGAGTGGCTGGCGAGTGGCGGCGAGATCCGCCGTTCACGGGCTGGCGAGGCCATCATCGACTCTCGCTACTGGCACTGTGTGCTGGAAGGCAGGGAGGTCACCATCCCCTGTGGTGGCACCCACGTCGGCAGCCTGGCGGAGCTTGGCATCGTCAGCGTGCAGCTAAATCCCCGTGAGGAAGGCTTCACCCTGCAAAGCCGGGTCTCCCCTTAAACGGCGGTGGCAGGCCAGGAGGTGGTTCAGGCGAGGCGGATCAGCAGGATGCCGCCGAGGATCACCAGAGCAGCCACCAGCCTGACCCTGCCCAATCGCTCCCCCAGCCAGAGCCAGGAGAGCAGCATGGCAAACAGCACGCTGCTCTCGCGCAGGGCCGCCACCAATCCGATGGGGGCCTGGGTCATGGCCCAGATGACGATGCCGTAGGCAAGCAGCGACAGAGCCCCGCCGATCGCCCCCGCGGACCAGTCCGCCCGGCCCAGGCTACGCAGAGAGGTGCGGCTCTGCCAACGCATCAGCAGCGGCATCACCAGCGCCGTCAGAGTGAACAGCCAGAGGGTATAGCGCACCGGCGCGCCGGCCGAGCGGGCCCCCATGCCATCGGACAGGGTATAAGAGGCGGTGAAGAGCGCCGTCACCAACACGGCGGTGAGCGCCGTCGGCGCCAGCCTGATGCCACCGCGCCAGGCCATCAACAGCACGCCACTCACCAGCACCAATGCCCCCATCACCGCCGGCAGCCCGGGCCACTCCCCCAGCAGCAGAATACCCAGCAGCAGGGTCAGCAGGGGCGCACTGCCGCGCGCCAGCGGATAGACCTGGCCAAATTCCCCCAACCGATAGGCTCGGCCAAGAAACAGGCAATAGCCGCAGTGCAGCAGGATGGAGAGTGCCAGCCAGGGATACTCGGCGGGGGCCGGCCACCCAACCAGGGGCAGCAAGGGCAGGCAGAACAGCCCGGAACAGAGGGAGACCAGCAGCACGCTGACCCGGCCCGCGGCCTGGCGTTTGGCCAGAGCGTTCCAGAGTGCATGCAGCAGGGCGGCCAGCAAGATGGCCGCGAAGATGGTGGGGGTCACAGCAGAATTCCATGCTATCGGGGCCGGGGATCATAGCCCTTTATTCCATGGCAATGTGGGAGCCATCGCATGATTACGCTTTTGACTCCCACCAACAACCTCAGAGGGCCTTGCGCATTCCCATATGGGGGATGTCATCCTCGAGATAACCTTCCCCTTCCGCCACGAAGCCGTGACGGCCATAGAACCCCTGCAGATGGGCCTGGGCACCAAGCCAGATGGAGTGCGCAGGCCAGAGACCCTCGCAGCCCCTGACGGCCTCCGTCAGCAGGCGGTGGCCCAAGCCATCCCCGCGGGAGCGCGGCGACGTGACCACCCGGCCGATGGCCGCGCCCTGCTCGTCCCCGATGCCGGGGGCCATGATGCGGGCATAGGCCGCCAGATGCTCACCGTCATATCCCAGCAGATGCAGCACGCCGTCCCGGCGATCCACCCCGTCCAAGTCCTGGAAGGGACAAGTCTGCTCCACCACGAACACCTCGGCGCGCAGGGCAAGCAGGTCATACAACTCGTCCGTGGTGAGTTCACACCAGGGTTTGAGGCTCCAGTTCATCACATACTCCTTACCGATCCGGCTCGTCAGCATACTCTTGCAGATACAGGGTCGGCATTAACCTTGGTTAAGATGCTTGAGCCGCTTGCGAATACGGCTGAGGCTGATGGGGGTGATCCCGAGATAGGCGGCTACCTGATGATCCGGCACCCTGGCATCCAGCGCGGGGAAGCTCTGCAGGAAGTGCTGATAACGAGCCTGGGGGCTCTCGGTCAGCAGCAGCAACTCCTTTTCCTCCTTGATCCTCAACTGCACCGCCAGCAAGTGATGATACCAGGCAGGCCAGCAGGCGAACGTGCGCAGGTCTGACAGCGCGAACAGCTGCAAGCGACAGGGCTCCAGCGCCTCCACGCTGTAGCGGGCGGGTTCACCCGAGAGCAGATGGTGGAAGTCGATGAACTCATCCCCCTCCCAGTAGAACTCCTTGATGTACTCGCGCCCGTCCGCCAGCACCACCCTGGCCCGCAGCAATCCCTGCTCCACCCTGACCAGCAGATCCGGGCGCGCTCCCGCCTGCCAGAGGCAATCGCGGGGTGAGAGCCTCACCGGGCGGGCAAAAGAGAGGAGGCGCTCGGCCTCCTGCTCATTCATGTCCCTATCCAGATTGAACAGGGGTCTGTCCATCCCGACCAACTCAGCCGCGACGCTGACGCACGGCTTCGAACAGGCAGACGCCGGTCGCCACCGAGACATTCAGGCTAGAGACGGCCCCCGCCATGGGGATGCTCACCAGTTCATCACAGTGCTCACGGGTCAGGCGACGCATCCCCTTGCCCTCAGCGCCCATCACCAGCGCCATGGGGCCGGTAAGCTTGGCCTGGAACACATCGTGATCCGCCTCGCCGGCGGTGCCGACGATCCAGACACCGCGCTCCTGCAACTCGCGCAGGCTGCGGGCCAGGTTGGTGACCTGGATAAGCGGCACCACCTCGGCGGCGCCACAGGCGACCTTGCGCACTACAGAGGTCAGACCGGTGGCCTTGTCCCGCGGCACGATGACCGCATGGACCCCGGCCGCATCGGCGCTACGCAGGCAGGCGCCGAGGTTGTGCGGATCGGTCACCCCGTCCAGCACCAGCAGGAAGGGCTGGGCCTTTTGCTCGGCCAGGCCGTCCAGCAGGCTGGCCAGATCGTGCTCCGCCAGCTTGGGGGCCTCGATCACCTTGGCCATGATGCCCTGGTGATTGTTGCCCTCGGCCTTGTCGTCGAGCGTCTTGCGGTTCACGCTCTGCACCTTGAGGCCGAGGGATTCCAGCTCGTCCAGCAAGGGTTGCAGCCGGTCGTCATCGCGGCCCTTGAGGGCCCATACCTCGATGAAACGCTCCGGGGTGCGCTCGAGCAGCGCGGAGACAGCGTGAATGCCGTAGATCAGTTCAGTACTCATTTAGTGCTCTTGGCCTTGTCGCGGGCCTTCTTGCCCGGTCGTCTGTTGCTGGGTTTGGCACGGCCGCCCTTGTCGGCCTTGACGCCATCCTTGCTCTCCTTGCGTTTCTCGTGACGCTGGGCGCTCTTGGCCTTCTCCTTCTTGATCTCGGCCTGCTTGCGCGCCATCTCCTTGGCGTTCTTGCCGGTGGCCTGGAGGGGCTCTTCCACCATCACGAAGTCGATCTTGCGATCGTCCAGATTCACGCCCATCACCTTGACGCGCACCTTGTCACCCAGACGGTAGCGGCGGCGGAAGTTCTCGCCGATCAGCTGCTGGTGCAGGGGGTCGAACTGGTAGTAGTCGTTGGTGAGGGTGCTGACGTGCACCAGACCGTCGATGTGGATCTCGGCCAGACGCACGAAGAAGCCGAAGCCGGTGACGCTGGCGATGACGCCGTCGAACTCGTCACCCACGTGATCCAGCATGTACTCGCACTTGAGCCAGTCGGCCACGTCGCGGGTGGCGTCGTCGGCACGGCGCTCGGTCATGGAGCAGTGCTCGCCCATGGGATCGACTTCATCCAGCTGGTAGTGATAACCACCACTCGGGGTCCACTTGTGACGCAGATTCCCCTGCTGCTCTTTGGCAGTCTGGTATTTGATAGCGCGGTGCAGGATGAGATCCGGATAGCGGCGGATCGGCGAGGTGAAGTGGGCGTAAGACTTCAGGGCCAGACCGAAGTGACCGATGTTGTCGGCCTGATAGACCGCCTGGCGCATGGAGCGCAGCAACATGGTGGAGAGCAGCTCCGCATCCGGACGCCCTTCAAACTTGGCGGCCAGCTCGGCGAAGTCCTTCGGCTCGGGCTCGAGACCCCCCTTGAGCTCCAGGCCCAGTTCGGCCAGGAAGTCGCGGAAGCCGGTCAGGCGCTCTTCACCCGGACGATCGTGGGTACGGAACAGGGCGGCGGCCTCGTTCTTCTCGATGTAGCGGGCGGCCGCCACGTTCGCCTGGATCATGCACTCTTCGATGATCTTGTGGGCGTCGTTGCGCACCAGCGGCACGATACGGTCGATCTTGCGCTGGGCGTTGAAGATGAAGCGGGTCTCTTCGCTCTCGAACTCCACGGCGCCGCGTTGGTGACGAGCGTGCTTGAGGGCCTTGTAGAGGTTGTTGAGCTCCTCGATGTGGCCGATCAGCGGCTCATACTGCTGACGCAGCTTGGGCTCGCCATCCAGGATCCCCGCCACCTTGGTGTAGGTCATGCGGGCGTGGGAGTTCATCACCGCTTCGTAGAACTTGTAACCGGACATGCGGCCGGCGGCGGAGATGGTCATCTCGCACACCATGCACAGGCGGTCGACCTGCGGGTTCAGGGAGCAGAGGCCGTTGGAGAGCACCTCCGGCAGCATGGGCACCACGAATTCCGGGAAGTAGACGGAGTTACCGCGCTGATAGGCCTCGGCATCCAGCGCCGTACCGGGACGCACATAGGCAGACACGTCGGCGATGGCCACCCACAGACGCCAGCCGCCACCGCGCTTGGCTTCACAGAAGACCGCATCATCGAAGTCACGGGCATCTTCCCCGTCGATGGTGATGAGCGGCAGGGCACGCAGGTCGATGCGACCCTCTTTGGCCTTCTCCGGCACCTGTTCGCCCAGGCCCGCGATCTCCTTGGTCACCTCTTCCGGCCAGGTATGGGGAATGCCGTGGGTGCGCAGGGCTATCTCGATTTCCATGCCGGGAGCCATGTTCTCCCCCAGCACTTCCAGCACGGTGCCGACCGCGTTGAAGCGGGCGCTGGCACGCTGGTTGATGCGCACGACCACCACCTGGCTCTGACGGGCCCCCTTGTTCTCCCCTTCCGGGATGATGATGTCCTGGCCGATCCGGCTGTCATCCGGCACCACGAAGCCCACGCCGTTCTCGACGAAGTAACGACCGACGATGTCCGCCTCGCGGGACTTGAGCAGACGCACCAGACGCGCCTCCTGGCGGCCTTTGCGATCGATCTCGGTCGGCTGCACCAGGGCATAGTCGCCGTGCATCAGACGCTGCATCTCGCGGTTGTTCAGGAAGAGATCCGCTCCGCCGCCTTCGGGACGCAGAAAACCGAAACCGTCTTTGTGGCCGAGCACATAGCCTTTCACCAGATTCAGACGATCCGGCAGGGCGTAACATTGGTTGCGAGTGAAGACCAGCTGTCCGTCACGCTCCATGGCGCGCAGACGACGGCGCAAGGCTTCCAACGGCTCTTCCTCGGTCAGCTTGAGGACCTTGGCCAGCTCTTCACGGGACATGGGTTTCTCATGACCCTTGATGAGCTCCAGCAGCATCTCGCGGCTGGCGATGGGGTTTTCGTATTTTTCGGCCTCGCGTTGGAGGAAAGGATCTTTTTGAGACATAAGCAGGCCTTTGAATAAGGAATAACGCAGACATTATATCGAAGGGGGGAGCTAATGGCATCCATCGACTGCCTTTTGGCCAATCTCTCTGTCATACTGACCGCAGTTTGCAGGTATGTGAGACTCGGAATTCATGAGCAAGGACTCGTTTGCCCAATCCGCCGCCTATTTGAAACAGGCGGTCCCCCTGATGATCAAGTATCAAATCCCCACCACCCCGAACAATTACCATCTCTGGTACAACTACGTCTCAGGGGACATGCCCGAGCTCAACAGTGCCGTCGATCAGGCGATCAAGCAGCAGGGCACCTTCTCCCTCACCACCTGTGAGCGCCTCTATCACCAGCATCTGGCCAACCAGGATGAACAACAGATGGAGACCATGAAGCTCAACCTGGCCGCCATGGCCAACGAGCTCAGCCACTCCATGCAGGATGCCCTGGTCGATACCGGTCAGTTCCAGGCCATGCTCGACAAGAGTTTTGACAAGCTCAGCCTCATCGACGACGACGGGCTCAGCCTGGATGACACCATGTCCATACTGCGGGAGCTGGTACGCGAGTCCAGGGACGTGCGCCTCTCCACCCTGCATTTTCGCAATCAGCTCAGCAGCGCCGAGAAGGAGATCAAGGAGTTAAAGGAGGCGCTGAGCGAGACCCGCAAGCTGGCTACCGAAGATGCCCTCACCAGCCTGCTCAACCGGCGCGCCTTCGATCTGGAGGTGGACAGCCTGATCCGCAGCCGTCAGCCCTTCTCGTTGATCATGGTCGACATCGATCGCTTCAAGAACTTCAACGACGAGTATGGCCACCTGCTGGGGGATCAGGTGCTGCGCATCTTCGGCAAGCGACTGCGGGAGGTGAGCAAGGAGGGGATCACCGCCTATCGGCTCGGAGGGGAGGAGTTTGCCCTGCTGGCCCCCCGCCGCTCCCTGGCGCTGACCCGCCAGATGGCGGAAAGCCTGCGTCGGGCCATCGAGAAGATGTCCATTCTGGATAGAAAGTCCGGCCGGCGTATCGATCACATCACCGCCTCCTTCGGCGTCGGTGAGCACAGCGGCCAGGAGAGCGCAGACGCCCTGATCGAACGCACCGACAAGCTGCTCTACAAGGCCAAGGCGCTCGGCCGCAACCGGGTGATGCCGCTCCCCACCTGATGCCTCATAACAAGAAGGCCGGTCAAGATGACCGGCCTTCTTCATTCCACAAACCCACTCGACCTCAGAGGCTCTTGAGCTTCTCTTCCGGCAGAGCCAGTTCGTCGTTGCGGTTGACGCCGATGCCACGCTCCAGCACCTGACGGGCGATGGCATGCGCCTCCTCCAGGGAGTGCATGGCATAGGTACCGCACTGGTATTCGTTCAGCTCGGGGATCTTGCCCTGCTCCTGCACGGTCAGCACGTCGCTCATGGCGGCCTTCCAGGCGGCACCCACACGGGCTTCATCCGGTGCACCGATCAGGCTCATGTAGAAACCGGTACGGCAACCCATGGGGGAGATGTCGATGATCTCGACGCCGTTGCCATTGAGGTGATCCCGCATGAAACCCGCAAACAGGTGCTCGAGGGTGTGGATGCCACGCTCGGAGAGGATCTCCTGGTTCGGTACGCAGAAGCGCAGGTCGAACACGGTGATGGTGTCTTTGTTCGGGGTCTGCATGGTCTTGGCGACCCGTACTGCCGGGGCCTCCATGCGGGTATGGTCGACGGTAAAACTGTCCAATAACGGCATTTCTGACTCCTGATGTGGTTACGAGAACCAGCCCCCGCTGGGAAGCTGATCCTTGCATTGTCGATACTGGGCACCATAGCGCTGGGCACGGGCCTCTACCTTGCGGGAGACCTTCATCAGCCACCCCTTGGCTCGGTAGCTGCCACGCCGGTAGCCGCCCCAGCCTTCGTGATAATTGAGGTACTGGCCGTAGGCATCCCACTTGGAGGTGCCGTTCAGCCGCTGGGCCTTGTTAGTGTACCAGCCCATGAAATCGATGGCGTCGGCGAAATCATCCCGATCGCTCCAGCCGTTGCCGGTTTCCCGCTTGTAGTCGTCCCAGGTATCATCCTTCACCTGGGCATAGCCATAGGCGGAGCTGGCACGGCCGGTCGGGATGAAGAGGAAATACTGCATCGGTGGCTGGGCATCGTGCACGAAGGAGGACTCCTGATACATCATGGCCATCACCACGTGCACCGGCGTTCCCCAGCGCTCGGTCATCTTGAGCGCCGCCTTGTGCCAGTCCGGTTTCTCCCGAAAGATCTGGCACAGGTTCTCCGGCTGGGCTGGCGGCGTGGTGCTGCAGGCGGTCAATCCCATCAGCAGACCCAGCACCACCACGAAGCGCTTTCCCATCAACGGCAGAGCCGCTGTTCGCATGTCAAACTTTCGAGGCAAATCCAACATCAAATAGCGTCTTCGTTCTCTTCACCAGTACGAATGCGGATAACACGTTCAACTTCGCAGACGAAGATCTTGCCATCGCCAATCTTGCCGGTACGCGCCGTGTTCTGGATGGCCTCCAGGCAGGCATCGAGATCCTCGTCCTGCACCACCAGCTCCAGCTTGACCTTGGGCAGGAAATCCACCATGTACTCGGCACCACGATAGAGCTCGGTGTGACCCTTCTGGCGGCCGAATCCCTTGACCTCGGACACCGTCATGCCGTTGATGCCGATCTCGGCCAGGGCCTCGCGTACATCGTCCAGCTTGAACGGTTTGATGATGGCTTCAATCTTCTTCATGGTGACTCCTTACCAGTTCTGTTTGCCAAACCCGGACGTGATGGGGTAACGGCGATCCTTACCAAAGTTGCGGGCCGTGATGCGGGGCCCGACGGCCGCCTGACGGCGCTTGTATTCGTTGAGATCCACCAGCCGGATCACCTTGCGAACCACCGCCTCTTCGAAGCCCTCCGCCACCAGCTCTGCGACCGAGGCATCCTCCTCCACATAGCGCTTGAGAATGGCATCCAGGATGTCGTAGGGGGGCAGGCTGTCCTGATCCACCTGATCCGGTGCCAGCTCTGCCGAAGGCGGACGATCGATGACCCGCTGCGGGATCACATAATCGAGGGTATTGCGATATTCGCACAGTTTGAAGACGAGCGTCTTGGGCACATCCTTGAGCACGTCGAAACCGCCCGCCATGTCACCGTACAGGGTGGCATAGCCAACGGACATCTCGCTCTTGTTGCCCGTGGTCAGCACGATGCGGCGACGCTTGTTGGAGAGCGCCATCAGCAGCACACCGCGACAGCGCGCCTGCAGGTTCTCTTCCGTGGTATCCCGGGCGGTACCGGCAAACAGCGGCGCCAGCTGGGTCATGAAGCCTTCGAACATGGGTTCGATGGAGATGATGTCAAACTCCACCCCCATCCGCTCGGCCTGCTCCTTGGCATCCTCCACGCTCATCTGGGCGGTGTAGCGGAACGGCATCATCACCGCCTGCACCTTGTCGGCTCCGATGGCATCGGCCGCAATGGCCAGGGTCAAGGCGGAGTCAATTCCACCGGAGAGACCCAGCACGGCGCCCTGGAAGCCGTTCTTGGTGATGTAGTCGCGCACCGCCAGCACCAGCGCCTGATAGATCTCCGCCAATGGCGGGAGGGACGCCGCAGGCTCCTTCTCCTTCACCGGCTGGTTCTGCTCGAAGCGCACCACTGCCAGTTCTTCGGCAAACGGTGCCAGCTTGTGGGTCAGCTCGCCCTGGCCGTTGAACACCTTGGAGCAACCGTCAAAGATAAGCTCGTCCTGACCACACACCTGATTGAGGTAGACCAGTGGCAGACCGGTCTGGGCACAGCGCTCCGTCATCAACTCATGGCGGATCCAGGGTTTTTCACGATCATAGGGTGAGGCATTGATGGTCAGCAACAACTCGGCACCGGCAGCCTTGGCCGCCATGGCCGGACCCGATTGCCACAGGTCCTCGCAGATCAGCAGCCCCAGTTGATGACCACGGAAAGAGACCACGCAGGTTTCACTGCCTGCGGTGAAGTAGCGCTTCTCGTCAAACACGCCGTAGTTCGGCAGATCCTGCTTGAAATAGCGAGCCACCAGCCTGCCCTGCTCGAAGAGAGACGCCGCGTTGTAGAGCGCGCCCTCTTCACGCCAGGGGTGACCGACCAGGATCGCGCACTGGCCAGCCCAGGCAGAGATGCGGGCCAGTGCGACCTCGACCCGGAGCATCAGATCGGCACGCAGCAGCAAGTCCTCCGGCGGATAACCGGTCAGCGCCAACTCGGAGCAGACCAGCAGATCGGCCCCCTGGGCGTCCGCCTCGGCGGCCGCGGCCAGCACCTTGTCACAGTTGTCTTCGATGGCGCCTACCGTCAGATTTAACTGGGCAAGCATCAGAGAGAGGGCTTTTGCCATGGCGATGCATCTTGAATTCGAAAATGATGGGGAATGATAAAGAAAAGGCGCTGGCTGTGCCAGCCCAACCCTTGGGCTTTGCGCTGGAGTTCTGGCCACCAGCAGATAAGATGTAACTAATCGAAGGAGAGATTTGCCATGATCAAGGATGTGAAAGGATTCACGCTACTTGAACTGATGATCGCCGTCAGCCTAGGGGTCATCTTGCTCGGTATTGGGGCGCCCGCCATGTCGAGCCTGCTCAACGAGAATACGCTGCAATTTGAATCGCGCACCCTGCTTAAGTATCTGCGCTTCGCTCGCGGTCAGGCCGTCGACAATCAGCAAACCGTCACTGCCTGCCTGGCCAACGCCAGCGATAGCTGCGTCACCGCCAGCCCGACCCAAATGCTAGTGTTCGTCGATAGCAACGGCAACCGCATTTTGAATAACGGTGAGCAGCTCCTAGCAAGAAGCCATATTTTTCCTACAAACTTTAGTGCGACGAACCAAAGCTCAGAGGCCACCAAGCGCGCCACTGTATTTATCCCAGATGGAACCAGCCTTGTTACCAATACCACCCTTAATCTCTGCAGCCCAGGCAATGCCCGGGTCGATCTGGTCATCGCCCCTTCCGGGCGCACCACTCAGTCAACCCAGGCCAATATCATTTGCCCCTGATGCGTATGGCCTGCTATCGCAGTTGGCTAGCATCTTGCCGCATCCCCTCTTTTGACTGGAACTTGTCTCCCGCAGGACGACACTCCAGCAGTTTAAGCACAGGGACCACGGCACCGTTGACCTCGTAACCCCTCTGCTGGAATTTCTCCTGTACGGCCTGCTGGCTGTTGTCATTGACGGTTCCGTGCAGTACGACTCTCTGCCCGTTGGTCAATTCGACATAGCACTTCATGTCATCCGCCAGCGCAACTCCTGACAGCAGAGTAACGAAAGCCAGCATCACTCTTTTAAGCGACTTCATTGTGCCTCTCCCTCGTACAGGTAAATCTTCTTGGGCGACATATCCATCTCAGCCTCTTCCGCCCCCTGGGCACACTCCCCACTGCCGGTGCAACGCTCAGGCTCACCATTGCCTTCGTCTTTGAGGATGACCTCTTCCCCTGTGCCGCCCCCCAGAATACGGATCTTGGCATCATCCCCGGCATGGACCACCAGATCATCCGCCACCTTGTTTTGCACCTCGACATAGCGTTCGGGAGTCTCATTGCCATCCAGATCCACGACGTAGCGGAACGAGCTGCCGTAGTGCATATCCACCATGTATTGACGCGCCGCACCAATGGACTGGATGGTGCACTGCTGGAATGACTGCACCTGGGGCAGGAAAGAGGTGAAATAGAGCTTGCCCTGCAAGACCACCCCGGTCCCCAATGATTTCTCCCCCTCTTCGTTCAACCAGTTGGCCCACCCCTTCGCACTGGAGATCCCCGCCTTGACCGCCAACGTTCCGGCAGTGGTCGTCTGGGCCGAGAGCGGATCATTGGTGACATCATAAAGATCGGAGACCTGAATGGGGGTTCTGGCCGGTGACGTAGCAGTGCGCGGCGTGACGTCATAGTCACGCAGCATGAAATAACCGTTGCGGACGCTCGATTCGGACGAGGGGCGATTGCGATCACCGCTACCGATCAACACGGCATCGAAGGGGCGGTCTTGATAGGAGTAGGTCGTATTGCCCCCGGAAGTCGTTGCCGTCACCTGCTTGTTGATGGTCCTCACCACTATGGGCTGGGTGAAGAAACGGCGATCGTCTGCCAGCGTCACGTCCGACCCCAGACTGGCAAACTTGAAGACCCGCCAATCCGACTTGGTGGCAGAGGGCAGGTCCATCCGCCAGATGTTGCCACCGGTATCCCCCACATAGATGCGATCAACCTTGTCATCCCCGTCACTATCCAGGGTCGCCACCGAGCCAGGCATGCTGTCTGTCATACCACTTACTTGTAAATGATCCGTCGCAGGGGTGTTAGCTGGTGTTGCACTGAAGATCAGTGCTCCTGTTGCAGCATTGACGATATAGATCCCTCTCCCCATGCTGTCATTGGTTCCCAACCCCTGAGCACTCTTGTTGGTGTCATACCCCCCCGTAAAGATAAGAACCGGCTCGGTCACTCCGGGGACAAAAGCCACCTCGGGGACCGACCAGGTCAATCCCAACTCACCAAAACCCGTGCTCTGGGCGTTCAGTCGCCATTTCAGGGTCGGGGTATTGGGACTAGACAGATCGAAGGCGTAATAAGCCTTGCCACCACTCCTCAGCCCGGTAAATACCCAGACAAAGTCGTTTTCGGAAGACTTCAACACCCCGTTTCGATTGGCATCCTTGATGAGGGCAACGGGTGAAGAGTCGACACCATAGAGATGCTCAGCTGACTCGGCATTGACCCGCAGCGCCTGTTGATTGGCCAGAAACTCATAGGGAATTGTGGCCCAGCTCTCGTCTATGGTGTTGCCCATATCCTTGAACATGTGCAAGAAACCGGCATTCGTGCCAAACAGGATCCGCAAATCTGGCGCATCCGCCATGTTGCCTGACTGGGGCCCGTAGTTCAGTACCAGCGGACGGGAATGAAGCGGATCCCCCATGATGTGGCTACGGAGGGTGGTCGAGGTATCAAAGTCCTCATCGTCCACATCCAACCCTTTGGTCCAGTTGATCAGCTTGTCCAGCTCGGCCGAGTCGCCGACTTTCATCAAGGTCATCAATGCCGCCTCACTCCCCGCCTGAGAGACCAGATTCGCCTTGGTCAAAGCATCGAGCCGAGTCTGGGCATTGTTGATGACATAGAGATTCCGGTTGCTCTTGGCCGCCAACATGGCCTGCGCCCCTCCCTCTGCAACCCTGTTGCCATCTTTGGTTGATGACCAGTAGGTCTGGGCGCTGTCGAGTATGGTCCCATCAAACTTGATGGCAGGCAGGCCACGGCTGTCGGCGACATAACCGTCGGGGGAGAACATCAGTTTCTTCAGATTGCCCCGCCACCTTGGACCCACATCCGGTTCGAACATGGCGTAATAGATATTGTTGAGGCTGCGGGTCCGGTCGAAGTTGTTGCTGGCGATGGCCGGAGAAACCAAGGAAGTGTTGATCCTGAGGATGGCGAGCAGGGACGCTTTCAGGGCATCGGTCAGGGCCGAGGCGTTGGTTGCCGGGTAATAGACACCACCACCACGACGAGCGGTTTCGGCCAGTAAATTACCGGCACCGCTGATAGCTTCATCACCGAAACCAACGGTAAAGGTAGTGACCGTTTGAGTACCTGGAGAGACGCTATTGACGTCCTTGTGCTTCATATAGCCAGCCAGTGCGGCCAGATAGCTACTCGACCGGTTATTTCCTGTGCCATAGGATACGGCCGAACCATAGGCTGCTTTTTCATCCGTTGAAAGTGTATTGATCAGCCCCTGAACGACGGAATCTGATGAGGTATCCTGGGTCGGCTCACCATCGGTGATATATATGACATAACCATTGTTGGAGCAGTTGTCATACGGGGCTTGATAGGTGCCGGCCGGGCTCTCTGCCGTGGTATCTCTCGGAGTGCCTTGCAGCCCATAGACGACCTGTTTGCCCCCAAAGAATTGGTAGGCCTCACTCAGCGTTTCACAAAGCGGGGTATTGGTGCTGGCGGTCAGGGCCTCCACTCTATCCAATAAATCCTGCTCGCCACTTTTACCATTGGCCAGCGTAGCTTCACTCCCCAATATGTCTCGAACGATTCGCCCGCCATTTGAAGAGTTGCTGTTGTTGGTATTGAATATGGCCAAGCCAAAATCGACACCCGGTGTCGAGGATATCAACCCTTTGACAGCATCCTTGGCAATACGCAGCCTAGATTCTTTGGAGTACCCGGTTGGGCCATAATACCACCGGATATAATTAGCCGAATAAATGGTCACCGCCGTATTGCTGGCATTGACGGCATTGGCCTTGTTCGCCGTATAAAACCACTCCCCGCGATTATTACTTGTTTTATCGACCGGATAACCTGTGCCAACAGACCAACTCCCGGTGTAGGGGTTGGCCGAATTACTTGCCGTCACGTCCTGCTTGCAGTCAACCAGGCTGATGTTGCTCACCTGATAACCGCTAAGGGAGTACCACTCTCCCCGCCCTCTTCCTGGCGGTGTACCACTCTCCACCTCATAGCTCCACATCTGGGACTGAAAATATCCCGTATTGGCGAGGGGTGTTTTGGACGTGGCGCACGCATTGAATTTGTCAGAGAAGCGCTTATTGCTGTTGATGGCGGGAATACTGCCGTCCGTGGAGAAATAGATAAACTTGTTGTTATTGGCCGTATCGGGGTCATTGCTCAGTGCGGGATAGACGGTCGCCGGATTATACGCTTCTTTTATCTGCTCCATGGTGTCCGCCATACTGCCCGAGTTGTCGAATATCAGCAGTACCTTGGGCCTGAAATCACCGGCTTTGTTGAAGTCATAGATAAAGAGCTCGGTATCATCGGCTCTCGTTGTATTGGCAACCAGTATCAGGCTGGACCAGCACAAGACGACTCCAATTTGTCGTAACCACATATCCTTCGCTCCTATTTGGTGAGCAGTGGCTGTTCCACACCTGCAACCCAGTTCAACTGGCTCGCATATTTTCCATAATTCACCGAGGTCTGCAGCTCGACGTACTTGCACGCAGGAATGACGTTGCTGCTGCTGGCCTCCACCTTGCGCTTGCAGACGGTCTCTGTTCGCGTTGTCAGCGCCACTGCCGCAGAGGCGTTGCTGCTGTTGACCGTGATGGCCGCACTGGCCCCCATATTCGAGATCAGCGTCGACACATTATTGCTCTGCATTGCGGCCTCAATGATCCCTTCGAGTCGATGTTCCGCCTGCCGGAAGATGGCCGCCGAGCCGGCCATCTTCAGATCCTGGCCCGATGACTGCATCACCACGACGGCAATCAAGGTCAGCGGTACCAAAATAATCAGGGCAACGATCAGGGCTACCCCACGTTGACGCTTCATGAGTTTCCCCCCATGACTGCCGGATTGCGCAGTGACACGCTGGTTTCCAGCAGCAACCGGCGAAAACCATCGCCATTACCCGTAACCGAGACATCGCCAACCTGGTAGGCATTGTTATTGACGTAGCGGCCGGAAGCTTGCAATGAACGCACGAGCACAAAGACTCTGGCGGCGACGACTCGCCCCTCGCTCCACTCCTGCTCGGTAACATTGTTGCTGGCGACATAGCGGTCGATGGTGCTATCAGGCACCGGACTGTCATCAACGCCAAACAGTATGCTGAGTCTTTCAATCCCTTCCGCCATGGCTCCTCCGATCAGCACGGAGCCGCCATTGGCTGTCAGATACCGTTTTCTCAACTCGGGGCTGTTGGTGGTGGCATTGGGGGAGAGGTAATAAACGATGTGCTGATATTCCCACAATTGACGCGCAGGCATGGCGGTCACACTGGGAATGGTCTCACCACCCTTGAACATCTGTGCTACCTGAGTGTTGGTCGCAAGATAGAAACGGTTGCCTGCGGCGTTTGCATCCGTGAGGGGACGGCCCATCAGCCGCTTGATACTGATGACATCCGTGTTGGCAATACGCGATGCCACAGGAATACAGGCAAAAGCACCACCGGCAATCGCCTTGCTGCCATCAATCCGAGTTGCCCAGAGTGACCTGTTTGTCCCTACGCCAGGGGGCAGACTGCCTCGTCCCAGGTTGTCCAGACAATCATCCGCAGCAAGGACGGTCGAGCCGGAACTCAGCGTCACTCCCTGCCCCGTCGCCATGGGAGAGCCCGTATAGTCCCCCCAGAAACCGGCCCATTTCAGATCCTGGGTCAGCATGCGCATGGCGATGCGGCCATTCTCCTGCAATTCGCTCTGATCGAAGGCGTCCTCCGTGGTGGCACGGGAAGCCACGAAGATGCTGAGACCCCCTCCCACCAGAAAGACGCCGATCAACATGGCGATCAGCCACTCGACCAAGGTAAAGCCACGGGATTTCACAGGGTGGTCGTCAGTACGAACTGACGCCTCTGCCGATCTGCGACATTGCTCAGGCCGCAGCTGTCGCGCACTGCGGTGACATTAGTGGCCCCATCGGAGAGGGACTGGCGGCCACGCCAGAAGATCCCCACGGTCAAACTGTTGTTGGCCCCCCGAATGACGCAGCCAATGGGGGACTGCAGGGATGATGCGGCACCGGAGACGGCCGCCCCTGCCAGAGAGCGCTGCCAGTAGTAGAGATCGAGCGCCTGCCTGTCGCTGCGACTGCAGCCCGCCATGGTGCCGTCGTCATTGCCACAGGAGGGGCGGTTCAGGGCCGTATTGGAAACCACTGCGGTGCCCTGGGCAGACCAGCTGTCCTTGTTGATCCGCACACGCTCCACGAGATCGTTGGCGAGCCAATTGGCGATGGTGCGCTGACGGGCCTCATAACCGGAAAACTTGGCCGTCGCCTGCATGGCCACCAGACCCAGCAGGCCAAAAGAGAGGATCACCGCGGCTATCATCACCTCCAGCAGGCTGAATCCGGTCATGTGAGAACGACGTTGTGCTCTCATCGGCTAATCCCAGCAGGCATTATTGGTGGTATCGCCGAGCCGGGTGGCGCTGCGGGTTCCGTTCTGATCGATGGAGAAGATGACACAATCACTGTCGGAACCTTGCGCTCCGGATGCCGTCGCAAACAGCGTAAATGTATTGCCTGCCGCGGAGATAACCAGATGATAGAGGCCTGAACCCGAGTTATCCGATACGTTCAACGCAGCCGCAGAGGAGGCGTACTGGTTGAAATCCATAAAATAGCTTTCTTGCCTGTTGGCGGCATCCAGCAGCATATTTTTGGCTTCAACACGGTGACTGACCAGCAGATAACGCTGATAGGAGGGATAGGCAATAGTGCCAAGAATCGCCACGATTGCGACGACTATCATCAATTCGATGAGGGAAAAGCCTCGATAGAACCCAATCATGTCCCATCCTTAGGTGACTGGTACTCCTGACAGTCTAATGCCGGATTGGTCGCAACGACAAACCCGGCATCAGAAACTTCATGCTTTATTCTTAGGCCATCCTGGCCAAATTCAAATAATTCTAAGCTCGGGCGGCACCTCGAACACCACGTTCTCCTCACGGCCCGGGTGTTCGGTCACTATCTTGCCCCCCAGCTCCCGCAGGCGAGTGATGACGTTTTGTACCAGGATGTCGGGAGCCGAAGCCCCGGCCGTCACCCCGATGCGCTCCACCCCATCCAGCCAGCCCGGTTCGATCATGGTCGCGTCGTCGATCAGATAGGCACGCGCCCCCACCTTCTCCGCCAGCTCCCGCAGGCGATTGGAGTTGGAGGAGTTGCGCGACCCCACCACCAGCATGGCATCCACCAGTCCCGCCATCTCCCGTACCGCATCCTGGCGATTCTGGGTGGCGTAGCAGATGTCATCCTTGCGCGGCCCCTGGATCTTGGGGAAATGCTGGCGCAGGGCGTCGATGACATCCGAGGTCTCATCCACGCTGAGGGTGGTCTGGGTGACGAAGCAGAGATCGTCCGGATTCTTCACCTGCAGCTTGGCCACATCGTCCGGCGTCTCCACCAGATACATGCCGCCCTCGTGGTTCTCGTACTGTCCCATGGTGCCGATCACCTCGGGGTGGCCGGCATGACCGATGAGCACGGCTTCGGAACCCTTGCGGCTGGCACGATGGACTTCCATGTGTACCTTGGTCACCAGGGGGCAGGTGGCATCGAACACCTTGAGGGCGCGGGACTTGGCCATCTCGCGCACCGTCTTGGCCACCCCGTGGGCGGAGAAGATGACGATGCTGTCGTCCGGTACCTCATCGAGCTCCTCGACGAAGACGGCCCCCGCCTCTTTCAGCTTGTTCACCACGTAGCGGTTGTGCACCACCTCGTGGCGGACATAGATGGGCGCACCGAATTTCTCCAGCGCACTCTCGACGATGCTGATGGCACGATCGACACCGGCGCAGAAGCCGCGGGGATTAGCTAGCAAGATATCCATCAGCACACCTCGCTCATGTCGATGGCACGATCGATCCCAACACAACAGAAGCCACGGGGGTTGGCGAGCAGGATATCCATCAGTGAACTTTCTCCTCGTCATCGACAGCCAGGATCTCCACCTCGAAGGTCACGGTGTGACCCGCCAGGGGATGATTGAAATCGACAGTGACCGACATGCCTTCCACCGCCCGGATGATGCCGGGCAGCTCACCGCCGTTGGGCTGATCGAAGATCATGATGGTGCCGACCTTGGGTTCCATATCGGCGCCAAACTTGGCTCTGTCCAGGTGGTAGATGTTGTCGGGATTGGAGAGACCGAACGCCTGCTCCGGTGCCAGGGTGAAGCTCTTGGTCTCCCCCTGCTTGAGCCCCAGCAGACACTGCTCAAAACTCATCGTCAGGCTGCCATCCCCCATCCGCAGACGAGCCGGTTTGCCGTGCAGCGCAGTGCTGTCGGCGACCGAACCATCTTCCAGCTTGATGGCAAAGTGGAACAGCACGCTGCTGTCAGCGGCAATCTGCTGGCTCATGCGGCCTCTTCCTTTTTCTTCTCACTGCGAAAACCGTCCAGCACTATCATGGCGGCACCGATGAAGATGAAGCTGTCCGCCAGATTGAACGCCGGCCAATGGGCACGCTGCCAGTAGAAGTCGAGAAAATCGACCACATGACCGAGCACCAGCCGATCGAACACGTTGCCGAGCGCCCCACCGATGATGAGGGAGTAGGCTATGCCGCTCCAGCGCTGGGTCACCGACTGCTTGCGCAGCCAGTGGATCAGCAGACCGCAGATGGCAAACGCCAGCACCGCGAAGAACCAGCGCTGCCAGCCCCCCTGATCCGCCAGGAAACTGAACGCAGCCCCCTTGTTGTAGACATGCACCAGGTTGAAGAAGGGGGTGATCTCCACCCCCGGATAACCAAATGGCAGCAACTTGACCACGGCGAGCTTGCTCCCCTGGTCCAGCACGAAGGCCAGCACCGCCAGCCACAGCCAACGCAGGCCGGTTTTTTGAGTGTCTTGAGTCATGTTCATCAGGCAAATTGACGCGTTTCGCCGTCACCCTCGACGTTGGTGACGCAGCGGCCACAGATCTCTTCGTGACCAGCAATGGTGCCCACGTCTTCCACATGGTGCCAGCAGCGGTCGCACTTGGCGGCGGCAGACTGGGCCACGCTCAGCCAGAGGTCATCGCGCTCGGTAGCGACGGCGTCCGCCGGTGCTGATTCGGCAACCGCAACCTTGGCCTTGGAAGTGAGCAGCACGAAGCGCAGCTCATCGGCCAGGGCGTTCAGGCGCGCAGCCAGCTCCGGCTTGGCGAACAGGGTCAGCTCGGCCTGCAGGGAACCGCCGATGCGCTTCTCGCCACGGGCGGCTTCCAGCGCCTTGTTCACTTCCCCGCGCACAGCCAGGATCTCCGCCCAGAAGGCATCACTCATCTGCTCGCCCGCTTCCAGCCCGAACAGACCGTCATACCACTCCTCGGTGAACACGAACTCGCCGCGCTCGCCCGGCAGCAGGGCCCAGATCTCGTCGGCGGTGAAGCTCATGATGGGCGCCATCCAGCGCACCATGGCTTCGGCGATGTGATAGAGGGCGCTCTGGCAGGAACGACGAGCCAGGCTGTCGGCCTTGGCGGTGTACTGCCTGTCCTTGATGACATCCAGATAGAAGGAGCCCATCTCGATGGAGCAGAACTGCATCAGCTTCTGGGTCACGCCGTGGAAGTTGTACTCGTCAAACGCGGCCACGATCTCGGCCTGTACCGCCTTGGCACGGCCCACAGCCCAACGATCCACCACCACCATGTCGGCAGGGGCCACCATATCGGTCGCCGGGTTGAAGCCGTTCAGGTTGGCCAGCAGGAAGCGGGCAGTGTTGCGGATACGGCGATAGGCATCGGCGCTGCGCTTGAGGATCTCGTCGGAGACGGTCATCTCACCGGTGTAGTCGGTGCTTGCCACCCACAGGCGCAGAATGTCGGCACCCAGCTTGTTCATCACGTCCTGGGGGCTGACCACGTTGCCGATGGATTTGGACATCTTGCGGCCCTGACCATCCACGGTGAAGCCGTGGGTCAGTACCTGGTTGTACGGAGCCTTGTCCTTCATGGCGACGCCGATCATCAAGGAGGACATGAACCAGCCACGATGCTGATCCGAGCCTTCCAGATACATGTCGGCCGGGTTGCCGTTGAACTCGGGACGGGCATCCACCACGGAGGAGTGGGTAGAACCAGAGTCGAACCAGACGTCCAGGGTATCCGGCACCTTCTCATAGTTGTCGGCGTCCGCACCCAGCAGATCGGCCTTGTCCAGATCCCACCAGGCCTGGATGCCTTTCTGTTCCACCAGCTTGGCCACTTCTTCCATCAGACGGACGGATTCCGGGTGCAGTTGCTGGGTCTCTTTATGAACGAACAGGGAGATGGGCACACCCCAGGTCCGCTGACGGGAGATGCACCAGTCCGGACGGTTCTCGACCATGGCCTGGATGCGGTTCTTGCCCCATGCCGGCACCCAGCCGCTCTGACCGTGTTCGGCAATGCCCTGGGTCTCGATACGCTCGATCTCTTCCAGCGCACGCTTGCGCAGACCGTTCTGCTCCATGCTGATGAACCACTGGGGGGTGGCGCGGAAGATGATCGGGGTCTTG
Source organism: Aeromonas veronii (assembly GCF_040215105.1). NCBI lineage: Bacteria > Pseudomonadati > Pseudomonadota > Gammaproteobacteria > Aeromonadales > Aeromonadaceae > Aeromonas > Aeromonas veronii. Next base: position 3,935,058 of record NZ_CP157875.1, read on the forward strand.
TGACGCCAGCAGTGCGGGTAGGAGTGGTTGAACACCTGATGGTGCAGCAGGGCGCCGCGCTCGGTCAGCACATCGACCACGGCAGTGTTGGCCTTGAACACGTGCTGGCCGGCGAACAGTTCGGTATCCGGCAGGTAGACGCCGTTGCTGCCAACCGGGTTGGCCACTTCCAGACCGTATTTCTGTCCGACCACGAAGTCTTCCTGACCGTGGCCAGGGGCGGTGTGGACGATACCGGTACCGGCGTCCAGAGTGACGTGCTCACCCAGCACCACGGGGACATCGTAGTGATAGAAGGGGTGGTTAAAGCGCAGCAGATCCAGGGTGCTGCCCTTGGCATAACCCAGGTTGTGGAACTGCTCGATACCGGCGCGGTCCATCACGTCCTTGACCAGCTCGGCGGCCAGGATCAGGCGCTCAGGCTGCTCACCGTCCACCTGCACCAGGGCGTAGTCCAGATCGGCGTGCATGGCGATGGCACGGTTGGCCGGCAGGGTCCAGGGGGTGGTGGTCCAGATCACGGCAGAGAGCGGGCCACGACCAAAGTGACCTTGCGGGCAGTCGAACTTGGCCGCCACGGCAGCCTCGTCGACGGCCTTGAAGCGCACGTCGATGGAGGGGGAGTTCTTGTCGTAGTACTCGACTTCGGCTTCGGCCAGAGCGGAGCCACAGTCGGTACACCAGTGCACCGGCTTGGAGCCCTTGTGCAGGTGACCGTTTGCGACGATCTTGGCCATGGCGCGGATGATGTTGGCTTCGGTGCCAAAGTCCATGGTCAGGTAGGGATGTTCCCAATCACCCAGCACCCCCAGACGGATGAAGTCGGTCTTCTGCGCTTCAATCTGGGTCTTGGCGTATTTGCGGCACTCGGCGCGGAACTCGGCGGCGGAGACCTTCTCCCCCGGCTTGCCGACCATGCCTTCCACCTTCAGTTCGATGGGCAGACCGTGGCAATCCCAACCCGGCACATAGGGGGAGTCGAAGCCCGACATGCCCTTGGACTTGATGATGATGTCTTTGAGGATCTTGTTGACCGAGTGACCGATGTGAATGCTGCCGTTCGCATAGGGGGGGCCATCATGCAGAATGAAAGAAGGCTTGCCCGCTTTGGCGCGGCGAATGGCGCCGTAAAGATCCTGATCGTACCAACGCTTGAGCATGTTGGGTTCGCGCTTGGCGAGATCGCCACGCATCGGAAACTCGGTTTCCGGCAGATTCAGGGTGTGTTTATAGTCGCTCATCAGTCCTGGGTTCCCTTCTTTTCTAAAAGAGTGCTGGGTAAATTGAATGATGGCAGCCCGAACCAGGCTCGGGCCGCCAGGGCATCTCGTTCGATCTGCTCTTTCAAGGCGGTGAAAGAGGCAAACTTCTGCTCTTCGCGCAGCTTGTGGCGAAGCAGCACCTTGACCTGCTGACCATATAGATCACCAGAAAAATCAAATAGATGTACTTCCAATCTGGCTTGTGTACCGCTCAAGGTCGGCCGTACACCCACATTGGCGACACCGGGGAAGGTCTTGCCGGAACATAACACTTCCACCGCGAACACGCCACCGACCGGGATCACCTGCCGCTTCAGGGCGAGGTTGGCAGTGGGAAATCCTATGGTGCGCCCCAGCTTGTCGCCGTGGGCCACCCGACCGCTGATGGCGTAGGGACGCCCCAGCATCAACTCCACTTCCGCCATGCGGCCGGCCGCGAGGGCCTCGCGCACCAGGGTACTGCTGACCCGCTGGCGGGACAGCTGGAAGCTCTGGGTGCTGATCACCTCGAAGCCAAAGCGGCGTCCCGCCGCCTCCAGCAGGTGGAAGTCCCCTTCCCGCCCCTTGCCGAAGCGAAAATCGTCCCCTACCACCAGGTAGTGAACGCCGAGCTTCTCCACCAGCAGCTGCTCGATGAAGGTACTGGCCGCCTGCTCGGCGAAACGGTGGGTGAAACGCACACAAAGCATGCGATCGATCTGCATGGCCTTGAGCGCTTCGTACTTCTCCCGCCAACGGCTGAGGCGCGCAGGCGCGGCGCTGCCCGCAAACAGCTCGAGGGGCTGGGGTTCGAACAGCATGACGCAGGCGGGCAAGCCTAGCTGGGCGGCTTTTTCCTGCAACCTGGCCAACACCGCATGGTGTCCCTGATGAACCCCATCGAAGTTGCCTATGGTCAATACACAGCCCCGGTGACGGGGCTTGATATTGTGAATGCCGCGAATAAGCTCCATCAGTGCCTTGTGCGTTGCTGCCATGGAAATCGGCGGATTATATATCAGGCGGCCAGCAGGATCAGCCCTCATGGCCCGATTTCAGCAGCCAGGAGGCCATCACCCCGCCTTCCGCCAGGCTTGGCCTGATACAAGGCGCCTTAAAAGTCCTACTACTTATCCGATTTCAGGTGCCTTGGTCGAATGCCGAGCGCCAACAACACGATGCCGTAGAGGCCACCGCCTGCGCAGAGCAACAGGGTCAGCTCCAGGCTGGCCTTGCCCATGCTCCAGGCCCCCCACTGGGCGAGATCCGGTGACAGGTAGGCGAGCAGCCCTCCCATCAGCAGGGTCGCCGCCAGCAGTTTGAGGCAGAACACGCCGGTCTGGCGGGAAGGGCGATAGACGTTCTGGACATAGAGCCCCTTGAACAGCAGAGCCGCATTCAGGGTGCCGGAGCAGGCGGTGGCGAGCGCCAGCCCCACGTAGCCGAGGGGATAGATGAAGATGAGGTTGCACACCATGTTCGCCACCATGGCCATGATACCGATGCGCACCGGGGTCCTGGTGTCCTGGCGGGCGTAGTAACCGGGGGCCAGCACCTTGATCAGCATCAGGGAGAGCAACCCGGTGGTAGAGGCCAGCAGGCTGGCACTCGACATGCTCACTTCGTGCAGACCGAACTCCCCGCGCATGAACAGCACCCGCAAGATGGGCTCGCGCAGCACGGCGATCCCCACCATGGCGGGCAGGCCGAGCAGCATCACCATGCGTACCCCCCAGTCCATGGTGCGGGAGAAGTCCACCGGATCCGCATCCACGTGCTTCCTGGCGAGCGCCGGCAGGATCACCGTGCTGATGGCCACAGCGAACAGGCCGAGGGGAAACTCCAGTAGTCTGTCCGAGTAATAGAGGTAGCTGATGGCGCCGGTTGCCAGGAAGGAGGCGAGCATGGTGTTGATCAGCAGGTTGATCTGGCTGACCGAGACACCAAACAGCGCCGGGATCATCAGGGTGCGGATCTTGACCACCCCAGGGTGGTTCCAACCCCACTTGGGCCACACCAGCATGTTGATCTGGCGCAGGAAGGGGTACTGGAACAGGAACTGCACCAGGCCGCCGAGGAAGACACCGATGGCGAGCGAGATCTCCGGACGCTCCATCAAGGGGGCAATCCACCAGGCGGCCGCAATCATGGTGATGTTGAGAAACACCGGCGTGAACGAGGAGACGGCAAAGCGACCGAAGGTGTTGAGAATGGCCCCCGCCATGGCGGTGAAGGTGATGAACCAGAGATAGGGGAAGGTGATCTTGAGCATCAGGCTCGCGAGTTCGAACTTCTCCGCCGCCGGTCCGCCGTGCAGCCAGTCCCAGAACCAGCCCCAGCCAAACAGGGCCGTCAGCACCCCGGAGCCCAGCACCCCGAGCAGGGTCACTATAGTGACAATGCCGCCGAGTGTCCCCGCGACCGCGGCCAGCAACTCGCGCACAGCCTGCTCGTCACCGTTTTTCTTGTACTCCGTCATCACCGGCACAAAGGCCTGATTGAAAGCCCCTTCGGCAAACAGCCGACGCAAGAAGTTGGGAATGCGATTGGCGAAGAAGAAGACGTCTGCGGCAACCCCGGCACCGAGCAGATTGGCGATGACCACGTCACGCACCAAGCCCATCACACGGGACGCCAGCGTCATTCCGGACACTATCATGCCGGATTTGATCAATTTCTTACTCAAGACGAGGCCTCTGGAACTGTCGGAAAGAAAAGAATGCTGGTAGAATCGGCCGACAGTTTAACCGTCTCCCATCTGACACACCACCGGGGGGCGGTGTTTATTTGCACAAATCATTTGACAATATGTGGTTGGGAAGGCATATTTCCGGGCCTTTTCAATACACTCGCTAAGACAGTTTTAGGAGTTTTACCTTGGCTAACATCAAATCTGCTAAGAAGCGTGCTCTTCAGTCAGAGAAACGTCGTCAGCACAACGCCAGCCGTCGTTCCATGACCCGTACCTACCTGAAGAAAGTGATCGCTGCCATCGCCTCTGGCGACAAGGCTGCCGCCACTGCCGCTTTCGCTGTTGCTCAGCCGATCATGGATCGTATGGCGACCAAAGGCCTGATCCACAAGAACAAAGCTGCTCGTCACAAGAGCCGCCTGTCTGCCCAGATCAAAGCTATGGCTTAATCAGCTTCGGCTGCATAAAGCTAAAAAAACCGGCCTTATGGCCGGTTTTTTATTTGGGCTCGCTGCAATACAACTCGTGCAACAAGCCGATCAGCGCACGCACCTCGTGACTGCGCAGAGAGTAATAGACCGTCTGGGCCGCCTTTCGTGTCGCCACCAGCTCGTCGCGCCGCAGCACCGCCAGATGCTGTGACAGGGCCGACTGGCTCAGTCCGAGCCGCTCGTTCAACTCCCCCACCGACAGTTCCCGCTCCAGCAGCTGACACAGAATGAACAGACGCCGCTCATTGGCCAGCGCCTTGAGCAGGGCCACCGCACGACCGGCATTCGCCGCCATCGCCTCCAGTTGCATTCCGGCCTCTCCCTTCACGGCCTGCCTATGCTCTTGCGCCATGTCAGAACGACAGGCTCGCCGGCTGGATGGTGGAAAGATTCTCTTCTCCGGCAAACAGGAAGGAGAAATCACTCTCGCACACCCGTTTGACAGCAGGATGCTGGATCATCCGCTCGGCAAAGATGACGTAATACTCCTCCATCAGATCCTGGGTCTCCCCCAGCAGTATCACCTCCTCCCCCTCCAGGATCTCCTCCCGATAGATGGTCGGCGCCATGAAGATGCCCTGGTTGAAGAAGCCGAACGCCTTCATCAGGGCCGCGTCATCGAACTCACCCAGGATGCTGGGGGAGATCCCCTGCTGCTCGAACCACTGGGTCAGCTGGCGGCCCATGGCGGTACGCCGGCCCGGGATGAGCAACTTGCGCTCCTCCAGACAGGCGGGGAAGCCTTTCTCCGGCAGGGGAGCCTTGCAGAAGAAGCTGACCCCGCAGCCACCGAGGCGCTTGGAGAGCAGCCCCGCGTGCTGGCTGGAGTCCACCGGGCAGTCGGAGAGGATCATGTCGAGCTTGTGCTCACTCAGCTGTTCCAGCAGCAATTCGTGGGTCGATTCGAAGCAGCGCAGGTGGATGGAGCCATCGTTCGGGATGACGGAGAGCAGCACCCGGCTGGCGAGTCGTTTGGAGAGGGCGTCGGCGATGCCGACGTCGAACAGGATCTGGCTCTCCTTGCGGTAGTTGACGATATCCAGCATCTCGTAGGAGAGGCTGAACATCTTGTCGGCGTAGCGAAAGACCAGCTGGCCCAGCTCGGTGGCCTCGAGGGAGCGGCCCTTGCGGATCAGTAGCTTGCCGCCGAGACGCTGCTCCAGCAGCTTGATCTGGCCGGTGACGGTCTGGGGGGTAAGAAAAAGGGCTTCCGCCGCTTGTGTGACGGAGCCCTTCTTCTGTGTCATCCAAAAATAATAGAGATGGTTGTAGTTAAGGTGTGACATCCGATGGGGTTCCCGCGGCAGGCGGGCTCCGGTAGCAGCTGAGTTCAACTGCCAGAATGTCATACATGTCGCTGACCGAGTCAACCTTGTTCGCGCCAAACTGCCGCTGCAGGCTGAGCTTGAGGGCCGCCGGGCTCGGCATCCGCTCACCGCAATAGCGCTTATTGGACTTCTTGACCCTCTCCCCGGCCCGGCTGCTCAGGGCCCGCTCGCTGAAAGTCTCGCCAAACTGGGCCTTGGCCTGCTTGTCCCCCAGCATCAGGGCGCTGTCGACCACTCCGTTCAGATAGGCCGAACAACTGGCTGATGTGGCATCCTGCTGACAATCCGCCAGACTGCTTGCCCAGAGCGCCGGGCTCACCAGCAGGGCCAACCATACTGTTTTTTTCATAACCCCTCCGTGCTCTGATCCGCCTCCCGATTGGGAAGGGATATCCGCAGGGCGAGATAACCGACCACGGCCGCCAGGGTGGACCCGACCAAGATCCCGAGGCGAGAGAAGCTACCGTAGTCCAATCCGCCATGCTCGAATGCCAGCGACGCGATAAACATCGACATGGTGAAGCCAATGCCACACAAGATGCTGACAGCAAAGATTTGCTTGAAATTAACCCCGCTTGGCAACTGGGCGACCCCCAGCTTCACCGCCAGCCAGCTGATGGTGAAGATCCCGAGCGGCTTGCCGACGAACAGGCCCAGCATGATGCCGAGCGGCACCGGGCTCAGCAGGGAGGAGAGTCCAATCCCGTCCAGCGACACCCCGGCGTTGGCAAAGGCAAACAGCGGCAGGATGAGATAGGCGCTCCAGGGATGCAGCGCGTGCTCCAGATGCTTGAGGGGGGAGGCGTAGCGCTTGCCGTTGAGCGGGATCATGAAGCCCACGATGACACCCGCCAGGGTCGCATGGACGCCGGACTTGAGCACCGCCACCCAGAGCACCAGACCGACCAGCATGTAGAGCGCGATCCTGTCTTCCCCACGCCGGTTCATCCACAGCAGGGTCAGGGTCGCCAGGACACCGACCGCCAGCGCGCCCAGAGAGAGCTGCTGGGTGTAGAAGAGGGCGATGATGATGATGACGCCGAGGTCATCCATGATGGCCAGCGCCAGCAGGAACACCTTGAGGCTGGTCGGCACCCGCTTGCCAAGCAGCGCCATCACCCCGAGGGCGAAAGCGATGTCGGTGGCCGCCGGGATGGCCCAGCCGGCGCGGGTCACTTCATCGTGGTAGTTGAAGAAGGCGTAGATGAGCGCAGGAGCCAGCATGCCCCCCACGGCGGCAATGGCCGGGAAGGTCGCCTGCACCCGGGAAGAGAGTGCCCCCTCCATCAGCTCCCGCTTGACCTCGAGGCCAACCAGCAGGAAGAAGAGCGCCATGAAGCCGTCGTTGATCCAGAGCAGCAGCGGCTTGTCGATGTCGAGCGCCGCGATGCGCACCTGCACCGGCGTATTGAGGAAACTCTGGTAATACTCCGCCAACCCCGAGTTGGCCAGAGCGATGGCCAGCAGTGCGGCCAGGATCAGGATGATGCCGGAGGCAGACTCCAGCTTGAGAAAGCGCTTGAATACATCACTCATGGTCTGACTATCCATTATTTTGCATTTTTTTCAGTCTAGAGCCGGCACGGTATAATGAAAAATCGTTTCTAATTGCCACAAACAACGGAAAAACCGAAGGCAAAGCCTCCATTGTCTGCTATAAGCACCCTTTTACTCCCTTTTCATCCTCCGTCACCATTCAGTTTTTCGCATAAATATATGGATGGCGACACAATAAAAAAGGCGCCGTCAGGCGCCTTTCAGGTCGATGCGATTCCAGCGGGGATGACGCCATCCGGGCGCCTTCAGCCAGGGTCAGATGGCCACGGGGGCCTTGATGCCGGGATGGGGGTCGTAACCCAGGATCTCGAAATCCTCGAAGCGATAGTCGAAGATCGAAGCCGGTTTGCGCTTGATCGCCAGGGTCGGCAACGGACGCGGTTCGCGGCTGAGTTGCAGTGCAGTCTGCTCCATGTGATTGGAATAAAGATGCACATCCCCCCCGGTCCAGACGAAGTCCCCCACCTCGAGATCGCACTGCTGGGCCATCATGTGGGTCAGCAAGGCATAGCTCGCGATGTTGAACGGCAGACCGAGGAAGACGTCACAGCTGCGCTGGTAGAGCTGGCAGGAGAGCTTGCCGTCCGCCACGTAGAACTGGAAGAAGGCGTGGCAGGGGGCCAGGGCCATCTTGTCCAGCTCTCCCACGTTCCAGGCGGAGACGATGATCCGGCGGGAATCCGGATTGTGCTTGATGTCGTCCACCGCCTTCTGGATCTGGTCGATGACAGTGCCATCGGCCGCCGGCCAGGAGCGCCACTGGGCGCCGTAGACCGGGCCCAGATCGCCGTGTTCATCGGCCCACTCGTCCCAGATGCTGACGCCGTGCTCCTTGAGGTAGGCGGTGTTGGTGTCGCCGTTCAGGAACCAGAGCAGCTCGTGGATGATGGATCTCAGGTGGCACTTCTTGGTGGTGACCAGGGGGAAGCCCTCGGCCAGATTGAAGCGCATCTGGTGACCGAACAGGGAAACGGTGCCGGTGCCGGTGCGATCGGACTTGACCGTTCCCTCGTCCAGGATCTTCTGCATCAGGTCGAGATAGGCTCTCATTGCGTTGCCTCCTTCCGGCTATCACCATTCATTTTCGCTACCCAGCAAACATCTGGCAGCACAATACTCTTAAACCGACTCAGGGAGAGGCTCACTGCTTGGCCTCCCGGACCCCGCCACTCCCATTGCCGAACAGCTGTGGCCGCTTGTAGGCGACCCAGATCATCAGGGCGCCGATGATGATCATCGGGGTGGAGAGGATCTGGCCCATGCTGATCTCCTGGAAGTAGAGGCCGAGCTGGCTGTCCGGCTGGCGTACGAACTCCACCAGGAAGCGGAACAGACCGTAACACAGCAGGAACATACCGGAGATGGCTCCACGGGGCGGATTCTTGCGCCAGAACAGGTTGAGGATGATGAAGAGTACCACCCCTTCCAGAGCAAACTGGTAGAGCTGGGACGGGTGGCGCGGCTCGGGGCCCGCCTCCGGGAAGATGATGGCCCAGGGCACATCGGTGACCCGGCCCCAGAGTTCGCCGTTCATGAAGTTGCCGATGCGGCCCACCCCCAGTCCGAACGGGATCAGGGGCGCCACGAAGTCGGCCACAGTGAAGAAGTGACGCTTCGTCTTGTGGGCAAACCAGATCATGGCGGTGATGACCCCGATGAGGCCACCGTGGAACGACATGCCGCCGGTCCAGATCTTGAACAGGTAGGTAGGATCGGCGAGGAAGAGATCGAAGTTGTAGAACAGCACGTAACCGATGCGCCCCCCCAGGATCACCCCGAGGAAGCCGTAAAACAGCAGATCAGAGACCTCGTTGCGGGTCCAGCCACTGTTCGGCGCATCGGCGCGGCGACCCGCCAGCCACATGGCGAAGGCGAAGCCGAACAGGTACATGAGTCCATACCAGCGTACCGACAACGGCCCCAAACTGAATGCTACGGGATCAATCTGCGAGAAAACCCAATATCCGTCGTGCTGCATAGTGCGGCCTCAATCATAAGAAAAGCCGCATTCTCCGATCATTTGTCAGCGGGAACAAGATTGAATATCAATCGGGCAGCTTGGCCTTGTGGCCGGCCCGCAGCAGACCGCCCAGGCCGTGCTCTTCCAGATAGCGGGCAAACAGGCCGCGCAGCACATGGGGGTTGTCGTGTTTGAGGCCATCGCTCATCAGGGCCGTGAGCTCGTCGAGGTGGGACTGGCGCAGCACGTACTTGATGCGGGAAATGTTGTGGGTGTTCATGCTGAAGCGCCGATACCCCATGGCCAGCAGCAGAAGCACACCGACCGGATCACCGGCCAGTTCGCCACAGACCGAGACCGGCTTCTGATAACGGTGGGAGGCATCCACCAGGAGCTGCAGGGCGCGGATCACCGCGGGGTGGAAGGCATCGTAGATACTGGCGACCCGGGCGTTGTTGCGATCCACCGCCAGCAGGTATTGGGTCAGATCGTTGCTGCCCACGGACCAGAAGTCGATGAGGGGGGCCATCTCCGGCAGTATGTAGAGGGCGGAAGGCACCTCGATCATCACCCCGAGGCTGGGGTAGCGAATGAGGGCATTGCGGGTGGCGGCCTCTTCGGAGACCTCGCGCCAGGCTTGGTCCAGCAGCCGACGGGAGGCGCGGATCTCGCCGACGCTGCTGATCATCGGCAGCATGATGGCCAGGTTGTCCAGCCCCTCGCTCGCTCGCAGCATGGCCTTGAGCTGGACCAGGAACAGCTCGGGGTGATCCAGGGTGAGCCGGATCCCCCGCCAGCCAAGGAAGGGATTTTCCTCCACGATGGGGAAGTAGGGCAGTTGTTTGTCCCCTCCTACGTCCAGGGTTCGCATGCAGACCGGTCTGTCCCGGTAGGTCTCCAGGATGCCGCGATAGCGGGCGGTCTGCTCCCACTCCGAGGGGAAGCTCTCCTGCAGCATGAAGGGGATCTCGGTGCGATAGAGCCCGACCCCGTCCGCCAGATGGTTGAGGGAGATCTCGGTATCCGCGCTCAACCCCGCGTTGAGCAGCAGGGAGACAGGGGTGCCGTCAGCGGTCTCGGAAGGCTGGGTGTCGACGCTGCGCACCAGGGTATCGAGGGCCTGCTCCTCGCTCAGCAACTGCCGGTACTCGGTCAGGATCACCTGATTGGGTTCGATGAAGAGATCGCCGCTGTAGCCATCGACCACCAGGGTACGGCCCCCAATGTCGCCCAGCGGCAGATCCACCCCCATGATGGCGGCAACCCCCATGGCTCTGGCCAGAATGGCCGCATGGGAGTTGGTGCCCCCTTTGAGGGACACCACACCGCTCAGGAACTCCCGCGGTATCTCGGCGAGTATGGTGGCAGTCACCTCGTCGGCGACCAGCACCACGGGCTCCCCTATGGTGAGCTGCTCGGGCTCGTCCTGTACCAGCCGGCTGATGAGGCGCAGGGCGATATCCTTCACATCGGCGGCGCGCTCGCGCAGGTAGGGGTCCTTCATCCCCTTGAACTGTTCGATCAACCGGTCACTGATGAGCTTGACCGCCGAGATGGCTGTCCAGTGCTCCTTGCCGACCTTGTTGCGAATGGGTTTGATGTAGCCGGGATCGTCCAGCAGGTGCAGATAGATGTCGAAGATGGCGACCGAGTCCTGGCTGTAGCTCTCGCGAAAGCGCAGGGCCAGGCTCTCCAGATCGTGGCGCACCTCCTCGATGGCAAGTTCGAGACGCGCCAGCTGCTTGCCATGATCCTCATCCTTGCGGGGGGTAATGGAGTTCAGCGCCTTGCGCGGGCGCCACACCCAGGCCTTGGCGATGGCGATGCCGCTCGCGCCGGCAATGCCGCGCAGGGGTTTGCTCCAGTCGGTCTTCTGCAACCAGCCCTTGGCCTGGGCCTGGGCGATGCGCGCCGCCAGCTGGGCCGCCAGGGTGACCATGAAGGACTCTTCCCCCTCATCGAACAGGCGGCTCTCTTTTTGCTGTACGACCAGCACCCCCACCACCTGGCGCTGATGCATGATGGGGGCACCGAGGAAGGAGCGAAACGCCTCTTCAGCCACATCGGGCAGGAATTTGAAACTGGGGTGGGAGGGGGCATCCGCCAGGTTGATCAGCTCCTCGCGCTGACCCACCAGACCGACGATCCCCTGCTCGAATGGCAGGGTGGCCTTGCCCACCGCCGACTCGGCCAGGCCATCGGTCGCCGCCAGCCGGTAGCGCCGCATCTCGGGCTCGGCCACATAGACGGAGCAGCAGTTCACCGTCATGGCGAGCCGGGTCTGGCTCACCAATGCCTGCAAGGCCTGCTCGAGGGTATTGGCCTCGGCCATGCTTTCGACGATGCGTCTGAGTTCCGTCAGCAACTAGCTGTGCTCCTTAACGAGAGCGGTTACGCCGCCCATCCTTTCGATTAACCTGCACCACCGGCACCGGCATGGCCAGCGGGGCAAACTCTTTCATCACCCGGCGGTAGACCTCCCGCTTGAAGGAGACGACCTGACGCACCGGGTACCAGAAGCTGACCCAGCGCCAATCATCAAACTCCGGATGGCCATGACAGCCAAACTGGATCCTGGACTCCTTGCCCGGGTTCAACTGCAACAAAAACCACTTCTGCTTTTGGCCAATACAGACCGGTGAACTGTCCCAGCGAACGAGTCGTTTGGGTAAGCGGTACTTCAGCCAGTTGCGGCTGGTCGCCAAGATGGTCACATCGTCAGATTTGAGGCCTATCTCCTCATACAGCTCACGATACATGGCCTGTTCCGGCGATTCACCATCATCAACCCCCCCCTGCGGAAACTGCCAGGAGTGCTGCCCATAGCGCTTAGCCCACAAAACTTGTCCGTCACGGTTACAGATCACGATGCCGACATTGGGACGAAATCCGTCGCCATCTATCACGTGATCACCATATAAAGGCTGAATCTATAAAGGGATTGTTCCACATTCACCCCGTGGCGGCAAACAGGGACTGTCATCTTCCATTCATGAATAACTTGCCATTTCAAGCCAAGTTATAAACAAATTTATGGCGACACCCCATCGAGTTGCCCACCCAGACTGTGCATAAACCTGTGATCAAGCAGGTATATACAGTAGTTTTATCTCAGGGCATTCAAGCAGCCATTATCATAACCCAATCTCACGAAAACAAAATATCCATTTAAATACATATAGTTAATATTTAAGTGCTGGATCAAGATCCATGACTTTTGAGGTCGAGGATCCTCATCGGTATTTGTGAACAAGTCCCGCTGTTCAAAGATCCACCACGGCTGATTTATCCACAAGACTGGCGCATAATCTGCTCCAATATGGCGGGTAAAATCGGCGGGTTCTCACATTAATTTCTATCCGAGACCCAAGATTGATCCCTTTACGCCAGTTATCCAAGATTTCTGTGGATAACTATGTGCAACAGCCAGTCCAAACCCTTGGACAACTCGTTTTACGCAGGATCCTGCCCGGCGCATATCTAGAAAAAAACATCAAAACCCTTTAAAATCATCAGCATAAATATAATTTCGCTGCCGTCGCCCCCCTGTGTATAGTCCACCCGGGATCGGTTATAAAAACAGCGATCCACACGCAGGATCCGGCTTGGTAGAATCAGAGCCACAGACGAGGAGCCCAGATGCCCAACAATCCGCAGTCAGAACAGGAGCTGCTGACCCGTGCCTATGCCATGGCGGGCCTGCCGCTGGCCCAGCTCGCGGCCAGTGCCGGGATCCCGGTGCCACGGGATCTGCGCCGTGACAAGGGCTGGGTCGGTCAGTTGATCGAGTGGCAGCTGGGCGCCAGTGCCGGCAGCAAGCCGGAGCAGGATTTCCCGGATCTCGGCATAGAGCTCAAGACGATCCCGGTGGATCCGGCGGGCAAGCCACTCGAAACCACCTTCGTCTGCGTGGCCCCCCTCATCGGTGTCAGCGGCCAGCGCTGGGAGGAGTCGAACGTGCGTAACAAGCTGTCACGGGTGCTCTGGATCCCGGTGGAAGGCAGTCGCGAGATCCCCATCGGCGAGCGCCGGATCGGCATGCCGCTGCTGTGGAGCCCGAGTGTGGAGGAAGATGACCTGCTGCGTCAGGACTGGGAAGAGCTGATGGACATGATAGTGCTGGGGGAAGTGGAGCAGATCAGCGCCCGCCACGGCCAGGTTATGCAATTGCGCCCCAAAGCGGCCAACAACAAGGCCCTGACCCGCGCCATCGGCCGCAACGGCCAGCCGATCCAGACCCTGCCACGAGGTTTCTACCTCAAGATAGCTTTCACCCATGGCCTGCTGCAGCGCCATTTCGCTCTGCCCATTTGACCCTGGCTATCAACATTCCTGTCATAAGCTGGTATAAAAATAACCAGAAGCACTTTCTTCGCAGTCAATGACAAGGAGGCGTTATGCCGATCAACAAGCAGTTTCTCAAGTCCCGTCCCGAGGTCAAGGTGACCTTCGCTGTGGAAAAAGAGGCCGCCGGCGAGGCGGAGCAGATCTGGTTGCTTGGGGAGTTCAGCCAGTGGCAACCCATTGAATTAAAAAGGATGAAGAGCGGGGAGTTCAAGACCACCCTCAACCTTCCTACCGATGGTCCCAGCCATTTCGAGTTCTGTTATCAGCTGGTGCAGCCGGATGGGGAGACCCTTTACGACAATGACTGGGCAGCGGATGACTATGTGCCCGGTCCCTTCGGGCGGGACAACTCGGTAATACGGGTCGCTCAACCGGCTTGAAACCGGGGTTGCCGCATCGCGGATACAAAAAAGGCTCGCCATTGGCGAGCCTTTTCACTACCTGTCGAGCTATTCGTCGACATACCGACACCAATTCGAATCGAATTAGTTGAGCTTCTCTTTGATACGAGCAGCTTTGCCGGACAGGTTGCGCAGGTAGTACAGTTTGGCGCGGCGAACATCACCACGACGCTTCAGTTCTACACTGTGGATCAGCGGAGAGTGAGTCTGGAATACACGCTCAACACCTTCGCCGTTGGAGATCTTGCGAACGGTGAAAGCAGAGTGCAGACCGCGGTTACGCTTGGCAATCACGATGCCTTCGAAAGCCTGCAGACGCTCTTTACCACCTTCTTTAACACGAACTTGAACACGTACGGTGTCGCCCTGGGCAAAAGCCGGGATGTCGGTACGCAGTTGCTCTTGTTCAAGCTGCTGAATAATCTTGCTCATTGTCTTTCCTTACCTAGGATAAACTGAAAACTCTACTAAACGCTGTCACGCTGTTCGCGGACATACTCGGCAAGAAGTGATTCTTGCTCGTCAGTCAGAGCTAGGTTGTTAATAAGTTCCGGCCTTCTCTGCCAGGTTCGTCCGAGCGATTGCTTGAGACGCCAGCGTCGAATCACTTCGTGATTGCCGCTTGTCAGCGCCTCGGGCACCGCCAATCCATCCAACAACTCCGGCCGAGTGTAGTGGGGATGATCCAGCAGGCCATCCGTGAAGGAGTCCTGCTCGGCACTGGCCTGATCGCCCAAAACCCCGGGGACCAGACGCGAAACCGCATCGATCAGGGTCATGGCAGGCAGTTCGCCACCACTTAACACGTAATCCCCGATAGACCACTCTTCGTCGACTTCGGTTTGTATCACGCGTTCATCGATACCTTCGTATCGACCGGCGACCAGAATCAGCTTTTGATTCGTCGCCAACTCGGTTACGCCCGCTTGAGTCAGCTTGCGTCCCTGAGGGGAGAGATAGATGACTTTCGCCCCGTCTCCCGCCGCTTGCTTGGCCGCATGAATCGCATCACGCAGCGGCTGAACCATCATTAACATGCCAGGCCCACCACCATAAGGACGATCATCGACCGTACGGTGTTTGTCGTGGGTGAAGTCCCGGGGGTTCCAGCACTCAATCTGCAGCAGGCCACTCTTGACGGCCCGACCCGTTACCCCGTGCTCGGTAATGGCTCGGAACATTTCCGGGAAGAGGCTAATCACCCCAATCCACATAAGAAACCTCCGGCACCCATGTTAGCGCGGGAAACTAGAAACCAGGATCCCAATCAACTTCGATTGTGCGAGCAGTCAGATCAATGTTCTTGATCACCTGCTCTTCCAGGAACGGAATCAACCGCTCCTTCGCACCGAAGGCATCTTTTACATTGGCTTCAACCACCAACACATCGTTGGAGCCGGTTTCCATCAATTCGGTCACCTTGCCCAGGTCGTATCCCTTGGTGGTCTTTACGGTGCAACCGATGAGGTCACGCCAGTAGAATTCACCTTCGGGCAACGCGGGCAACAGATCGGCGTTAACGCCAATCTCGACATTGGTCAATGCCAGGGCATCCTCGCGCACATCGATACCATCGAGCTTGCAGATCAGACCCTTGTTGTGACGCTTCCAGGCCGAAACCCGGATCTCACGCCACGCCCCGTTCTGATTGATCAGCCAGGGGTTGTAATCGAAAATCGCTTCGGCAACATCGGTGAAGGAGTTCACTTTAAGCCAGCCCTTGATACCGTAAACGGTGCCCAGGGTGCCCAGAACTACAGGTTTTTCCACCTTAACTCCCTACCGTTTGGCTGATTAAGCAGCTTTAGCAGCGTCTTTGATCAGCTTGGCAACGCGGTCAGAAACAGCGGCACCAGTAGCAACCCAATGCTCGATACGAGCCAGGTCCAGGTTCAGCTTTTCAGCGTTACCAGCAGCAACCGGGTTGAAGAAACCAACGCGCTCGATGAAACGACCGTCGCGGGCATTACGGCTGTCAGCAACTACTACCTGGTAGAACGGACGCTTTTTCGCGCCACCACGTTGTAAACGAATGGTTACCATATCGTCCTCATAAACATCTAATGAACAAGGCCCGCAAATACGCGGACCCTAGCTTAAAATAAGCCGCATAATTCTACTTGGATTCGTAATAATTGCAACCGAGCCAGCCACTTTTTGCACAAGGATGAGCATGAAAAGGGCCCACCGCTGGTGAGCCCTTGCATGGCTGGCTGTCGCCTCGGGATTAGAAGGGGCCGCGGCCGCCACCAAATCCCGGTGGCAGCATATTTTTCATCTGCCCCATCATCTTGCGCATGCCGCCCTTGCCGGACATCTTCTTCATCATGCGCTGCATCTCGGTGAACTGCTTGAGCAGCTTGTTCACGTCCTGCACCTGCATGCCGGAACCGG
Organism: Aeromonas veronii; assembly: GCF_040215105.1. NCBI lineage: Bacteria > Pseudomonadati > Pseudomonadota > Gammaproteobacteria > Aeromonadales > Aeromonadaceae > Aeromonas > Aeromonas veronii. The sequence goes on from NZ_CP157875.1 coordinate 3,951,469, forward strand.
CTGCGATGCGGCGTTTGCGGGACCCCTTGATGAGATCGGGATGAGCACGCTCCTTCGGGGTCATGGAGCTGATGATGGCCTCCATGCGCACGGTGAGCTTGTCATCCATCTGATCCTTCACGTTGTCCGGCAGCCCGGACATGCCCGGCAGCTTGTCCAGCATACCCATCATGCCGCCCATGTTGCGCATCTGGGCCAGTTGTTCGCGGAAGTCCTCCAGATCGAAACCCTTGCCACTCTTGACCTTGCTGGCCAGCTTGGCGGCTTTCTCTTTATCGACAGTGCGCTCCACCTCCTCGATGAGGGAGAGCACGTCCCCCATGCCGAGGATACGGGAGGCAAGACGGTCCGGGTGGAAGGGTTCCAGCGCATCGGTCTTCTCCCCCATACCGATGAACTTCACCGGCTTGCCGGTGATGTGGCGTACGGACAAGGCCGCGCCGCCGCGGGCGTCGCCGTCCGCCTTGGTGAGAATGACACCGGTGAGCGGCAGCGCCTCGTTGAACGCCTTGGCGGTGTTGGCGGCATCCTGACCGGTCATGGCATCCACCACGAACAGGGTCTCGACCGGCTTGATGGTGGCATGCAGATCCTGGATCTCCGCCATCATCTCGCTGTCGACGTGCAGACGACCGGCGGTATCGACGATCACCACGTCATAGAACTTCTTGCGCGCCTGATCGATGGCGGCGGTGGCGATGGCCACCGGCTTCTGGGTCACGTCGCTCGGGAAGAAGTCCACCCCGATGTCGCCGGCCAGGGTTTCCAGCTGCTTGATCGCCGCCGGGCGATAGACGTCCGCACTGACAACCAGCACCTTCTTCTTGCTGCGCTCTTTGAGCAGCTTGGCCAGCTTGCCAACCGTGGTGGTCTTACCGGCACCCTGCAGACCCGCCATCAAGATGATGGCTGGCGGCTGGGCAGCCAGGTTGAGCTGCTCGTTGGCTTCTCCCATCACGGAGACCAGCTCGCCGTGCACTATCTTGATGAAGGCCTGGCCCGGGCTCAGGGACTTGGCCACTTCCTGGCCGACCGCCCGCTCCTTGACCCGTGCCACGAAATCACGCACGACCGGCAGGGCGACGTCCGCCTCGAGCAGCGCCATGCGCACTTCACGCAGGGTATCCTTGATGTTCTCTTCGGTCAGTCGACCACGGCCACTGACATTGCGCAGGGTGCGCGAGAGTCGTTCTGTCAAATTCTCAAACATGACGCATTCCGGTTCTTGGCGTAACAATTGGGGGCATTATACCCCAGACAATCCTGTGGGACGATTATTCACCGCAAGGAGCGAGGGGCAACCCCTTCACGAGCAAGACCTGCACATCCATCGGTACAGGATACTCATGCCCGACACGGCCCAGCGAAGGCAGGATTTTGCCTCCTGTCGACGCCAATGGGTGTCAGGGAAGGGATCAACCACCAGTCTGCTGCTTATATATGGGCAGTTAGCCGCTGGCGCAACTGGCGAGCATATCTTGTGCAAGGTATACTGCTCCTCTTATTCCATAAAGCTTGCTTAACAACGACCTGGTTATGATCGTGATCTCCATCCTGGCCCTGGCGTTTTATCTGCTGGCCATCATCGCCTCGCTGCACCTGCTGCTCAGCGCCAAGCCCGTCGGGCAGGTACCGCTGTTCGCCTGTGTGGGCCTGGCCCTGACAGCCCATGGCGTTGCGGTTGGCAGCGAAGTGCTGGCTACTCAGTCGGGCCAGAACCTCAGCATGCTGAACGTCGCCTCCCTGGTCAGCCTCATCATCAGCTGCTTCATGACCTGCGTCACCCGCCGTTTCAACGGCTGGATCCTGCTCCCCGTGGTCTACAGCTTCTCCGCCCTGTTGCTGGCGGCGAGTGCGCTGATCCCGGGCCGCTACATCACTCATCTGGAAGCCCATCCCCAGCTGCTGCTGCACATCGGTCTGGCCCTGATGGCCTATTCGGTACTGATGATCGCCTGCCTGTTTGCGCTTCAGCTCGCCTGTTTGGACAGGCAACTCAAATCCAGAAAAATCAGCAATCTGCCAGCCATGCCACCGCTGATGACGGTGGAACGCCGGCTGTTCCAGCTCATCTCGGCCGGCCTGTTCCTGCTGACGCTCTCCATCGCCTCCGGGCTCTTTTTCCTGGATGACATGTTCGCCCAGGGCAAATCCCACAAGGCGGTACTCTCCATCCTGGCCTGGTGCGTCTACATATTGCTGCTGTGGGGTCACCATACCCGCGGCTGGCGCGGTCGCAAGGTCATCACCCTGAGCCTCATCGGCAGCGTCATCCTGACCTTGGCCTATTTTGGCAGCCGCTTCGTCAAGGAAGTCTTGCTGAGCTGACGGCCCGGCCATCCTCCAACCATCCAACAGGAGCCCTTCTTGGACAGTATCTCAACGAGTACATTACTGATTGTTCTCGTTATCTTGATCCTCTTGTCAGCCTTCTTCTCCAGTTCCGAAACCGGTCTGATGTCTCTCAACCGTTACAAGTTGCGGCATCTGGCCCAGACCAAGCACAAGGCCGCCCGCCGGGTTGAAAAACTGCTGGCACGGCCGGATCGTCTGCTCGGCCTCATCCTGATCGGCAACAACCTGGTCAACATCCTGGCTTCCGCCATCGCCACCATTGTCTGTATCCGGCTGTTCGGGGATCTCGGGGTCGCCATCGCCACCTTCGGCCTGACCCTGGTGGTACTGGTATTTGGGGAAGTCACCCCCAAGACCCTGGCGGCCATGTTCCCTGAGCGCATCGCCTATCCGGCCTCCTGGGTACTCAAGGGATTGATGGTCCCCCTCGCCCCTTTCGTCTGGCTTATCAATGGCATCACCAACCTCTTGCTCAAGCTGATGCGGTTGGAGCACCGCAAGGATGACTCTCTCAATACCGAGGAGCTGCGCACCATCGTCAACGAGGCGGGCAGCCTCATCCCCCAGCGCCATCAGGAGATGCTCATCAGCATCCTGGATCTGGACAAGATGACGGTGGAGAACATCATGGTGCCGCGCAGCGAGATCTCGGCCATCGATATCAACGACGACTGGAAGACCATACTGCGCCAGCTTGCCCATTGCGCTCACACCAAGATCCTGCTCTATCGCGACAATATCGATGACGTTGTCGGATTTTTGCACTCCCGGGATGCCCTCAGACTGGTGGCCAGGGATCAGTTCAGCAAGTCCAGCCTGCTGCGGGAAGTGGACCCCATCTACTTCATTCCGGAGGGCACTCCCCTCAACGTGCAACTGGCCAAGTTCCAGCGCAACAAGGAGCGGATCGGGTTGATTGTCGACGAATACGGGGATATTCAGGGGTTGATCACCCTGGACGACATTCTCGAAGAGATCGTGGGGGATTTCACCACTTCCATGGCTCCGGCGCCCAGCGACGAGATCCACCCCCAGCCGGACGGCTCATTCCTAGTAGAAGGCTCCGCCAACATCCGCGAGCTGAACAAGGAGATGAACTGGCACCTGCCCATGGACGGTCCCCGCACCCTCAACGGGGCACTGCTGGAGTATCTGGAGGAGATCCCCCAGCCCAACATCAGCGTGAGGCTGGCGGGCTATCCCATCGAGATCCTTGAAGTGGAGAACAACATGGTGAAGATGGCGCGGATCATGCCCCATCTATACCGCAACGAGTCGGGTTACGAGGATTGAAAAAAAGGCTGCCGATGGCAGCCTTTTTCGTTTCACTCGTTTTCGTCGTCCGGCTCCAGCACCAGGGTCGGGATCATTTCGCCAAACACCCGCTGCAGTTCGTCGCGATTGGCCAGCAAGTCTTTCAGGGTGTAGCCGTCCATCACCGCCAGGAAGGCGTTCATCGCCTCTTTCAGGGCACTCTTCAGCAGGCAGACCGAAACGATGTGGCAGACAGGCGAGTTGCAGTCGATGCCATCCAGGTTTCCTTCCAGCGCCCGGATCACCTGACCGATGTTCACCTCCTCCGGTGCGCAGGCCATGCGGATCCCGCCGTTCTTGCCACGCTGGGACTGCAGGTAACCCAGCTTCACCAGCTGGTTCACCACCTTCACCATGTGGTTGCGGGATACGTCGTACAAGGCGGACACCTTGGCAACGCTCGACAGCTCCCCTTCCGGCAGCGTGGCCAGATAGAGCAGGGCTCTCAATCCAAAATCGGTATAGCTCGTCAGTCTCATAATGCCTGTGGCGCATAGCGCAAAAAAATTGGTTATTGATTCAGATCAATTAAACATCTAGGATGCAACTTATGAAGTGACATTTTAGATGTTCAATTAAAAAGGATCCCTATGTTAGATCAAGCCACCATCGCAGTCATCAAAAGTACCATTCCCCTGCTCGAATCTGCGGGCCCCGCCCTGACCCAGCACTTCTATCAACGCATGTTCAGCCACAATCCGGAACTGAAGGATATCTTCAACCTGGCGCACCAGCGCAGTGGTGGTCAGCCGTTGGCGCTGTTCAATGCGGTGGCGGCCTATGCCAGGAATATCGACAACCTGGGCGCCCTCTCCGGCGCGGTGGAACGCATCGCCCACAAGCACACGGGTTTTCTGATCCAGCCGAAACAATATCACATTGTGGGTAGTCATCTCTTGGCCACGCTCAAAGAATTGGGCGGCAGTGCGGTCACCGACGAGGTACTGGACGCCTGGGGCAAGGCTTATGGGGTGCTGGCCAGCATCTTCATCGGCCGCGAGAGCGAGATCTATCAGGAGAAGGCGCAGCAGCCGGGAGGCTGGCAAGGCACTCGCCCCTTCATCATTCGCGAGAAGCGCAAGGAGAGCGAACTCATCACCTCCTTCGTGCTGGCTCCCGCAGACGGAGAGGCCGTACTGAGCTTCAAGCCGGGACAATACCTCAGCATTCAGCTCAATCACCCCGAGCTCGAGTATCAGGAGATCCGCCAGTACTCCCTCTCCGACGCCCCCAATGGCCGCGACTACCGCATCAGCGTCAAGCGTGAGCCAGAGGGTCAGGCCTCCAACCTGCTGCACGACGTGCTGCAAGTCGGTGACGAGGTGGCCCTGATGCCGCCGACCGGTGACTTCTTCCTGCAGACCGATCCCCGTACGCCCGTGGTGCTGCTCAGCGCCGGCGTAGGCCTGACCCCCATGTTGAGCATGCTCAACCAGTTGCTGACAAAGGGCCATGATGCCGATATCCGCTGGCTGCATGCCTGCGAGCACGGGGCATTGCACGCCTTCAACGAGGAGATCCGGGACAAGAGCCGGAAACATGCCAATCTGGAGAGCCGGGTCTGGTATCGGGAACCACAGGTGCAGGATGAACAAGGGAAGGACTACGACTTCGCCGGCATGCTGAATATTGAACAGGTCAGCGGCCTCATCCCGGCCAATGCCCACTTCTACTTCTGCGGCCCGATCGCGTTCATGAAATCGGTGAAGGGACAATTGAGCGATCTCGGCGTGCCTGCCGACAAGATGCACTACGAAGTCTTTGGCCCCCACCAGGACTTCTAAGCCCGATATTCCCTTCAAAACAGCGAGGCCCACCGTCAGGGTGGGCCTCGTCCTATTCGTCCGGCAAACCGGGCTTTAGCGCATAGCCTTGGCGCGGGCGATGGCATTGGCCGGCATGCGATTGCCCAATCGGCTGAGCAGGCTGCCCGCCTTCTGGTGAGTCGCCTTGTCACCGATGACGGCGCCGTGCAGCCAGTGATACGCCTCCTCGTAATCCAGCGGGCTCCCCATGCCCTGCAACAACATCTCCACCCACTCGATCTGGGCCCGCAGGAATCCCAGGCTCGCCGCTTCCCGCATCAGGGTCTCGGCACGAGCCAGATCCTTCTGCACCAGTATCCCCTTCCAGTAGTAGCGGCCAAGCTGCTCCAGGGCCGGGGCCAACCCCTGATTGGCCGCCTCCCACATGTACTGGACCCCGATCTCCGCATTGGGTTTGATACAGACTCCCCAGGCCAGCATGTCTCCCCACAGGAACTGGTAGGCCGGGATCTTCATCACCGAGGCCCGCGCCTCGATGTCTTGGGTCAACTGGCACCTGTCCTGTTTCACCCGGGCCAGATGGCGCCCCTGTTCTATCCAGTTGAGCAGCTCATCCTGCCGATAGAGCGGCACCGCCTGCAGCTCTCCGCTGGCGATGGCAGCAGGCACAGCCGCCTTGGGCAGGGGGGCCGGAGCCTGAGCCTTGACCGGAGCCGCCTGGACCGGAGCCAAGGGCGCCGTCACCGCTCCCAGCGCCGCGTCCTGCGGAGCAATGATGGGGGGGGAAATGGGAGCCGCGGAACCGATGGCAGCAGACGCTGGCAAGGCGTTCGTCAACGAGATCGCCGTCGAGACGGCGGCAGAGATAGGCGTCTCGACCAGGGGCGCGGCGGAGGCAGAGGCCGGACTCAGGGTAGCGGAGGCAGCCGAAACACTCTCTGCCCCCTGCAAGGGGAGGCTGCATAGACAGATAAGGCCGACGAGGGAACTGGGTTTAATCATAAGGATCTCCTGCTGCCTCCTGTTATCGGCAGCCTCCCCCGTTTCGTTAGCGTCTCGCCGCCACCAGAGACGACAAAGGGGAGCCGAGGCTCCCCTTGTGACGACTCAAGCGGCTTATTTGACGAAGTCGATACCCAGCTGGATGTCGGCCTTCAGGGTGGCCAGCATGCTGTTCATGGCTTCTTGCTCGAAGGCGCTCAGCTTGCCGTAGTCCAGCACGGACTCGACGCCGTTCTTGCCAAGCAGCACCGGCTGCGCGAAGAAGGTGGCGTGCTCGCCGTTGCCTTCCACATAGGCGCACTCGATGACATTGGCTTCGCCCTGCAGACCCTTGATCAGGGACAGACCGAAACGGCAAGCAGCCTGACCCATGGAGAGGGTCGCGGAGCCGCCACCGGCCTTGGCTTCCACCACTTCGGTACCGGCATTCTGGATACGCTTGGTCATGGCGGCGACTTCATCGGCGCTGAAGCTGGCCCCTTCGATCTGGGACAGCAGCGGCAGAATGGTCACGCCGCTGTGGCCACCGATCACGTTGATGCGCACCTTGTCGACGTTCAGGCCCTTGGCCTCGGCCACGAAGGTTTCGCCACGGATGACGTCCAGGGTGGTCACACCGAACAGGCGGCGCTTGTCATAGACACCGGCCTTCTTCAGCACTTCGGCGGCGATGGCGACCGTGGTGTTGACCGGGTTGGTGATGATGCCGATCAGTGCCTTCGGGCAGCTGGCCGCGCACTTCTCGACCAGGTTCTTGACGATACCGGCGTTGATGTTGAACAGGTCGGAACGATCCATGCCGGGCTTGCGCGCCACGCCGGCGGAGATCAGTACAACATCGGCGCCAACCAGAGCCGGGCTCGGGTCTTCACCGCAGAAACCTTTTACTTTCACGTCAGTCGGGATGTGGCTCAGATCGGCTGCAACACCCGGGGTGACCGGGGCGATGTCATACAGGCTCAATTCGGAACCAGCAGGCAGGCGATTTTTCAACAGCAGAGCGAGGGCTTGGCCGATGCCACCGGCGGCACCCAGAACGGCAACTTTCATGATCAACTCCATGTTCAAGCGTAGGTTTAAGGTTGTTTCTTGTTGGGATTAAGACGGCTTCTTATTGTGGGCATCACCTTAAAGGATCCCCTGCTAAAAAACAATCTGATAACAGTTGTAATCACAGGTTCTGTGAGCCAGGGAACAGCGACGAGGAAAACAGAGCGGAATATGCGATTTATGGGAGGGAAAGCACAGATTTCCTGTGCTTTCTTGACCATTAAGAGGTAAATAACACTGCTTTATGACTGGAATGCCAGTGCCCGACGCTCACACCAACGGAAACCAATTGTTAACAATCCATTCATGGTCAGGTAGAGGGCTCCCGCCACGGTGAACACCGCCAAAGTGTCATAGGTCTGGGCGTTGAGGCGCTGGGCCAGCCCCATGATGTCCATGATGGTGATGGTGCTGGCGAGCGAACTCCCCTTGAGCACCAGGATCACCTCGTTGGAGTAGGCAGGCACCAGCCGGCGGGCGGCATGGCGCGTCTTCATCCACAGGGTTTGACCGGCGGAGAAGCCAAGCGCGCGGCAGGCTTCCACCTCGCCGGCGGGGATGGCGTCCAGCGCCCCCTTGAACAGCCGGGTGGAGTAGGCCGCGGTGTTGAACCCGAGCGCCAGCACGGCGCAGAACCAGGGCTGCTTGAGCAGCGGCCAGAGCGGACTCGCTTTCAGCCACTCGAACTGGCCGGGACCGTAGTAGATGAGGAAGATCTGGATGAGCAGCGGTGTGCCGGTGAAGATCAGCACCCAGAGTTGCACCAGCTGGGTGGCGACCGGGATGCGACGCTCCAGCACCCAGGTCATGGCGACGGCGAGCAGCACGCCGAGCAACAGGCTCAATGCCGTGAGTTGCAGGGTGATGGCCAAGCCACCCAGCAGGGTCATGAGGTAATCCTGCATGGTCAGCCTCCGTAACGGCGGGTATAACGGGCAGCCTGCTTGAGGCCGAACTCACTCACCAGACTGATGGCCAGATAGATGAGGGCCGCGGCGGCATACCAGGTGAAGGGTTGATAGGTGCTGGCCGAGGCCATCTGGGCCTGTCGCATCATCTCGTTCACCCCGATGAGGGAGACCAGGGCCGTATCCTTGAGCAGCACCAGCCATTGGTTGCCGAGCCCGGGCAGGGCATGGCGCCAGGCCTGGGGCAGCACGATGCGAAAGAAGATATGTCCCTTGCCAAGCCCGAGGGCCAAGGCCGCCAGCCGTTGTCCGGCGGGCACCGCATTGAGGGCTGCCCGCAGGGTCTGGGTGGCATAGCTGGCAAACAGCAGGGAGAGCGCCAGCACGCCGCAGGCGAAGGGGCTGAACTCCACGTACTCGCCGGTGATGAGGAACAGCACCTGGGTCGAGCCGAAGTAGATGAACAGCACCACCAGCAACTCGGGCAGCCCGCGGATCAGGGTGGTCAGGGTGGCCACCGGCCACACCAGCCAGCCGCGCTTGCTGAGCTCGGCGGCGCTGAACCCCAGCGCCAGCACCATGCCCCCCGCCAGAGACGCCAGGGCCAGCCCCAGCGTCATCCAGGCCGCATCCAACAACAGACTCAACATGGCTTATTGCTGCGCGAAGTATTTGTCATAGATCTTCTGATAGGTGCCGTTGGCCTTGATCTCGGCCAGCCCCTTGTTCAGCTGGGTCAACAGCTCTGTGTTGTCCTTGGCCACGGCGATGCCAAAACCGGTACCGAAGTACTTGGCGTCGGTCACGGGGGTGCCGATCACGCCGTAATCCTGGTGCTGCTTGAGCCACTCGGCAGCCACGGCGGTATCGGCGAAGACGCCATCGGTGCGGCCGTTCATCATGTCGAGGAAAGCACTCTGGTAGCTGGCATAGGGCACGGTGAGCAGGCCCTTGCTGATCCAGTTATCCACCAGGTAGGACTGGTGAGAGGAGCCGTTCTGCACGCCGACCGTCTTGTCCACCAGATCTTCCGGTCCCTTGTAGGCGCCCTTCTTGGCGACGAAGACCGCGGAGTTCTCGTAATAGATGTCGGAGAAGTCGACCTGGGCGGCCCGCTCCGGGGTCACGTCCATGGCGGCGATGGCGGCGTCATAGCGACGGAACTTGAGGCTGGGGATCAGGCTGTCAAACGCCTGGTTGTGGAAGCTGCACTCCAGTTTGGCCTGGGCGCAGATGGCGCGGGCCAGATCGATGTCGAAGCCCTGGAACTCGTTCTTGTCGTCCAGGTATTCGAACGGCGCATAGGTAGCCTCGGTGGCGAACTTGATCTCCTTGGCCAGCACGGAGGTGCTCAGCAGGCCCATGGCCGCAACCAACAACAGACTCTTTTTCATGACAGCTTCCTTATCGACTCAATATCAATGCATCAAGAATTCGGCAAACCGGCTGGTTTGCGGGGCCTGGAAGATAGCGGCGCTACCGGATTCGATGATCCGCCCCTTCTCCAGATAGATCACCTGACTGGCCACCTTGCGGGCGAACTCCACCTCGTGGGTCACCACCACCTGGGTGATGCCGGTCTGGCTCAGGCCGCGGATAATCTCCGCCACCTCTTTGGTAATTTCAGGATCGAGCGCGGCGGTCGGCTCGTCGAACAGCAGTACCTGGGGATCCATCATCAGGGTGCGGGCGATGGCCACCCGCTGTTGCTGGCCACCGGAGAGGCGAGCAGGCCAGGCGTCGCGCTTGTCGGCGAGCTGCAGCTGGGCCAGCAGATAGGCCCCCTTGTCGATGGCGGCCTCACGGTTCATGCCGAGCACCTTGATGGGCGCCTCGATGAGGTTCTCCATCACGGTGAGATGGGGCCAGAGGTTGTACTGCTGAAAGACCATGCCCACCTTGCGGCGCAGGGCCTGGGCCTGGCGATTGAATTGCACCGCAGAGAGGTCGCTCGGGAAAGAAAATTCACTGTCGCCAATGCGCAGCACACCGGCATCCGGGGTATCCAGCAGGTTCATCATGCGCAGCAGGGAACTCTTGCCCGCACCGCTAGGGCCCAGCAATACCAAGGTTTCGCCGGGAGCGGTCTTGAAGCTGACCTGCTGCAGTACCTGCACCTTGTGCCAGGATTTCTCGATGCCGATTAATTCAATACCCATACGACCTAATTGAATAAGTTTTCAAAATTTCGTCCTGATTCTAGCGCTAGCATAAGTGGATGCAAGCTATATTTGAATCAATATGCAGAAGAAGCGCCGCTTCCTTGCCAAAACCGGCATATGAATGCAAAATAGCAGCGCTGTTCGTACCTGTCCCCTGAGCGTGACGGGCGACCACTCCCCTCATTCGTGAGTCCAAGATGAAACATAACGACAAGCAAGAAAAACTGGCCAAGGCCTTTAAAGCCCTGCTAAAAGAGGAGCGTTTTGGCTCCCAGGCAGAGATAGTCACTGCCTTGCAAGAGATGGGCTTCGAGAACATCAACCAATCCAAGGTATCGCGCATGCTGAGCCGCTTCGGCGCCGTCCGCACCCGCAATGCCAAGATGGAAATGGTCTACTGCCTGCCGGTGGAACTGGGTGTGCCGACCACCTCCAGCCCCCTCAAGAATCTGGTACTGGACGTCGACCACAATGGCGCCCTGGTGGTGATCCACACCAGTCCGGGTGCCGCCCAGCTGATCGCCCGCCTGCTCGACTCCCTCGGCAAGGCCGAAGGGATCCTCGGCACCATCGCCGGTGATGACACCATCTTCATCACCCCGACCAGCGACACCGATATCGAGGAACTCTACCTCTCGGCGCTCGAGCTGTTCGAACAGACCCCCTGATCGGGTTGCCACCCTGGCGGCGCCACGACCCGAACGAAAAATCCCGGCCTAGGCCGGGATTTTTGTTTTCTGGGCCGCCTGCTGGCGGCCTGACTTGCATCCGAGCTCTACTGCCCGGCGCCAGAGATGCGCCGACCGGGTCAGAGATCCATGCCGGAGCGCCCGCTCGGGCACATTTTTCAGCGCATTCGTGCTGTTATTTCCCCTGGGATAGCAGGAAATCTTGTGAAGGAGCGAAGAAGGCAGCCCCCGTCACCGCCTTGGTGAAACGCAGCAGGTGATCGTAGTGGCTGCCCTCCCCCTTGTACATGCTGGCCAGCATGGCGTTGAAGTGCAGCGGCGTGCGGCAGCAGGAGATGAAGTAGAGCCCCTGCTCGCGCATGGTGCCCCAGGGCATGCTCTGGCGCAGTATCTCCATGGACTCCCCCTTGGGAGTCTTGAGGTTGACCCGCTTGATGTGGGAGGTCAGCGGCTTGTCGGCAGACTCGTATTCGATGTTGTCGGCCTTGGTGCGGCCGATGATGTCTTCCTGCTCCTTCAGAGCCAGCTTCTCCCAGTCCGCCAGGGCGTGAACCCAGCGCTGCACGTGGATGTAGGAGCCACCGGCAAACTCGCCCCCTTCCAGCAGCGCCACCTCGGCCCGGTGATCCTCTTGCGGATTCTCGGTGCCATCGACGAAACCGGTCAGATCGCGACAATCCAGGTTGCGGAAGCCGCGCACCTCTTCGGCCAACGCTACCAGACCCGCCAGCAGCGCCATCACCCGCTGACCGGCGTGATGCAGCACGTCCACCCGATCGGCGCGCAGTTGCACGAACAAGTCGAACGGGGTGTTCGGTGCCTCCTGACCGTTGGCAGACTGCGCCATGAAACCACGGAACTGGGGCGGGCGGGCAACCGGATAGAGGGCATCCCACCCTTCGGCACCGACGGCCACCAGGCCGCTGAATGCGGCATCGGGGAAATCGGCACTCACCGCATCCCACAGCACAGGCAGCTTGGCCAGACGGGCCGCCAGCTCGGCGCAGTCACCGGTGCGATTGAACATCAGATAGAGGGCGTGCAGATTCGGCTCTGCGCAGATCCCGGCTTGGGCTTTCATTTCTCTCTCCAAAGACATTGGCTAGGGCATCGCGGGATTATAAACCGGAATGGGGCCAATTCCTTGATTTCACATCGCTATCGGCCACATCCCCAAACAGCACCAGGGCATGGGGGGCAACCGTCACCCTGGCACGCTCCCCCTCGAGGGGCTCGCCAATGCTGGCCTCCAGCAGTTGATCCCCGCACGCCACCAGCACCCGGCAGTGGTGGCCGAGGAATTGCTGCTCCCGTATCAGCAGGTTCCCTTCAGTCGCCGCCGTCAGCACCAGTTGCTGGGGCCTGAGCATGAGTTGCAGCCGCTCGCCGACGGCCCGGCCATGGGGCTCATGGCCCGTTATCCGCCCCAACACAGTTTGCACGCTGTGGCTATCCAGCACCTCGGCGGCCAGGTAGTTGACCCCGCCGAGAAATTCCGCCACGAAGCGGTTCTGTGGACGGCGATAGAGCTGTTCGGGCTCCCCCACCTGCTCGATGCGACCGGCCCGGAACAGCGCCAGCCGGTCGGCGAAGGCGAAGGCCTCCTCCTTGCTGTGGCTGACGAAGATGGCGCCGATGCCCTGGCGCTTGAGCAGGGCGCGGATCTCGAGGATGAGCTTCATCCGCACCTGGGTGTCGATGTTGGAGAAGGGCTCGTCCAGCAGCATCAGCCGCGGCTTGCACACCAGGGCGCGGGCGATGGCGACCCGTTGCTGTTGGCCGCCGGAGAGCTGATGGGGGTAGCGATCCCCCAACCCCTGCAGATTGACCAGGGCCAGCGCCTCCGTCACCTGCTGCTCACGCACACTGCGGCTCTGGCGGGTCAACCCGAAGCCGACGTTCTCGGCCACCGTCAGATGGGGGAAGAGGGCGTAATCCTGGAAGATCATGCCGATGTTGCGCGCCTCCGGTGCCAGACTCCGGCCCGGCCCATCCAGCAGGGTCCCGCCGAGCCGGATCTCCCCCTCAGCGAGCGGCAGCAGACCGGCCACGGCCTTGAGCAAGGTCGTCTTGCCGCAGCCACTGGCCCCGAGCAGGCAGATGATCTCGTTGTCGGCCACCTGCATTGAGAGCTGTTCCAGTACCGGCCGGCCGTTGTAGTGACAGCTGACCTTCTCGATATTCAGACAAGACAAGGCTCGTCTCCTTTGTTCTTTGACCCAGGCTGGACGCGGGCTCAGTGGCCCTGACTGTCCAGGTTGCGGTTGATCCAGATGAGCGGCACCAGCCCCACCAGCACGATGACGATGGCGCCGAGCGCCCCCCGCTCCAGCATCTCGTCCGAGACGAACTGATAGACATGGGTCGCCAGGGTCTCGAAGTTGAAGGGGCGCAGCAGCAGGGCGGCGGGCAACTCCTTCATGGATTCGATGAATACCAGCAGGGCGCCGGCGAACAGGCCGCGCCGCACCAGGGGCAGGTGTATTCGCCGCAACATGCCGCCGCTCCCCTGACCCAGGGAGCGGGCCGCCGCATCCAGACTCGGGGAGATCTTGCCCATGCTGCTCTCCACCGATCCGATGGCGATGGCCACGAAGCGCACCAGATAGCCAAACACGATGGCGGTGAGGGTGCCGGTCAGCAACAGACCGGGCCCCTGCATGCCGAGCCACTCGGCCAGATCGTTGATGCCAAAGTCCAATGCGGTCAGGGGGACCAGCACCCCGATGGCGAGCACGGTGCCCGGCATGGCGTACCCCAGGCTGGCGATGCGCAGGGGCAGGAGGCTGCGAGCGTCCCCATCGAGGCGACGGCAGAAGCCGAGCAGCAGGGCGACGGCCATGGCCAGCAGGGCGGTCAGCGCCGATATAGCCAAACTGTTGCCGGCGAAGCGCACAAACTCCGGCGTCCAGGAGAGCGCGAAGTAGCGTACCCCGTAATCGAGCAGGATGGCGAACGGCAAGGCGAAGCCCGCCAGTACCAGCCCCCAGCACCAGAGCCCGGCGAGCAGGCGCCAGCCACCTTCGAGGGGATAGCGCAGCGGCGCCTCATGGCCCATGGATTTCTGGAACACCTGCTGACGCCGGCGGGAGCGGCGCTCGATGGCGATGAGCAGCACCACCGCCAGCAGCATCAGGCAGGAGAGCTTGGCGGCGGTGGCCAGGCTGCCATAGCCGAGCCAGGTGTCGTAGATGGCCGTCGTCAGGGTATTGAGGGCGAAGAAGTGGACGGTGGCAAAGTCCGCCAGGGTCTCCATTGCCACCAGTGACGCGGCCACCATGATGGCGGGGCGCGCCATCGGCAGGCTCAGGCGGCGAAAACTCTGCCAGGGGGTACAGCCGAGCAAGCGGCTGGAGTGAATGAGGCTGACCGACTGCTCAAGAAAAGAGGCGCGGGCCAGCAGGTAGACATAGGGGAAGAGCACCAGTGCCAGCACCCAGGCAGCCCCCCCCAGGGTGCGGATGGCCGGGAACCAGTAATCGGTCGGACTCTGCCAGCCAAACAGGGCGCGCAGCCCCGCCTGCAAGGGGCCCGAGTAGTCCAGCAGATCCGTGTAGACGTAAGCGACGATATAGGACGGCATCGCCATGGGCAGCATCAGTGCCCACTGCAACACCCGGCGGCCAGGCACCTGGCACATGGCCACCAGCCAGGCCGTCGGCACCCCGAACAACAGGCTGAGCCCCACCACCCCCAGCACCAGTCCGGCGGTGTTGGCGAGGTAGTTCGGCAAGACGGTATCGGCGAGATGGGCGAACAGGGCGCCGTCCGCCGAGAAGGCGGAGAAGACGA
The DNA here is from genome assembly GCF_040215105.1 of Aeromonas veronii. NCBI lineage: Bacteria > Pseudomonadati > Pseudomonadota > Gammaproteobacteria > Aeromonadales > Aeromonadaceae > Aeromonas > Aeromonas veronii. Next base: position 3,966,507 of record NZ_CP157875.1, read on the forward strand.
GGGCGAGGACGGGCAAACCCAGCAGCAGGGCACTCGCCCAGCTGCCGGCAATCCAGACAGGATGTTTCATGAGATCACAAGGTTTGATGGGGCCAGCGGCCCCATCCGATTACAGGTCGAACTTCACTTCATCCAGCAGCTGCAGGGCATCCTTGCGGTGCTTGGCGTAGTCGCTGACCGGCAGGGTGTCAGACTTGAAGCTGCCCCAGGACTTGACCATGGCGGAAGGCTCCACCCCGGCCTTGACCGGATACTCGGCGTTCACGTCCGCGTACAGGTGCTGGGCGGTGTCGCCGGAGAGGAACTCCATCAGCTTCTGGGCCGCTTCCTTGTTCTTGGCGTACTTGGTCATGGCCACGCCGCTCACGTTGACGTGGGCACCGCGATCGGCCTGGTTCGGGAAGTTGATCTCCACCGCATCGGCCCAGGACTTCTGCGCCGGATCCTTCAGCATGGCGCCGAGGTAGTAGCTGTTGCCCAGCGATACGTCACAGATACCGTCCTTGATCGCCTTGACCTGATCCCGATCGTTGCCCTGGGGCTTGCGCGCCAGGTTGGCCTTGACCCCTTCCAGCCAGGTCTTGGTGTCGGCCATGCCGTGGTGGACGATCATCGAGGAGACCAGGGCCACGTTGTAATCGTGCTTGCCGCTGCGAGTACAGATTTTCCCTTTGAATTCAGGCTTCACCAGATCTTCGTAGCGAATGGTATCGAGCTTGCCGAGACGATCCTTGCTGGAGTAGATGGCACGCACCCGGGTGGTCAGGGCAAACCACTTGTTGTCCGGATCCCGGTAGATGGAGGGGATGTTCTCCTGCAGGGTCTTGCTGTCCACCGCTTGCACCAGATCCTTGTCCACCAGATCGGTCAGGCGGCTGATGTCGACGGTCAGCATCAGGTCGGCCGGGGAGAGCTTGCCTTCCCGCTCCAGACGCTCGTTCAGCCCCTCTTTGGCGAACACCACGTTGACCTTGATCCCCGTCTCCTTCTCGAACTGCTGGATGATGGGTTTGATCAGCTCATCCTGGCGGTTGGAGTAGACATTCACTTCTGCGGCAGCAAAGGCCGACTGGGCGACCAGAGTGGAGAAAGCCAGTGCCAGCATCTTCATTTTCATCGTCATCCGTTCCTTGTGTTGCGTGTCGTTGAGAATTGTTTTTGTTTGCATTCTGCACGAGGCGCAACCCAGGGATCAAGGCGATTCCGGGAGGTAGGATCACATATTTAACCATTGACTAAACAAAAAGGCCGGATGGCATAGCCTCCGGCCTATCAATGATAATTCACTCTATTACTGCCTCGATCTGGCACGGTATGCTGCCCATCCCCCTTTCAACCCGCGAAACGAGGGATCGGGCCGCGCGAGGATCAGAGCGCCTCGTCGTCGCTCTCGCCGGTACGGATCCGCACCGCCTGCAGCAGGTCGTAGACGAAGATCTTGCCGTCACCGATCTTGCCGGTGTAGGCCGCCTTGCAGATCGCCTCGATCACCCCTTCCACGTTGTCGTCGGCGGTGGCGATCTCCAGCTTCACCTTGGGCAGGAAGTCGACCTGGTACTCGGCTCCCCGGTATAATTCGGTATGCCCCTTCTGGCGGCCGAAGCCCTTGACCTCGGATACCGTCAGGCCTTCGACTCCCAGGCTGGCGATGGCCTCGCGCACATCGTCCAACTTGAAGGGTTTGATAATCGCAGTAATCAGCTTCATCTGGTTGCTCCCAATCCATGGTATGTCGTGGAAGAGTCATCAATTCTTGTGCCAAGTATTTTTATTGTTTATTTTCATCAAGATAGCCTTTAACCCTTGGGCCATCAGGGTCCGGGATCACCAAGGAAGCGCAACTCGCCCCAATATGAGGCACCAAGCTGCACCAGACTCCCTTGATGCACCAAATGAGAGCATCGCCCCATGTTAGTCATCTCCAACAGCGTCACCATTCCCTGGCATGAGCTGCAATTCCAGACCATGCGCGCCCAGGGCAACGGCGGTCAGCACGTCAACAAGACGGACTCCGCCGTCTGGCTGCGCTTCGATTACCGGGACTCTCCCAGCCTGACACCGCTCTACAAGGAGGGGCTGGAGAAACTCGCCGACAGCCGGGTACACGACGGCTTCATCCAGATCAGGGTCGAGACCCATCGCAGCCAGGACATGAACCGCAAGGAGGCCATGAACCGCCTGGTGGAGTTGCTGAAAAAAGCCGCCTGGCGCCCCAAGGCGCGCCACGCCACCAAACCGACCCGCAGCTCCCAGCGCAAACGGGTCGATGCCAAGAAGCGCAAAGGGGAGATAAAATCCACCCGCGGCAAACCCGGGCTGGACTAGCCCGGGATGCGCGCCATGAGGTGCAGAGAACCAGCATGCAGATAAGATACGACTTTTGTGACAGTGCCCATGGCCCCCTGCTCGTCGCCATCGACGCCCGGGGTCTGCGGTTTGTGGAGTTCGTGCGAGGGGAGAGACCCATAGTGCCGGCCCCGGAGTGGTTGCAAGACCCCCAGGCCCTCGCCCCTTTTATCGCCCAGTTCGAGGCCTACTTTGCCGGCCAGCTGCAGCGCTTCGATCTGCCCCTTGCCGCCCGTGGCACCGACTTCCAGCAAGCGGTGTGGGGGGCACTGTGCGACATTCCCTATGGCGAGACCGTCAGCTATCTCGACATCGCCAGCGCCATCGGCAACCCCAAGGCGGTGCGCGCCGTGGGAGCCGCCAACGGCCAGAACCCCTTGAGCATCATAGTGCCCTGCCACCGCGTCATCGGCCGCAGCGGCAAGCTGGTCGGCTACGGGGGCGGACTGCCCATCAAGCAGTGGTTGCTCGCTTTGGAACAGAGTCACCGGGACTTTATCCTCACCCCTTGACGGCGCCGCCCTGCCCATCAAGCAGTGGTTGCTCGCTCTGGAACAGAGTCACCGGGACTTTGTCCTCACCCCCTGACGGCGCCGCCCTGCCCCTTCAACGCCAGTGGCTGCTCGCTCTGGAGCAGAGTCATCGGGAGATTGTCCTCACCCCCTGACGGCGCCGCCCGGCCCCTTCAACGCCAGTGGCTGCTCGCCCCGAAACAGAGTCACCGGGAGGTTGTCCTCCCCCCTGACGGCGCCGCCCAGCCCCTTCAATGCCAGTGGCTGCTCGCTCTGGAACAGAGTCACCGGGAGGTTATCCTCACCCCCTGACAGCCGCAGGCCTCCGGGGGTCTCTCCTCCCCCGATCCCGGGGAAGCAAAACCTCACATCCATGCTGTCAATAATAAATCCATCGAAATAAAATGCTGATTATTTAAATAAACACAGCATCACAGGCATACCCCATGAATACTGGGCAGCGTTTATCAAAATGAACACAGTATGAAGAATCGCCTCAGAAGGGCTTCAGAGAAAGGGAGGCATGATGACCCTGTACCTGGGTGGTATGGCTCATCCCTCATCCAGGTCGCACCCATGTGACGCTTCCAATCTGTCTTTTCCCCGCGCCTCCCCAGAGGCGCTTTTTTTTGCCTGCCATCCGGCCACAAAAAAGCCCGCCGAAGCGGGCCCTGACCGGAAGGTGCTAGCTTCGGTGGTCAATCAGAGGCTGAGGAACAGACCCGCGAGGGAGGCGCTCATCAGGTTCGCCAGCACGCCGGCCAGGATGGCACGCATGCCGTAGCGGGCGATGAAGGCCTTGCGCTCCGGCACCATGGCTCCCAGGCCACCGATCAGGATCGCCATGGAGGAGATGTTGGCAAAGCCGCACAGGGCGAAGGTGACGATGGCCTTGCTCGACTCGTTCAGGGTCTGATCCTGCACCAGGGCGATGAAGGCGACGAATTCGTTGATGACGATCTTGGTACCGATAAGCGCCCCGGCGGCCTGAGCCTGATCCAAGGGCACCCCGATGAGCCAGGAGACGGGAGCAAACAACCAGCCCAGGATGATCTGGAAGCTCAGCTCCAGCCCCACCAGATCCCCGGCCCAGCCCAGCAGGCCGTTGAGCAGGGCGATCACCCCGACGAAGGCCAGCAGGGTCGCCCCTACCGCCACCGCGATGTTCAGGCCGGACATGGCCCCGTCAGCCGCCGCCTCGATGACGTTGGTGGCACGGGGGATCTCCACGTCTTCATGGTGATCCACTTCCTGTTCACCCGGCGGCACCAGGATCTTGGCCATGGCCAGACCGGCAGGGGCCGACATGAAGGCCGCCGCAATCAGGTATTTCAGCTCGACCCCGATGCTGGCATAGCCCACGAGCGTGCCACCGGCCACCGAGGCCAGGCCGCAGCTCATCACCGCAAAGAACTGGGAGTCGGACATCTTGGAGAGGTAGGGCTTGACCACCAGGGGCGCCTCCACCATGCCGACGAAGATGTTGGCGGTGGCGGAGAGGCTCTCGGCGCGACCGGTACCCAGCAGCTTCTGCAAGCCGCCTCCCAGCAGGGCGATCACCTTGGGCATCAGGCCGATGTGGTAGAGGATGGCGATGAGGGCGGAGAAGAAGATGATCACCGGCAGCACGTTGAAGGCGAAGATGAAGCCCAGCTTGAACTTGGCGAGATCCCCGAACAGGAAGGCGATCCCCTCCTGGCCGTAACCGATCACGCTGCTGACGCTCTCGCTCACGCCGTTCAGCACGTGCTGGCCCGCGGGCAGCCAGAGCACCAGGGCGGCGAAGAGCACTTGCAGGCAGAGGGCGAGGCCCACTGTTCGCAACGGGATACGACGACGATTATCAGAGCAGAGTACGGCCATGGCCAGAATACTCAGCATGCCGAGCAGGGCGATCATAGGGGGTCCATCGAGTGAGATAAAAGATGGGCGCGGATTCTGCGCCCCCTCCCCCATCACTGCAAGTCCGCCCGGTTACAGCCCTGTTAGCAAAAACGTTTTCACGATATCGGTTGCGGCAAGCTGCTGATTTCGCTGATCTTTGATATCACGAGAAAGTCAGTGTTCTTATATGGAAACGATCATTCCTCCCTGCCGGACAATTTGCCCCCGAGCCAGGGGTTGAGCCGCTGCTCCCAATAAGGGGTGGGGCCGAAGCTCTCCTTGAGGAAGTCGATGAACAGGCGGATCTTGGGATCCAGGTGCTCGCGCCTGGCGTAGACGGCGTGTACCGCCATCTTCTGGTTCGGTCGCCACTGGGGCAACAGGGGGATGAGCTGACCGCTCTGCAACTCCTTGTCCAGCAAGTAGTTGGCCACATAGGCGATGCCGAGCCCGGCCAACGCCGCGTCCCGCACCGCCTCCGCCAGATCCACCCGGTAGTTGCCCGCGACCTGCACCGTCTGGCGCTCCTTGCCCTGGCGAAACGACCACTCGTGATAGCGCCGCTCCCGGCTCTGATAGGTGATGCAGTTGTGCTGGGCGAGATCCTTGGGTTGCAGCGGCGTGCCGTGACTCAGCAGGTAGTCCGGCGAGGCCACCAGCACGAAGCCGATGTCCGCCAGTCGCTGCCCCACCAGGGCTTGCGGCTTGTCCTCATAGGTGGTGATCCAGAGATCCAGCCCCTCGTCCACCAGGTTGGTGCGGTGATCGAACAGGGACACCTCCAGCTCCAGCTCGGGATAGCGTGCCTGAAACGCCTTGAGCCGCGGGATCACGTGCAACCGGCCGAAGGACTGGCCGACCCCGAGGTGCAGCACCCCGCTCACCTTGCCGCGACGCTCCGCCACCATGGAGTCCGCCTCCAGCGCCACCGCCACCAGGGCCCGGCAGTGGCGGGCATACTCCTGACCGAGGTCGGTCAGGGCGAAGCGGCGGGTGGTGCGCTGCACCAGCTGGGCGCCGAGTTCGGCCTCCAGCAGGGCCAGCTGCTTGCTGATGTGGGACTTGGAGACCCCGAGCCGGCGCGCGGCCGCCGAGATGCCCTGTTCACGGACCAGGGCATCGAAGATCACCATTTGGGGCAGACGTTGCAGCACGGGATGTCCAGATGAAGAGAGGGGGAGCCATTATTCCAGACTCCCGGAACCCGGCCTAGGGTTCGAGCGCCTGTTTCAGCTCCCCCAGCAGGGGATCCTCTCCCGGCGCCTGGCTGGCACCATAGCTGCCAAGCAGCCTGCCATCGCGGCCGATGAGGTACTTGTGGAAGTTCCAGCCGGGGGCATCACCACCGGCGGCGGCTGACAGCCCCCGGTAAAGCGGGCTGGCATCGCTGCCGCGCACGGCAATGCGGTTGAACATGGGGAAGGTAACGCCGTAGTCTCGCCGGCAGACGGTCGCCGTCTTGCCCTCATCGGCAGACTCCTGCCAGAAGTCATTGGAGGGGAACCCCAGAATAATCAGTCCCTTGTCCTTGTAGTTCTGGTAGAGCCGCTCCAGATCCGCGAACTGGCCGCGATAGCCACAATAGGAGGCGGTGTTGACCACCAGCACCACCTTGCCCTCGGTGAGCTGACAGAGGTTATGCCGCTGGGTGCTGTTCAACTCCCGCTGTTCCAGATTGAAGTAGGCAGGACAGGCGGCGGTACTGCCCGCCCCCAGCCACAGCAGCAGGATCATCCATTTCATCTCGCGCTCTCCCGTGGGTATGCATGGTTTCATGATACTGGCAGCAGAAGTCGCGGTTGGCGACCCTCGGATCACTCAATGCAGGGGAATGCCGGTGAGCCAGACATGACCCCAGAAGATGAGCAGGGCCGTCACCGCCAGCCCGGCCCCCAGGCTGATCCCCGTCCCCAGCCAGGTCGCCGCCGGACGGGGCACGGCGCGCCAGTCCCGTACCGAAATCCAGACCAGGCTGATGAGCGCCCACAGACCCAGGCCACCGAACAACATCAGGGAGCGGGCTTCGCTGTTCACGGCCAGATGGGCGCCCGCCCACAGCAGGGTGCCGATCAGCTGGGGGTGTACCAGGTAGCGTCTGAAATGATTGTTCCCCTGGCCTGCACACAGCAGGATGAGCGCCACCGGCATGGTGGCCATCGCCAGCATGGGGCCCCAGGCGGGCAGGAAGTAGAGCGGCATGGGGCTAGCCATGCGCCAGCCGGCGAGGATGCAGCCGATGGCCACGAACACCAGCAGGGAGAAGAGTCCCTTGTAGCGGTTCTCCCCCAGCCGTTCCCGCAGACGGGCGCGGTGTGCCGGGGCGAAGCAGGGATAGAGGTGAGTCAGGGTAAACAGCACAACCCCCAGGGTCAGCAGGATCATGGGCGTCTCCTCGCACCTTGCCCTTCATGGGGGTTAACTATGCCGCAAAGGCCAGAACGAGAATAGAAAAACCATATAAAAGACAGCGGGATAATGAAAAAAGCCGATCAGAGATCGGCAAGGTGCGTCAGAGGGTCTGGTGCCAGGCAGCCAGCCACATCCGCTACACGGGGCGGGGTTGGCCGGTGCCAGGCACCGACCGAATTGAGGTTTATTTGCGCAGCAGGTAGAGGGCGGCCACGTTGCGGGCCGTGAGCTCCAGATTGGTGGTGGCGGTAGCCAGCGCCTCCGGCAGGGCCATGGCCCGGTTGACCACCGCGAAGACGGCATCCAGACCGTGTTCATGCACCACGCCGTAGTCATCGGTGAGGCAGCCTGCGATGCCGATCACCGGCTTGCCGAACTGCTTGGCACAGCGGGCCACGCCGATGGGGGTCTTGCCATGAATGGTCTGGCTGTCGATGCGTCCCTCGCCAGTGATGACGAGATCCGCGTCGGCGACCGCCTCCGCCAGCTTCAACGCCTCGATGACGATCTGGATGCCGGGCTTGAGTTCGGCACCGAGCAGCCCCACCAGGGCAGCCCCCATGCCACCGGCGGCGCCGGCCCCCGGGATCTCCTTCACCTGCTTGCCGAGGGCCTGCTCGATGCAGTCGGCGTAGCGGGCCAAGTTGGCATCCAGTTGCGCCACCAGCTCGGGGGTTGCCCCCTTCTGGGGACCAAACACCGCGGAGGCTCCCTTCGGGCCGCACAGCGGGTTGTTCACGTCACAGGCCACCTCGATGGTGAGCCCGGTCAGACGGGGATCCAGCTCGCTCAGATCGATGCTGGCCAGCTCACTCAGGCTGCCACCACCCTGGCCGATGGGAGTGCCATCGGCTTTGAGCAGCTTGCCGCCCAGCGCCTGGATCATACCGGCGCCGCCGTCGTTGGTCGCACTGCCGCCGATGCCGAGGATGAGGTGACTCACCCCCATCTCCAGGGCGGCCAGGATCAGCTCCCCCGTGCCCCAGCTGGAGGTCAGCAAGGGGTTGCGCTGCTCGGGCGCCACCAGATGCAGGCCGGAGGCGGCCGCCATCTCGATGACGGCACGCTCCCCATCCCCCAGCAGGCCGATGAAGCCTTGCACCCGGTTGCCGAGCGGGGCGGTTACCTCCACCGGCAGGATGTGGCCACCGGTGGCATCCACCAGGGACTGCACCGTCCCCTCGCCACCATCGGCCATGGGCAGCTTGACGTAGGTGGCGTCGGGCAGCACCTGCTTGAAACCGGCCTCGATGGCATCAGCCACCGCCATGGCGCTCAGGCTCTCCTTGAATGAATCTGGGGCGATAACAATTTTCATATCAATTCCTTAGGCGAGACCGAACACGCCAAACATCAGGGTGGAGACGGCAGCAATCGTCAGACCGACGGCAGTTTCATAGGGGATGAGCTTGAGACGCTCGCTCACACCCATGTGAACGCTGCCCCCGGTGGCATGGAAGAAGGAGCCATGGGGCATGTGGTCAAACACGGTGGCACCGGCGTGGATCATGGCGGCCCCTGCCAGACTGGTGATACCCAGTTCGATCAGGGTAGAGCTGAACACGTTGGAGGCCACCACGGTACCGGCCGTGGTCGAGGCGGTTGCCAGGGACATCAGGGCACCGGAGATGGGGGCCAGCAGGTAGGAGGGCAAACCGGACGCAGTCAGGCCGCTGATCAGCACATCTTTGAGGCCGGAGTTGGCGATGATGCCCGCCAGAGTACCAGTCCCCAGCAGCATAATGGCAACCGGCGCCATCCGCGCCAGACCGGAGACCGCGAACTGGTTCACCTTGCTGAATTTACCCATCATCAGGGCGCCCACCAGACCGCCGAGGGGCAAGGCGATGAGGGGGTCGACGACGATACCGGCCACCGGGCGCAGAGCCAGCAGCAGGATGGCGACCAGGGGCGCGCTGATGGCGGCCATGAAGCCGGGCAGAGCTGCGCCATCGAAGCTCACCACTTCGTCGGCGGCAACCTTGCTGCCCTTGTTGTTGAGGCGCTTGGCGAGCCAGTAGGCCATCACCAGACCGAACAGACCCGGGATGATGCCAGCCGCCATCACGGAAGTGAGGGGCAGGTGGAAGGCGTCGGATGCGGCGATGGCGTTCGGGTTCGGGGACATGACGTTGCCCGCCTTGCCGCCGCCGATCATGGCCAGCAGGATGGCCGCCTTCGAGAGGTCGGCACGGCGCGCGATGGCGAGTGCAATGGGGGCGACCGTGATGACGGCCACGTCCACGAAGACGCCCACCGCAGTCAGGATCAGGGTGGCCAGGGCCAGGGCCAGCAGGGCCCGGGTCTCGCCAAGCTTGCGGACTATGGTCTCGGCGATGGTGGTCGCCGCGCCAGATTCAATCAAGACGCCCGCCAGCACACCGGCGGCCAGGATCCGCATCACGGCGGTGGTGATCCCCTGAGCGCCGCCGATCATCAGGGCGACGGTCTGGGTCAGGTCGGCACCGCCGATCAGGCCGCCGGCCAGAGCGCCGACGATCATGCCATAAGCGGGCGGTACCTTCTTCAGGATGAGGAAGATGGCGATGGTAAGCGCGGCGAGAGCGCCGAGCGCGGATACAGGGATCATGACGGGCACCTTTTGTTGTAGTTAGTGGCCGCCATTATGGGGATCCCCGCCGGGAAAGCTTTGGTTAAAAAACCAAAACTTGATGACGAAAATCCATGCTATTTGTTCAATTATACAAATCAACTATCCAGATTCAGTCCGAGATAGAGCAGAAACTTGTCATCTAACTTGTTGAAATTTAAACCAGTTATCTGCTCTATCCGGGTCAGGCGGTAGCGTAGGGTATTGGGATGAATGAAGAGTGAATCGGCACAGGGATGCAGATCACAATCCTGCAAGAAATATTGGCGCAGCGTCTTCTGCAGCACCCCCTTGGCGTCCTCCCTGGCCAGTTTCTGCAGGGGCGCCCGCAGCTGATCCGCCTGCCAGGAATCCGCCAGACTGCCGAGCAGCACCGGCAGCCGGTAATCCTCGAAGAAGTAGACCTGCTTGCGCGGCGCCTGGCGCATGCCACGGCGCAGGGTGTCTCGCGCCGTCTGGTAGGAGCGTGCCAGCCCGCCGATGCCGGCGAAGTAATCACCCACCCCGATGCGCATCTTGAAGTGGGGAATGCGGGCCAGCAGCTGCTTGATGCGGCTGCGCTCCTGCTCCGACTGCCAGACGCCGTCGCTGAGCTGGGCCGGCTTGAGCACCACGATCTCGTCCAGTCCGTTGATGGCCACCAGGTTGTCCCGCTCCGGGTTCTCCAGCAGGTGCACCAGCTCCCGCAGGCGGGCGGGATCCGCCTCCTCCAGCGCCAGCACCGCGACCACCCGTGGCTGGGCCAGATCCAGGCCGAGGAAGCGGGCCGCCTGCTGCAACTGATCGACTCGCCCCTCGCCGCGGATGAGCTGCAGCACCAGCTCCTCCTTGTGGCGCTTGTCCCACTGCAACTGCTCGGTGAGCGCCGCCTGCTCCAGGATGAGCTCCGCCGTCATGCGCACCAGTTCGGCGTAAGCGCGAACTTCGTCCGGATCCCCCGAGATGCCGATGACCCCGAGCAACTCCCCCTGATAAGCGATGGGCAGATTGATGCCGGGGCGGACCCCCTTGAGCTGCTTGGCGGTGGCGTCGCTGATCTCCACCACCCGGTTCTCGGTCAGGGCCAGCACGGCCCCCTCGTGACGCTGCAGCAAGCGCTCCGGGTTGCCGGACGCGATGATGAGACCGTGCTCATCCATGACGTTGACCGAGAAGGACAATATCTTCATCGCCCGGCTGACGATCTGCCGCGCCAGACTCTCATCAAGCTGCATGGGGACTCCGATCGGTGACGGGGGAGCGGGAAATGAACGACATGGGGTCTCCGTGTAAAAGCCGGGTGGCAGCGCAAAGATGCCACATCCTCAAGACAAGCGAGGGGGGGATCGCTAGAATAGGCCACTTTACCTCAGGTATGCCCCGCCAGGGATCACGGAATTGACGGGATCCCTGATGATGAGCCTGCCGTTATCTGATGGACGCCGCTATGGACTATGAATTTCGCCGCGACCCGTTTGGTGGCTATCGCGCCCGGTTCTCCATGGGTCACGAAGCCATCGGCCAGTGGCTGATCGACGAAGTGGGCAAGGATGAGGAGAAGCTCGATCTGCTGTTCTCCATCATCGACGAGCTCTCCAGCCGTGCCCGCGTCGAGTATCAGCTGGCCGGGGGCGACTACTCTTTGCTGCTCACCCACGAGGAGGCAGAGGTCAAGGCCAACGTCCTCAATATCGAGCTGGGCGAGGATCTCGACGATCTCGCCTACTACGATGATGAACAGCTGGCCATGTGCGGGCTGGAAGATTTTGCCCAGGTGCTCGCCTCCTGGCGCGCCTTTATCCGCAACGAGGATATGGGCTAGGTATTCAATACAGGCAGGGCAAGCGCCCGCCACAACCCAACAGGATTGACTATGTCTATTTACGATTTTGATGACGAACTGCCGGAAGACGAGCAGGATCAACCGAAGAAAGCCGCCCCGGCCAAGAAGAAAGGCAAGCAGGTGCTCAATACCCAGGTCAACCTGAGCCCGCGCGATGCCAGCCGTCTGAACGGCATGCACGTCGAGGCCATCACCACCCTGGATGACGTCAGCCTGCCGAAGAACGTGATCTTCAAGGCCGGTCTCATCGCCCTGGGTGAGCTGGAAGCCACCAAGCGCGCCGACATCATCGCCCGGGTAATCGCCGAATCCGGCCGATAAGCCTCGACACCCGGGTTCAAAGGCAGTCATTCATGCTGATGACGTGGGTAGATGAAAATTTAAATATCGCCTGACATGAAAAAACCGGAGCCTCTGCTCCGGTTTTTTGTATCCCGGCGATGGCAGGATCCTCGACAGCCACGGGATCCGACCAGTCTATTGACCCTTGTGTCACGGCAGGGGGAGCCGGTAAGGTGCGCCCCCTCGATGCCAAAAGGAGACTCAATGTTACCGCTTCCTGATGCCCTGATCTGGGGGACACTGGCGCTGGCCGTGCTGCTCTGTCTCGCCCGCCAACGCACGCCCGGCCTCATCCTGCTCGGGGTCGCCCTGACTGCCGCCCTGATCCTGGGCCGTATCGCGCCATCCGCCCTGCTGGTCAGCCTCGCCGGCCTGTTGCTGGCCTGGCGCACTCCCACGTTGCCCCAGCCCTGGCGCCCGGTGGCCCTCGCCCTGGTGCTGCTCTGGGCCATCGCGCTCACCCTGCACTTGGTGCCGGGGTTTGACAACCTGCGGGTACTGGACAAGGTTCAGGCCGGCCCCGCCAGCGTGCCTTTCACCCTTTACCTCAATCTGGACAAGCCGCTGATCTTCTTCGGCCTGCTGTTGGCCTGGCCCAGCCTGCTGGGTCAGGGCGGCCCCCTGCGCTGGCGCCCCCTGGCGCTGCTGGTGTTGCCGCTGGCGGCCATGCTGCTGCTCGCCTGGCAGCTCGGAGCCCTCAAGCCCGAGCTGGGGCTGCCCCACTGGTGGTGGCTGTTCGCCTTCAACAACCTGCTGTTCACCTGCGTGGCGGAGGAGGCGTTGTTCCGGGGCTTCATCCAGCAGGCCATCGCCCAGCGCAGCCGGGTCTGGCTGGGGATCCTGGCCGCCAGCCTGTTGTTCGGGGCGGCGCATCTGGCCGGTGGCCCGCTGCTGGTGCTGTTCGCCACCCTGGCCGGGGCCTGCTACGGGCTGGCGTTCCAGCTGAGCGGCCGCCTCAGCGTCGCCATCCTGCTGCACTTCCTGTTCAACTTCGCCCATCTGGCCCTGTTCACCTACCCCATGGCCAGTCGATAACGCTGGGTCGGCCGCAGAAAAGGCGGATAAAAAAAGCCCCGAACCGCAGGGTCCGGGGCTTTTGTGACGCCTGGCGTCAGTCGACGTAGAAGGTCTGCTGGAAGCTGAGGGTCTGCAGTTGCCCCTCTCCCATGATCTTCAGGGTGAACTGGTAGGTGTCCTCGTTGCGATAGGGCAGTACCGCCAGGTAGTAGATGGACTCCCCTTCCTTCACCTCCTGGAAGCTCAGGGTGCGGATGGTGCCGGTCAGGTTCTTGGCCTCGCCGCTGATGCCAACCGCCTGGGCCACCCCTTGTTTGTTCTGCACCGCGATATTGACGATGCCGTTGTAGCGGCTGCGTTCCAGCCCGTAGGCCTTGGCCACCTCGGGGGTGAGGAAGCTGGAGTTGAAGGCGCTGTAATGCACCCGCCAGGGGCCCAGCTCCTTCATCTGTTCCGCCTGCAACGGCAGCGCCATCAAGAGTGCCAGCAGGCAGCTCATCCAGGCTGTTTTCATGATGTCATCCCTCTCCTGTTCCGCTTTCCAGCAGGGCATCTATCTCGGCGGGGATCTGCCTCGGTGCCTCGATGGCCACCGTCTTGTGCCGACCGAGCTCTCCCCGCACTATCCTGACCTGCCCCTTGGCCACCTTGAACTGCTTGGCCAGATATTTGATCAGATGTCCGTTGGCCTGGCCATCCACCGGCGGAGCCGTGATGGCCACTTTCACTTCATCGCCGTGCAAGCCGACGATTTGATCCCGGCTCGCCTTGGGCTGGATCATCAGATGCAGTACCAGATCGTCCCCTTCACGCAGGACGGCCGGCATCAGATCATCCACCACAGCTGGCCAAACAGATCCCCTAACAGATAGTTTATGGCCTGCAGCGCGATAAAGGCGACCAGCACGGAGAGATCCAGCCCGCCCAGGGCCGGCAGTATGCGGCGGATGGGGGCCAGGAAGGGCTCGGTCAGCTGATGCATCACGTACTCGATGGGGTTGCGACCCTGGCTGACCCAGCTCAGGATGGCGCGGATCAGCAGCACCCAGAAGATCATGGAGCCCGCTTTCTTCAGCACGGTGAGGAAGGCGAACAGGCTGAGGGTGAGCCAGTCAGCCAGCAGCACGTTCATGCTCTTGAGCAGCGCCAGCTTGGCGAAGGCGATGATGAGCGCCAGCACCACGGAGGCCATGTCCAGCCCGCCAAAGCCCGGAATGATGCGACGCAGGGGCACCACCAGCGGGTTGGTGAGCTTGACCACCATCTGGCTCATGGGGTTGTAGAAGTCGGCGCGGGCCCACTGCAGCCAGACGCGCAACAACACCACCATGAGGTAGAGATCGAAAATCGTGTTAATCAGAAAGTAAGCGGTATTCATCTGGGCTCCCGGTTAAGGACTGTGTTCAAAAAAGGGTTTCCATCTCGGCGGCGCGGGTCACGGCTGCCTGCATGGCGCGAGCGGTGAGCGGCATCAGCCCCTGCTCCTGGAAGGTCTTGACCGCCTCGGCCGTGGTGCCCCCCTTGCTGGTCACCTGCTCTCGCAGGGTTTGCAGGGAGAGCTCGGGATTGCGCTCCACCATGGCGGCGGCACCGAGGGCCGTCTGCTGCACCAGCAGCCGGGCCTGCTCGGGGCTGAATCCCATGGCTTCGGCCTCTTCGGCGATGGCCTGCATGAACAGGAAGAAGTAGGCCGGGGCACTGCCCGCCGCGGCGATAACGCCGTTGATCCCCGCCTCCTGCTCGGTCCAGAGGGTCTTGCCCACGGACTGCATCATCTGCTCGGCAAAGTTCCGATCATCCTGTCCGATGGCGGCAGGCGCATAGAGGCCCGTCATGCCGAGCCCCAGCAAGGAGGGGGTATTGGGCATGGCGCGCACGATGCGACTGTGACCGCCCGCCATCTCCTGGAGGCGCTCGACCCGGATGCCGGCGGCAATGGAGATGAGCAGCTTGCCCTCCAGGGAACCGACCCTGGCGACGAGCTCCGTCAGCATGGTTGCCATCAGCTGGGGCTTGACCGCCAGCACGATGGCATCGGCCGCCCTGGCCGCCTCGGTGTTGTCCTGGGTGACACGGATGCCAAACTGGCTGGCCAACTCGTCCAGCTTGGGACGGCTCGGGTTGGCGGCCAGGATGCAGTCGGCGGGGTAGCCCGCCTGGATGAGTCCGGCGATGATACTGCGGCTCATGTTGCCTGCGCCGATAAAGGCAAGAATTCGGTGTTGCATCACGCACTCCTGTGGTCAATGTGATTGGGACATCTGCCGTACCGGCGCCGATACGCCAGGGGATGACAGACTCCCGAAACTGATGGTATTGCCGCCCTGACTGTCGGCCCGCAATGGGCACAATCCCTTCGCCAGTCAGGATGTGCGGCACAGGATGATGAGGCCCGGCGGGGTTGGCCGGGGCAACCGCATCCCGTGCTCGCTATGAGTAGTCGCGGGCGCCGAAGATGGCGGTACCGACCCGTACCATGGTGCTGCCATGGGCGATCGCCGGCTCCAGATCCTCGGTCATCCCCATGGAGAGGGTGTCGACACTCGGGTATTGTCGCGCAAGCTCGGTGAACAGAGCCTGCATGCGTCGCATCTGCCCGGCCAGCACCGCCTCGTCGCTGGTGTGCTCCGGGATAGCCATCAGGCCACGCAGCCGCAGCCGCTCGCAGTTGGCCACCAGGGCCGCCAGCCGGAAAATCTCTTGCTCCGACGTACCGGATTTGCTGCTCTCTCCGCTAATATTGATTTGCAGACAGACATTTAGCGGCGCCATCCCGGCCGGACGTTGGTTGTTGAGGCGCTCGATCAGCTTGTCACGATCGACGCTTTGAACCCAATCGAATCGCTCTGCCACCAATCTGGATTTGTTGGATTGCAGGGGCCCGATAAAGTGCCACTCTATGTCTGCGTAGTCTGCACTCGCCGTCTGCTCGGCCCGGGCACGCAGGGTGTCGATCTTGGTGGCCGCCTCCTGGGCGTAGGATTCGCCGAAGCGACGCTGACCGGCGGCATAGGCGGCCTGAATATCCTCGAGGGGTTTGGTCTTGCTGACCGCGAGCAGCTCAATAGGATCGGCGCCACGGCCAACCCGTCTGGCCGCCTGTATGATACGTTCCTTTACCTGAAGCAGGTGCTGGGCAATCTGGCTCATATTTCGTTCGTGATCTTGTGATGGGAGAAAAACAAATCTATGGATATCACAGAGTTATTGGCTTTTAGTGTAAAGCATAAGGCCTCGGATCTACACCTCTCGGCCGGGGTTCCTCCGATGATCAGGGTTGATGGGGAGGTTCGCAAGATCAATTTGCCCGCCCTGGACCACAGGGAAGTACACGCCCTCATCTATGACATCATGAATGACCACCAGCGCAAGGAGCTGGAGGAGAACTTCGAGGTGGACTTCTCCTTCGAGGTGCCCGGCATGGCGCGCTTCCGGGTCAACGCCTTCCAGCAATCCCGTGGCTCGGGCGCCGTGTTCCGGACCATTCCAAGCCAGGTCATGAGCCTCGAGGATCTGGGGGCACCGGAGATGTTTCGCAAGATAGCCGAGTTCCCCCGCGGGCTGGTGCTGGTCACGGGGCCGACCGGCTCGGGCAAGTCCACCACCCTGGCGGCCATGGTCGACTACATCAATGACAACACTCACCAGCACATCCTCACCATCGAGGATCCCATCGAATTCGTGCACGAGAACAAACGCTGCCTGGTCAACCAGCGCGAAGTCCATCGCGACACCAAGAGCTTCACCAACGCCCTGCGCTCGGCCCTGCGGGAAGACCCCGACATCATACTGGTGGGGGAAATGCGGGACCTCGAAACCATACGCCTGGCCCTGACCGCCGCCGAGACCGGCCACCTGGTGTTTGGCACCCTGCACACCTCGTCAGCGGCCAAGACCATCGACCGTATCATCGACGTCTTCCCGGGCGCAGAGAAGGACATGGTGCGCTCCATGCTCTCCGAATCCCTGCGAGCCGTCATCTCCCAGACCCTGCTCAAGCGGATCGGCGGCGGCCGGGTGGCGGCCCACGAGATCATGCTGGGGATCCCGGCGGTGCGAAACCTCATCCGGGAAGACAAGGTGGCCCAGCTCTACTCTGTCATCCAGACCGGGATGACCCACGGCATGCAGACCATGGATCAGAGCCTCAAGCAGCTCGTCAACCGTGGCGTCGTGGCCGCGCTGGATGCCAAGGCCAAGGCGGCCGATCCCAACAACATTTAAGAGAACCTCAAACCCAAGGAGACGCTATGAACATGGATGTTCTGTTGGCTGCACTGGTTGAACAAAAGGGGTCGGATCTCTTTATCACGGTCGGCGCCCCCCCCACCCTCAAGGTCAATGGCCGCCTGGTGCCCCTCGGCGAGGTCCCGCTGGATCGCCAGACCACCCTGACGCTGGTCAGGAGCAGCCTGGATGCCGCGCACCTCGAACGCTACCAGCATAGCCGGGAGGCCAACTACGCCATCGTCCGCGAGGGGATAGGTCGTTTTCGGGTCAGCGCCTTCTGGCAGCAGGATCAGCCGGGCATGGTGCTGCGCCGTATCGAAACCCAGATCCCCGGCTTTGAGGAGCTGAAGCTGCCCCCTATCCTGCAGGATGTCGCCATGGCCAAGCGCGGTCTGGTGCTGTTCGTGGGGGCCACCGGTGCCGGCAAGTCCACCACCCAGGCCGCCATGATAGGCTTTCGCAATCAGCACGGTGACGGCCATATCCTGACGGTGGAGGATCCGGTGGAGTTCGTGCACAGCCACGACCGCTGCCTGGTCACCCAGCGAGAGGTGGGCATAGACACCGAGTCGTTCGATGTGGCACTCAAGAACTCCATGCGCCAGGCCCCGGACGTGATCCTCATCGGCGAGATCCGCACCCAGGAGACCATGGAGCTGGCCATCCAGTTCGCCGAGACCGGCCACCTCTGTCTCGCCACCCTGCACGCCAACAACGCCAACCAGGCGCTGGATCGCATCCTCCATCTGGTGCCCCAGGAGAAACACCGCCAGTTCCTGTTCGATCTCTCCTTCAACCTGCGCGCCATCGTCGCGCAGCAACTGCTGCCCAACCTGCACGGTCAGCGCCGGGTCGCCGCCTTCGAGATCCTGCTCAACACCCCGCTCATCACCGACATCATCCGCAAGGGGGAAGTCCATCGGCTCAAGGAGGTGATGAGCAAATCCACCGAGCTCGGGATGCAAACCTTCGATCAGGCACTGTTCACCCTGTTCTGTGGCGGCCAAATTGGCTACAGTGAGGCCCTCGCCCATGCCGACTCCGCCAACGACCTGAGGCTGCAGATCAAGCTCTCCGGTCGCCAGCAGCTGGGCACAGGTTCACTGGACAGCGCCACCCTGGATGAATGAGGGGGCGCTGACCATCGCGAATGAAGGAAAGTTATGCTGATTGTGGTTTCCCCGGCCAAGACGCTGGATTACGAGTCGCCGCTGGTGACCTCCCGTTTCACCCAGCCCGAGCTGCTGGATCACTCCGCCCGGCTCATCACCCGCGCCCGCCAACTGACGCCGGCCCAGATCGCCAGCCTGATGAAGATCAGCGACAAGCTGGCGGGGCTCAACGCGGCGCGCTTCAGCAAGTGGCAACCGGACTTTACCCCGACCAACGCCCGCCAGGCGCTGCTGGCCTTCAAGGGGGATGTCTACACCGGTCTCGCGGTGGAAGACTTCAGCGAGGAGGACTTTGCCTTTGCCCAGACGCATCTGCGCATGCTGTCCGGTCTCTACGGGGTACTGCGCCCGCTGGATCTGATGATGCCCTACCGCCTCGAGATGGGGATCCGCCTCGACAACGAGCGCGGCAAGGATCTCTATCAGTTCTGGGGTGACATCATCACCGAGCACCTGAACAAGGCGCTGGCGGCCCAGGGGGACGAGGTGCTGATCAACCTGGCTTCCGACGAGTATTTCAAGTCGGTGCGCCCGAAAGCCCTGACGGGACGGATCATCACGCCGGTGTTCAAGGACGAGAAGAATGGTCAGTACAAGATCATCAGCTTCTACGCCAAGAAGGCCCGCGGCATGATGGCCCGCCACATCATCAAGCACCGCCTGACCGAGGTGGAACAGCTGACCGGTTTCAACGATGGCGGCTACCGTTTCGTGGCCGAAGAGTCGGACCCGCACACCCTGATGTTCAAGCGCGCTGAAAATTAATTACAAAAAAAGTGAACCAACCACGGGATCCTCGGGTCTGAACCTATGAATCCTCTGTTGTAAGCACTTTTTTGTTAGCCGACGTTCATACGTCGGCTTTTTTCTGTCCGCGATCCGGCGGGATCCTGCCAGGATCCCCTGAAACAAAACGGCCACCCAGAGGTGGCCGCCTGACAATGGCTTACTTCTTTTTCTTCTTGGCAGACTTCTTTTTGCCATCCTTCGGCTTTTTCTTCTTCACCGGCACCCGGGCTTCCTTGTGCTTGGGACGCAGCTCATCGATCACCCGGCGCTTGAGGCGCTCCTCGGTGTAGCGCTCGATCTTGGCCACCATGGCCATGTCGTGGGCCTCCACCAGGCTGATGGCGCAGCCCCGGTTGCCGGCACGACCGGTGCGGCCGATGCGGTGCACATAGACGTCGGTGCCATAGGGCATGTCGTAGTTGATGACATGGCTGACGTTTGGCAGGTCGATGCCGCGGGCGGCGACGTCGGTGGCGATGAGGAAGGGCACCTCCCCTTCGTGGAACTTGCGAATGGATTCGATGCGCTTGGCCTGCTCCATCTCGCCGCGGATCCAGGCGCAGGGCACGCCCGCCGCCTGCAACTGGCCGGAGAGCTCTGCCAACCGCTCGCGGGTCTTGACGAAGACGATGGCCTTCTGGGTCTGCGGATCCTTCAGGATGTGTATCAGCAGCGCCAGCTTGTGGGCGGCGTCGTCCGCCAGGTGCACCCACTGGGTGATGGGGCGACGCTCGCTGCGGGGCGGCTCGGCGTGCAGTTCCACCGGATCTTTGAGGATCTCGTTGGCAAACTTGGTGAGGCCGGCCCCCTCCAGGGTGGCGGAGAAAAGCATGGTGTGCTTGCGGTAGCGCGCCTCTTCCACGATGCGGTTCACGTCCTTGATGAAGCCCATGTCCAGCATGCGATCCGCTTCATCCAGCACCAGCACTTCGATGTCGTGGCTCTCGAACTCTTCCTTCTCGATGTACTCGAGCAGGCGGCCCGGGGTCGCCACCACGATGTCGGTGGTCTTGGTCAGCGCCGGCAGCTGCTCTTCATGGCTGACACCGCCGATGATGGTCTCGATGCTGAGGTGGGTGTGCACCGCCAGCGCCTTGGCGTGGGCACTGACCTGCAGCGCCAGCTCCCGGGTCGGGGTCAGGATCAGCATGCGGCAGGGGCCCGGCTTGCGGCGCGGGAAGTCCAGCAGGTGCTGCATGGCGGGCAACAGGAAGGCGGCGGTCTTGCCGGTGCCGGTCGGCGCGGACGCCAGAATATCGCGGCCATCCAGGGCTGGCTCCAACACCATCTGCTGGATGGTCGTGGGGCGGGTGAAACCCATCTCGGCCAAGGCCCGGTTGAGGGCGGGATTCAGGTCGAAATCATCAAAGGACTGGCTCATGGCAATACTCGGTCATTTAGGAAGCGGCAGATTATAGGCGATTATGTCGCCCGCTCCTATGGCGCTGGCACCTTAGCCGCTATAATCGCCGACCATTTTTTGTATCGCGGACGGGATAGAGGGCCAGATGGGGCGCAGCAACGGCTTTACCTTCAAACAATTTCATGTCGCCCATGACCGCTGTGCCATGAAGGTGGGCACCGACGGCATCCTGCTCGGCGCCTGGGCCCCACTGACCGGCGTGCGCCGGGTGCTGGACATCGGTACCGGCAGCGGCCTCATCGCCCTGATGCTGGCTCAGCGCAGCACAAACGACTGCCAGATCGATGCGGTAGAGCTGGATAAGGATGCAGCCAGCCAGGCCAGAGAGAATGTCGCTGCCTCCCCCTGGGCCCACAGGCTCAGCATCGTGGAAGCGGCCATCCAGGATCACCGGGCGGCGCCCTATGACCTCATCGTCTCCAACCCGCCCTACTTCGTGGCAGGTCAGGCTTTCAGCGACCCGGCCAGGGCATTGGCCCGGCACACCGGCAGCCTGGATCCCCGGGCGCTGCTGACCGCCTGCCAGCGCCTGCTGGCTCCGAGTGGCCGGGTGGCGCTGGTGCTGCCCACCGCCATGGCTGCTGAAATTTTATGCATTTCCGAGCATTTTGAACTGTATGCCAGTTGTTATACAGCTGTTATCACCAAGGAAGGGAAAGAGGCAAATCGCGTTTTATTGCTACTTCACAGAGGATTAAACAGGTGTGAACGGGGTGAAATTGTGATCCATTCTGCTACTGGAGGCTATTCCGACAGATACATCCAACTAACCCACCCCTTCTATTTGAAGATGTAAATTTTGCCTTGAAGAATTTTTCCACATCATTATGCTGACTGTTAAACGAGCACCCGCTCCAGACCAGCCAAAACCACTGGTCATGATGAAAAAAACAGCGGGGCTCCTTTTTTTTATCCCCGAGGGGCCTGGGTCACTGACCAATAAAAAACTATAACAAGCAATAGTTTACAAGACAGACGAGGTTGAACTTGACGAAATCACTCACGACGTCCGATGTACTCGGATTGGGCTTTATGACCTTCGCCTTCTACCTGGGCGCCGGTAACATCATCTTCCCGCCCTTGGCCGGCTATCTGGCGGGTGAGCACCTCTCCCTCGCCATGCTGGGCTTCCTGGTCACCGCCGTGGGCCTGCCGCTCATCACCATCATCGCCGTCGCCAAGGCTGGCAACGGCTGGGCCGGCATGACCAAGCTGCTGCCTGCCGGCATCGCCACCACCCTGGCGGTCGCCATCTACATCATCATCGGCCCGGCCTTCGCCGCCCCCCGTACCGGCCTCGTCGCCTACGAGATGGGCATCAAGCCCTTCATCGGTGACATGGGGCAGGCGGGTCTCGCCGTCTACACGGTGATCTTCTTCGGCATCGCCATTCTGGTCTCCATGAATCAGGGCAAGTTGATGGACGCCATCGGCAAATACCTGACCCCGGTGCTGATGATCCTGCTGCTGACCCTGGCTGTCGGCGTCTTCATGGCTCCGCAAGGCACCATGCCCGCCGCCACCGGCGACTACCAGAGCGGCCCCTTCGTGAAAGGGATCCTGGAAGGCTACAACACCATGGACACCCTGGCGTCCCTGATGTTTGGAGCCCTCATCGTCGATCTGCTGCGCCAGAAGGGCATCACCGACTATCAGAGCCAGTTCAAGTACCTGGCCATCGCCGGCGTCATCTCCGCCATCGGTCTGTCCGTGGTCTATGTCTCCCTGTTCCAGCTCGGTAACACCGCCGCCGGCGTGGCCACCGATGTCAGCAACGGCGGCGCCATCGTCAACGCCTACGTGCTGAGCCTGTTCGGTCAACCGGGCCAGTTCATCCTGGCCGGCATCATCACCCTGGCCTGCTTCACCACCGCCGTGGGCCTCATCTCCGCCTGCTCCGACTTCTTCCACAATCTCACTGGCATCGCCTACAAGAAGCTGGTCGTGCTGCTGGGGGTCATCTGCGCCGTGGTGGCCAACGTCGGCCTGAGCCAGCTCATCAGCCTCTCCATCCCGGTGCTGGTTGCCATCTATCCGGTCGCCGTGGCCCTGGTACTGGTCACCTTCCTGAAGGGCTACTTCGGTCGTCCGCGCCTGGTGTTCCGCTCCGTGCTGCTGGTCGCCTTCCTGTTCGGCTGCCTGGATGGCCTGGGCGCCGCCGGCATGAAGATGGATGCGTTCGCCTTCCTGCCGCTGTTTGACAAGGGTCTGGCCTGGTTGCTGCCAACCCTGCTGGCCTGTGGCCTGGGCGTGATGATCCGCGCCGGTGACAAGCTGGCTGCCGAAGCCGCCTGATAGTCCGCCGCACATGAAAAAGGGCCAGCATCTGCTGGCCCTTTTTGTTTGTCTCGAGATGAACGGTTCGGGCTAGAGCCCGGCGCCCGGCTTGGGTTTGCCGGCCAAGCCATACCAGTGATGCTCTATCCTGCCCGCATGCCAGCTGAGGGTGCCCCATGGCTGCTTCGCCTGCCAGCGAGGGAAGCTTATCAGGACGCTGTTGTCCTCATACTTGTAGATGGAGGTCTTGAGCTGGATGTCCGACAGGATCAGCAGCAGGACAGCCGCGATGAAACTCCATTTCAACGCTTTCCACATGATGGGTTACTCGAAGCAGATTTCGATGGTGGCGCGGCCGTAGTCCGAATCGAACGGCATCATGATCTTGGCCCCGTCCGCCCTGTGGGTGATGGTGTGATTCGGTCCAGAGACGATGATGGGTGTCGCCATGTCGAACTCGTAGCCCTTCTCCCCCAGCATCCGCTTGGCCCCGCCGGTCACCATGTTGGTAATCTCCCCCACCATGTCGGTGACCTCCTCGTTGAGGGTGGTCGGCGCCTCCCCCAGCATGCGGCGCATGATCTCCAGCGCCAGCCCCTTCTCGAAGCTGATGGAGAGGGAACCGCGGGTCTGCGGGCCCACCATGCCGATGAGGCCGGACACATCCCCGCGGGCCAGCTCGTCCGTCTTGCGCTTGGGCGCGCCGGGCTTGAGCTCCAGCTGCGCCATGGTGGAGATCACGTTGAGCAGGGAGAGCAGGAACGGGTTTACAAAATCAGCCTTCATCATGCCTCCGGGGCATCGGCGCAACGGGCACATTGGCCGTGAGCCTCTATGGTCTTGTTGGTAATAGTAAAACCATGCTGGCGCGCCTGCTCGGAAAAGGCGCCGTCGATGGCGTTGTCGTGCAGCTCCACCACGTCGCCGCAGCGATCGCAGATCAGCAGCTGCATCGGGTGGGCATGGTCAAAGTGACAGCAGAAAATGAAGGCGTTGAGGGATTCCACCTTGTGGGCGAACCCCTGTTCCAGCAGGAAGTCGAGAGCCCGGTAGACGGTCGGTGGCTTGGCATGGGCCTCGGTCTGCTGCAACTGGGCCAACAGGTCGTAAGCACTGATGGCATTGCCGTGGGCCGCCAGCAGGCGAAACACCTGACGCCGGGTGGGGGTGAAGCGGATCCCGCGCTGTTCGCAGAGGCGTTCCGCCCTTAGTAAGAGTTGGTCTTGATTCATCATCACGCAGCTACCCTGTCAATTAGCCGGATACTATCACAGGGCCCAGCCGAGGCGGCGACAAAATTCATTTTCGGGGGGGGCCTCACGTTGTGGTAGGATCCGGCCCCTTGTTTTGCCACCCCGGATGATTTTTATGCAGGCGCAGCGCTTCTCCATCGCCCCCATGCTGGACTGGACCGATCGACATTGCCGTTATTTCCATCGGCTGATGACCAGTCAGACGCTACTTTATACCGAGATGGTCACCACTGGCGCCATTATCCATGGCAAAGGCGACTATCTGGGCTACAGCGAGCAGGAGCACCCCATCTCGCTGCAACTGGGAGGCAGCAATCCGGCGGATCTGGCCCGCTGCGCCAAGCTGGCCGCGGAGCGCGGCTATGACGAGATCAACCTGAACGTGGGCTGCCCCTCGGATCGGGTGCAGAACGGCCGCTTCGGTGCCTGCCTGATGGGAGAACCCGCCCTGGTCGCCGACTGCGTCAAGGCGATGCGCGACGTGGTGGACATTCCGGTCACCGTGAAGACCCGCATCGGCATCGACGAGCAGGACTCCTACGAATTCTTGCAGGCCTTCATCGAGCAGGTGCGGGACGCTGGTTGCGACACCTTCATCGTCCACGCCCGCAAGGCCTGGTTGAGCGGGCTGAGCCCCCGCGAGAACCGCGAGATCCCGCCCCTGGACTACCCGCGCGTCTACCGGGTCAAACAGGACTACGCCAACCTCACCATCGCCCTCAACGGCGGTGTCACCAGCCTGGAGCAGACCCTCGAGCATCTGCAGCATGTCGACGGCGTCATGATGGGGCGCGAGGCCTACCAGAATCCTTACCTGCTGGCGCAGGTGGACAACCTGTTGTTCGGCCAGAACAAAGCAGTACCGAGTCGCCACGAGGTGGTGCGCATGATGTTGCCCTACATGGAGCAGGAGCTCGCCAAGGGCAACTATCTCTCCCACATGACCCGCCACATGCTGGGTCTGTTCCAGAACATGCAGGGGGCTCGCGCTTGGCGCCGTCACCTGAGTGAGAACGCCTGCAAGCCCGGCGCCGGCATCCAGGTAGTGCTGGACGCCATGGCCAAGGTGCCCGAGTTTCCCCAGACCGAGACGGTGGCATAAACATGTATCGTTTCACCGGTACCTGGCTGCACAAGGCCCTGGTGCGCCTGTGCGCAGGCCTGCTCGCCATCCTCGGCATCAAGCTCAGCCCCTTCTATCTGCTGGGACTGGTGGTCGTGCTCGGCCTGCACAAGGATCAACTGCTGGGCTGAGCCTTTTCCCTGCCCGCAGACACAAAAAAGCCGGAACCTCGCAGTTCCGGCTTTTTCATTGATGAGGGGCTTACTCGGTCGCCTCGACGAACTGCAGTTCGGGAGGCAGGGAAGTCAGCACGTCAGCGCAATAATCCCAGGTCGAGATGCGGTAATGCTGCAGATCCTCGTCCAGATGCAGGCCATCGGATTCCTGATGGAACCAGCTGGCGAAACGAGACGGGGTGATCAGCTGGATCTGTTCCTCGAGGGTGTGACTGTCGCGCCCCTCCGCCAGATCGCAATCCTCCATGACCCGCACGGCGAAGATGTGACGGAAGCTGACCCGGCACAGGTGCTGCGGCGGCAGATCGATGCTGCGTGCACGGCCCAGCACCACGGTCAGGGTGTCGCTCCAGATATCCTGATGCAGTTCGGCCACGACCAGGCCGGGGGGAAGTTGACGAGCGGGTGCCCAGGGCACGGCCACCTGCCGAATGGCATTCTTCTGTTCCATATCCACCTCGCTACAGCGACTGCCATATCCTGAGTGTATCTGAAACAAATTCTGCCGGCGATGGCAAGAAAAAACCCGGCAGGTGCCGGGTTCACAGGATTACTTGACGGCGTCTTTCAACGCCTTGCCTGCCACAAAGGACGGCACATTGGCGGCTGCAATCTGGATCTCTTTGCCAGTTTGCGGGTTGCGACCGGTACGGCCCGCACGATGGTTGACCTTGAAGGTACCAAAACCCACCAACTGAACGGCATCGCCCTCTTTCAGGCTCTGGGTAATACCATTGATGATCTCTTCCAGAGCAACTTTGGCCTGAGCTTTGCTCAGGTCTGCTTTGGCGGCAATTGCATCGACAAGTTGAGCTTTGTTCATAACATTTCCTTTATGATCGGGCATTTAGCACCGGGCCACTCTATTCAAAAAAAAACACTCAGGCAAAGGCTTTATCAGCCCCATTGGCTTGAATGCTGGGGTTTTCATCAAGATCTGCGGAAATAGTCACATATCTCGCCCCTTCATCGTCCTTGGTGACGACACGGCGGCGCACAACCGATGAGGGACTTGTACGCAAACCCCCACCTGATGTAACAATATCCCCACACTCCTATTGACGGTCAACAGGATTTTCCCTAGTTATAGGAAGTGTCGTCAGTCGATGGAATGACCGCAGGCCTGCCGCCATCGCGCCGCAGGCCATGCCCATGGAGGGTTTATGTTAACTGAACTGGAAAACACCAAGCGCGCTTTGGCAGGCAAACACAGGGCCATTGACGACTGGCTCGACGCGCGCCAGGCCTTGCTGGTCGAGTACATCCGGCTGGCCGGCCTCAAACCCGCCAGAGCCAAGCAGCGCTCCCTCCCCAGCCATAGCGAGTTGCAACGCTTCTGCGAACAGCTGGTCGACTACGTCAGCGCCGGTCACTTCGAGATCTACAACCACGTGGTGACAGCCTTCGAGCAGGCCAGCGGCGACAAGCTGGAGCTGGCCAAGCGCATCTATCCCCATATCCGGGCCTGCACCGAGTTCGCCCTGGAGTTCAACGACAAGTACAGCAATGCCGACGAAGCCCAGTTGCTGTTGCTCGACGATGACCTGAACCATCTGGGCCCCGTGCTGGAAGACCGATTCAAGCAGGAGGATCGTCTGGTGAAGGCGCTGCAGGTGGTGGAATCTCTCAGCCACCAGCAAGGTTGATGGTCAATACCGGAGCCAGCTCAAGATCCTGCCGCTCAAGCTGGATTACAATCTGAAGCAACCTTTGCCAGCCCTGAATCGGCCTTTCTACCGGAGATGAACATGCCAGAGCGCCGCCAGTTTACCCGGATCTTCTACCTGACCGCCGCCAGGCTGAGCCAGGGGGGGCGTCAGTGGCGCACCCAGCTGGTCGATGTCTCCCTGCAGGGAGCCCTGCTGCTCAGGCCGGAGGATTGGTCCCCCAGCGGCGACAAGGAGTACGAGGTCTGCTTCGTGCTCAGCGGCAGCGATATCGAGATCAAAATGCAGGTGGAGCTGACGCACGAGGCCAGCAAGAAGCTGGGCTTCTATTGTCACCACATCGACATCGACAGCGCCAGCCACCTCAAGCGGATGATCCAGCTGAACGTGGGAGAAGAGCAGCTGCTCTATCGCGAGCTGGAACAATTGCTGCAGGAGCATCAGGATCACGCAGCCCCCAGCCCTGAGTGACCGGGCTGCATGATTCAAAAGAAAAAGGAGCGCTAACGCGCTCCTTTTTCTTTGCCGCAACTGACCCCGTTACAAGGCCTCGAGGGCGTCGGACAGCTTCTTCACCGGCACCACTTCCATCCCCTCGATGAGATGTTTGGGGGCATTGGCGTGAGGCACGATGGCACGCCGGAAGCCGTGCTTGGCCGCCTCCTGCAAGCGCTCCTGGCCGGAGGGCACGGGCCGGATCTCGCCGGAAAGCCCCACCTCCCCGAACACCACCAGATCCTTGGGCAGGGCCTGATCCCGGAAACTGGAGACCATGGCCAGCAAGAGCGCCAGATCCGCGCTGGTCTCCTCTACCTTGACGCCCCCCACCACGTTGATGAAGACATCCTGATCCGCCATCTGCAGGCCACCGTGGCGATGGAGCACCGCCAGCAACATGGCGAGACGGTTGTGATCCATCCCCACCGCCACCCGGCGCGGGTTGGAGAGCTGGGAGTAATCCACCAGTGCCTGCAGTTCCACCAGCAGCGGCCGGGTCCCTTCCCAGATCACCATGACGATGGAGCCCGGCGCCTGTTCCTCCCCCCGGCTCAGGAAGATGGCGGAGGGGTTGCTCACCTCCTTCATGCCTTGCCCGGTCATGGCGAAGACTCCGAGCTCGTTGACCGCCCCGAAGCGGTTCTTGTGGGAACGCAGGGTCCTAAAACGGGAGTCATGGCCCCCGTCCAGCAGCACGGAGCAATCGATGCAGTGCTCCAGCACCTTGGGCCCCGCCAGGGTGCCGTCCTTGGTGACATGGCCGACCATGAAGATGGCGACATGGTTCTGCTTGGCGTAGCGGGTGAGCAGGGCCGCGGATTCCCGTACCTGGGAGACGGAACCCGGCGCGGACTGCACGTCCGCCACGTGCATCACCTGGATGGAGTCGATGACCATGATCTGCGGCTGCTCCTGCTGGGCGATGAGGCAGATCTGCTCGACGGAGGTTTCAGACAGCATGCGCAGCTTGTCGGTGGGCAGCCCCAGCCGGCTGGCCCGCATCGCCACCTGTTGCAGGGACTCCTCCCCGGTCACGTACAGGGTCTTCATCCGCTCGGCCAGTCCGCACATGGTCTGCAGCAGCAGGGTCGACTTGCCCGCCCCCGGATTGCCACCGATCAGGATGGCAGACCCCGGTACCACACCGCCGCCCAGCACCCGATCCAGCTCCTTGAAACCGGAGCTGAAGCGGGGGATCTCGGTGGTGGCGATCTCCGCCAGGGTCTGCACCTGGCTACCGACGGCACCGGCATAGCCACTGTAACGGGCGCTGCTTTTGCCCGGGGTATTCACCCCCAACCGGACTTCGCTGATGGTGTTCCACTCCTTGCACTCGCTGCACTGACCTTGCCAGCGGGTAAAGTCGGCGCCACATTCGGTGCAAACATAGGCGGTTTTGTTTTTGGCCATGGATAACTCGGGGACAGGATGAATTCCTGCTTGATATACTTGGTTGCGACCGACAGATCAAACCCAGATTTGGAAAAGTGACCCTCCGCGGCAGGATGACATGGATTCAGAACAGCCCCTACACCTGATAGAACAGCTTGTCCCCCTGCTTCGGGAAAAGGACTTCGACGAGATCTTCAACCGTCTGACTCAAAACGAAAATACCAACAGTCGCTTCCTCCTCAAGATGGAGCTCAAGCGCAAGTGCACCCCCTGCCGTCGGGTGATCGACATGCGCAGCGAACTCGGCGAGCTCTGTCAGGTCTATGAGTCAGAGGGCGTGACGCATTTCATGCCCACCGAGGCCATCGCCCTGTTCCAGTCCCAGTGCTATCTCTACCGGGACAGCTACACGCTGGGGGTCTACGAGGCGTTGCAGGCCTGGTACAAACTCAATCAGGGGCGCATGGATCGCCTCTCCCTGCCCAGCAGCCCGTTTCATCCCTTCGACGTCAACGCCATCCCCTTCGCCAGCCACTATGGCCGCCAGGAGGAGCGGATGCACTTCAGCTCCCCCATGGTGCTCAGGCTGGCCAGCGGGGAGAAGATCTTCGCCAAGAGCTCGGATCTCTCCCTCGGCGGGATCCGGGTCTCGGTCCCCTACCTGCCCGACTACCAGACCGGTGAGCAGATCGAGGTCATCTTCACCGGTCTGGAGCGGGAATCGGCCAATCCCCTGCTGCGTCAGCCCATCGATTACCAGATCCTGGGAGAAGAGCAGAAAGAGGGGAAATTCTGGCTGAGGCTGGTGAAGATCGGGGATCATCCTGCCTTCGAGCGCTTTCTCAGTGAATTCATCGAACACAACCGCAGCCGCTACCGGGTCAGTGTCGATTACCTGCTGTCCGCCGCCATCATCAAGGGCTATGAGCAGTTCTACCTGCCGCGGATGACCGGCATGCCCCTGTTCTTTGGCAAGGGGGATGCCCCCGCCCTTGAAATCGCCCTGCGCACCGAGAACAACCAGCATCTGCTCGAATACTGGCGAGACGCCAAGAACCGGGACATGCTCGCCAGCCTGTTCTCGCCGGCCCGGCTGCGCGATCTGCTGCCCCAGGGCGGTGGATTGAAAGAGACCCTGATCTACAGCTTCACCCACTCGGTGCGCAGCCACCTCTACTTCTTCTCCGCCACCCGGGAGGAGCTGCAACAGAGCGGCCTGACCGCCCTCTTCTTCCAGGTCGGCGCCCGCCGCCCCAGCTGGCGCGTCTACAAGTTCAGCCTGGAAGCTTGTTCGCTGGCGGAGGCCGATCTCGACAGTCAACAGGGTGAACCCCACCAGTTGCAGGACATGCTGCTGCGAGAGAGGCTGAAACAGATAGGTTATGTGGGAGCGCTGCAGGAGATCGGCCTGGACAACCAGCGCGAGGAGTTCGGCTACGATGCCAGCCTGCACCACAACGCCAATGAATTGCAGCGCTTCGGTCACGGCATCGAGGCCGCCCCCTTCGAGATAGAGACGCTGCACTATGTGCAACTGCGCAAGGAGGCACGCTACGTTCACAAGACCGCCATCGTCATCCGCCACAAGGAGCGAGCCTGGCTCGGCTGGACCCGGGACATCTCGGCCCACGGCATGCAAGTCGAGCTGGAAGAGCCCCTCGACGGGGAGAAGGGGGATATCCTCCAGGTTGCCCTGCCCCGGTTGCAGGAGCTCTCCAAGAGCATGGATCTGCAGCGCCTGCCCTACCGGCTGGTCAGCCAGAACCTCAGTCGCACCGTGCTGCATCTGTGCATCGAGGGGACACCGGAGCGTCACACCGGCCATCAGTTCTTCAGCCTGCTGATCGAAAGCAACCAGAACAAACTCAAGGCCACCCGGGAGCACAGGCGCTACCGTGGCATGGCGCGGGCGCTGCGCAACATCTTCACCCACCACCTGTTCGACACCCCCGTCTACATCAACAAACAGAAAGCGGCTCCCCAGCTGGCGGCGGCGGGCCTCTCCCCCCGGCCCCGCAGCCTCACCAAGCTGCTGCACTCCTGCGCCGAGCAGGAGGGAGAGATCAACCTCTATCCCCTGTTCCAGGGGGGGCTCCTCAAGAGCCTGCTGCTCAATCCCTTGCGAGCCATCGAACGGGAAGACAAACCCGCCCAGGAGGAGGTCTATATCGCCAGCCTCCACTCCCAGGGAGGAGCGCCTCTGTTCCTCAGCCGTCTGGCGAGCAGCTTCCCGACCCTGGCGGACAAGCGCCGCTTCGTGGAGCTGGCCCTGCGACAGGGGCAGTTCTACTCGGTACTGGTCGGTATCTCCCGCACCGGCCGGCCGGATACCAGCTTCATCGCCAACGAGCTGGACTACATCGCCAAGTTTGCCATCCACAAGGCCAAGAAGCTGGAAGAGGAGCTGTGGAGCGTGGTGGGGGTCGGTGAGCTGACGGACACCAGCCAGGCCACCCTGTTCCGGCTCGGCATCCGGCCAGCGGCTTAACCCAGGGCAACCTTCGTCGGTTCACCCGCAAGAGAGAGGGCGGCCCCAAGGCCGCCCTCTCTGTATCCGGTCATCGGTTCAATCACCGATCTCCACGCCGCCTCAGGTCGCCTGCGGGTTGCCGAGCCAGGTGAGGATCTGGGGGAAGTGATCCTCCTGGGCCTGGGGAGCGGTCAGCATGTTGATGTGGTCATAATCGAGCCGGTTGCCGTTGTCCCGCCCGAGCCGGGTATGGCGGGTCGCCGAGCCCATCTCGCCGCTGAACCGGCGCACGTCGATGGGATGGCCCAGCACCTTGTCGGCTCTGGCCGAGATCATCCAGAGGGGCGGCCAGGCCACCCGGCCCGCCGCCTCCCCATAGGCAAAGCCGTCATGGGGATCCTGCCAGGGGCCGCACTTCACCCAGGGGATGGTCTCCTGCAGGTAGCGCAGGGGTTCGTCGTCCGCCCCCATTTTCAGTTTGCGCGCAGCCAGGAAGCCGCTGTTGCGGGCCAGCCAGGGCGCGAGCCGATTCCAGATGAGATCGACCTTCAGCCAACGCTCCGGATTCTGCACCGAGACGCCGCGCTTGGTGCCGAAGAACACCATGCTGGCGATGCCATCCGCCATCTCGGGGAAACGAGCCAGGGTCGAGGCCATGATGACGCCGCCCCAGGAGTGTGCCATCCAGTGCACCCTGGCATCGGGATGGCGCGCGGCCACCCAGCGCTGCAGGGCGGGGACATCCTCGGTGATGAGCTCATGCTGGCCGTGACCGGCCCGTTCGGCAATGGCAGGAGTGCTCAGGCCCCGGCCCCGCAGGTCCGCCACATAGACCTGATAGCCATGGCGAGCCAGGTAGCAGGCCAGCCCCTTGCCCGATTCGGTATAGAAGATGCGGCCATTCTCGATGGCCCCATGGACCATCAGGATGGGGTCGGCGTGGACCGCCACACCGGGGTGAATATGGCGGACATGCAGTCGATGCTGGCCGCAGGGGATAAACAGGGATTGTTGCAACAGTTCCATCTTGATTTCCGGCCCTCCTGACCGATGTCAACACCAGCGCAAATCGCGGCAGGCCAGTGCCCCGAGCAGGCAGATGACCCCTTCGAGGTCGTGGTGGTTGAGGGTGGCCGCCGCCTGCGCCCGCACCAGGGGCTTGGCATGAATGGCGATGCCGAGCCCCGCCACTCCCATCATCTTGAGATCGTTGGCCCCGTCCCCCACCGCCACCGTCTGGGAGGGGGGGACAGTATAGTCTGCCGCCAGTCGTTCCAACACCTCGGCCTTGACGGCGGCATCGACGATGCGACCGCTCACCTGGCCGCTCAGACGATCACCGTCCAGGGCCAGCTCGTTGGCGAAGATGGCATCCAGCCCCAGCGCCCGTTGCAGCTCACCGGCGAAGCGGGTGAAACCGCCGGAGGCGATCGCCACCTTCCAGCCAGCATCCTTCAGGGTATCGACCATCAGCCGCAATCCCGGCATCCAGGGCATGTGCCCCGCGACGTCATCGAGAATGGTGACCGGCGCGCCCGCCAGCAGGGCGACCCGGTTGCGCAGGCTGTCCGCAAATTCCAGCTTGCCCTGCATGGCTGCCGCCGTCACGGCGGCCACCTGCTCCCCCACCCCGGCCAGGCGAGCTATCTCGTCGATGCATTCGATCTGGATGGCGGTGGAGTCCATGTCCATCACCAGCAGACCGGGTTCACGCAGGCTGGGCAGAGCGGCGAGATGACAGAGATCGAGATCCCAGGTCTCGGCCTTGATCCCCTGCACCAACGCGGGGGAGAAGTGACTGGTGCCGAGCAACAAGAGCGGGATCCCCGCCGGCTCTCCCGGCGGGTAGAGACTGGCAGACACCCCATGATGAGTCAGCAGGGCGGCCAGCCGCGCCAGATGGTGGGCCCCCAGTCCCTTGCCGAACAGCACAAGCCAGGCGGCATCCAGCGGCTCATCCACGGGGAGCAAGGCTTCGGAAGTCAGCAGCCAGTGGGGCGCGGAGCACAGGGCCAAAGGCCAGCCAGAGAGAGTCGGGGGGAGTTGGGACAACAACATAAGAGAGACGCCTTCCTTGGGGGTTCAACATGCTGGCCCAGAGTAGCGTATTGCTTTTTGTACAGGCAAGCGCCAAGATCCCGCCATGGATCCGCCCGGGTGAACAGTGCCTGGCAGGGTTCCCAGGCGGTGTGCCACCAGCATGCCGCGGCTTTCCGGCATCACCCATCGCAAGAGGTTCGAGCTTTGCGTCATCTTCCCATCAAACGTGTCATCAGTCTGGCGGCCGGCACCCTGCTCGGCCTCTGGGTGCTGGGGTTGCTCATTCACATGCAGGGAGAGAGCCAGGCCGCCCTGCACAGCGAAGCCCGTGACCGCGCCCAGGCTCTGGTCTCCTACGCTGCCCGCGACATGGGCCGCTGGATCAAGGAGGACAAGGAGAGCGAGCTGGAACGTTTGGCGCAAGATCTGGCTTCCGAGCCGGAGATCCTGGATGTCACCCTCTACGACTCCCGTGGCATCCCCCTGGCCCAGTCGGATCAGGCCGTGCCGCTGGAGAATCTGCTGCCCATCGGTGCCGACAACAAGTCCCTGCCGGAACAAGGCAAGGGGCGTATCCAGTTTGTGCAGGAAGTGCAGGATGGCAATCTGACTCTGGGCTACCTGAGGATCACCCTGGAGGAGCAGAAGCTGCTGGCCAAGCAGGATACCCATCTCAAGGTGAATCAGGAGAAACAGCGGCTGATGCTGCTGGTGATGCTGCTGGCCGGCCTGCTCATCTCCTACGGCGTGCGTCGCAACTACATGCGGGTACGCAAGCACAAAAAGCAGAGCAAACCAGCCGCCCCCCAGTAAATGGGGTAGATCGCTCCCGCCACCTTGTATATAACTCTGACAGAATGACTGGCAGGAGAGCCACATGATTGCCCCCCCCTTGCCCCTGGACGAGCACAGCCGGTTGGAACGACTGCAGATGCTCGGCCTGCTCGATCGGGAGCCCATCGACCAGCTGGATCGTCTCACCCGGCTCATCACCCGCCACTTCTCGCAGCCCATCGCCATGGTCTCCCTGACCGACGTGAACCGGCAGTGGTTTCTCGCCCGTACCGGCCTGGAACTGTGCGAGATCAGCCGGGAATACTCCTTCTGCGGCCACGCCATCCTCCAGCCCGACATCATGCAGGTACCGGATGCCCGCCTCGATCCCCGTTTCGCCGACAACCCGCTGGTGACGGGAGAGCCCCGGGTCGTGTTCTATGCCGGCCGCCCCCTGCGTGCCCTCGATGGCGTGGTGCTCGGCACGCTCTGCCTGGTGGGTACTGAAGCCCATCACCTCGATGAGGAGGCGTGTCGCGATCTCGACGACTTCGGTCGCCTGGTGGAAAACACCCTGCACGATCTGGAGCGGCGCCATCAGGTGCGCAGCCTGAACCAGGTATTGGAGGACAAGGAGCACCTCTTCACCCTCACCTTCAACCAATCGTCGATCGGCATGGCTCTCTCCACCCTCGATGGCAAGTGGATGCGGGCCAATCCGGGGCTGGAGCGACTGCTCGGCTACAGTGAACGGGAGATGCTGGGGCGCACCTGGCACACCATGACCCACCCCGAGGATCTGCCGCAGGAACGGTCCCTGTTCAACGCGCTGCTAGCAGGGGAGATCCGGGACTACCGGCTGGAGAAGCGGATGATCCGGGCCGACGGCAACCTGTGCTGGGTACAGCTCAGCGTGACCCTGTGCCAGGGCCGCACCATGGAGCCGCACATGATCGCCGTGTTTGCCGACCTGACCGAGCGCAAGCAGGCCGAGGCCGACCTGCTGCGACTGCAGCTTGGGCTCGAGCAACAGGTGCGCGAACGCACCCGCGAGCTGTCAAACACGGTGGAGCAACTGCATCTCGAGATGCAGGAGCGCGGCGCCGTGCAACAGCGTCTATGGCAGGAGCAGCGCCGCCTGCAGTACATGCTGGAGCACACCAGCAACGCCTTCCTGGAACTCGACGAATCCCTCGTCATCACCGGCTGGAATCCGGCCTCCACGACCCTGCTAGGCTGGCGAGCGGAAGAGATGCTGGGACAACGCCTGCCTCGCTTGCTTGGGGAGGGGCATCCCCTTATCCCCCTGCTGGAGACCCCGCAGAGCCCGCCACGGCGTCTGGAGTGTGAGCTCGGGACCCGATCCGGCCAGCAGATCCCGGTCGAGGTGATCGCCGAGCGTTACCAGTTCGACGGCAAGGTGCGCCTCGCCCTGTTCCTGCATGACATCACGACCCGTCACCAGGCGTTGGCCGAGATAGAGCGCGGCCGGGCCCGACTGCGCTCCATCACCGACGGCCTGCCGGTGATCATCAGCATGATCTCTCCCGAGGGGCGCTACCTGTTTGCCAACCAGACCTATTGTCATTACTTCGGGCTTCGTGCCGATGCCGTGCGAGAGCTCAGCGTACGAGAGGTGATTGGCGAGGAGGCCCACGACATGGCCATGGCCCAGGTGGCAAGAGCCCTGGCGGGTGAACAGGTTAGTTACGAGCACAGACTCGACCTGCCCATCGGCACCCGCGACCTCAGGATCACCATGATCCCGAGCCGGGGGGATGAGCCCGGGGTCTATATCCTCGGCAGTGACATCACCGAATTCAAGGCACTGCAGAACCAGCTGGAACATGAGGCGGCTCACGACCCGCTCACGGCCCTGCCCAACCGGCGCGCCTTCACCCTGCGTCTCTCCCGGGAGCTGGAACGGGTCCATCGAAACGGCGAGCCACTGGGCCTGCTGTTCCTCGATCTCGACGGCTTCAAGGGGATCAATGACAGGCTGGGGCATCACGTCGGCGACGCCCTGCTGCAGCGCTTCGCCGCCGTGCTGATCGCCGAGGTGCGTCCGGGGGACATGGTGGCTCGCCTCGCCGGCGACGAGTTCACCATCATATTGCCAGCCCTGCGCCAGCCTGAGCAGGAGCTACCCGCCCTGTGCGAGCGGCTGCTGGCGGCCATGGCCCTCCCCGCCGATGTCGCCGGTCATCTGCTGCCCCTCGCCGGCAGCATAGGGGGAGCCCTCTGCCACTCGGGGCAATATTGCCACATCGACGATCTGCTGCACCGGGCCGATGCCGCCATGTACAGAGCCAAGCAGGCTGGCAAGGGAGGCTTCTACCTCGATCTCGACACGGCATAAGAGGCTGTCAGACCTCAAAGCAACGGGGAGGCCTGATGCTTCCCCGTTTTTTGTTCCCCCAAGTTTCCTGCAGGTTGCGCAGATCGGGCCGTTCAATGGCCCCCACCCCCGCAGGCGTTCAATCCGAAACGATCTCCCATGATCCATCAGGCTTCTGGCAAGCGGTACCGAAAGCATCCTCCTTCTTGCCCCCCACCGTGATGGTCTGCTGGAATTCGCGGCAGTAGCGGCCACTGCTGCTGGTTCCTTCCCGCACCGCAGTCACCGAGCCAGAGGCGTCGCCATCGCTCCAGGTGACGGGATCATTCAGGGGTGCCGTGGTCGCCTTGACCTGGGCCGCCTCGTGCTCTCGCTGCTGCTCCTCATTGATGTTGTCGAGGATCTTCAGGGTAATGGCGGTGAAGGCCAGCCACTTCCAGGCATCGTTGTCGTCGTAATAACTGCCATAGCCTCCATACCAGTGACCATAGGGGCGAACCACCACCACGTCGTGATAGACACGGCGCCGGTTCGGCGGCACGACGATGTTGTTGTGGCGATTGTCGATGACCACGTTGTTGCCCCTGATGTCACGACTGTTGTCGATATGGCGGTTGTCCAGCTGACGGTTGCCCTCGACATGGCGATCCTGTACCTGACGCTGGTTGACATGAACCGGCCGGGTCGCCTTGTCCCGCGCCCTCACATTGCCCCACCCCTCGTTGAACTTCACCGACTCCCGATTGGCCTGACGGGGCACGGCCCTGTGCTGCACCGCGTGGGGTTGGGATACCCGCTGCGGCGCTGGCCTGTGCTGCGGCGCCCGGTGCTGACCCCTGCCCTCCAGCGCCAGCACCTCCTGCCAGAGCGTCGGGACTATCAACGTCATGGCAAGCAGCAACGGGGTCAGGATATATATTCGTTTCATGGTGTTAGCCTCGTGAGGAGTTGCCCGAAAGTATAGACAGCGCAACTCGCCAGCTGAGTTTTCCACCCCGATGAGGCATAAAAAAACGGCGACCCCGAGGTCGCCGTTCTTGCGTGGAGCCGAGGCCTGGGATCAGTCGCCCAGCAGCACGGAGTCCAGCGCCACCTCGATCATGTCGTTGAAGGTCAGCTGACGCTCTTCGGAGGTAGTCTGCTCACCGGTACGGATGTGATCAGAAACGGTGCAGATGGTCAGGGCCTTGGCACCGTATTCGGCGGCTACGCCGTAGATGCCGGCCGCTTCCATCTCGACACCCAGGATGCCGTATTTTTCCATGACGTCGAACATGGAGGGATCCGGGGTATAGAACAGGTCGGCGGAGAAGATGTTGCCAACGCGCACGGCAACGCCCTTGTTCTTGGCGGCTTGCACGGCATTGGCCACCAGATCGAAATCGGCGATGGCGGCGAAGTCGTGATCCTTGAAGCGCAGACGGTTGACCTTGGAGTCGGTGCAGGCACCCATGCCGATCACCACGTCACGCAGTTTCACGTCTTCACGCACGGCGCCGCAGGAACCCACACGGATCAGGGTCTTCACACCATAGTCGGTGATCAGCTCCTTGGCGTAGATGGAGCAGGACGGGATGCCCATACCGTGGCCCATGACGGAGATACGGCGGCCCTTGTAGGTGCCGGTGAAGCCGAGCATGCTGCGCACGTCGCACACCTGCTCCACGTTCTCCAGGAAGGTCTCGGCGATGTACTTGGCGCGCAGGGGGTCGCCCGGCATCAGTACGGTGTCAGCAAAGGCGCCATCTTTCGCATTGATATGAGGAGTTGCCATTCTCTTAATTCCTTCACACTAGGTTGAGTTTTATTGTCTTTATTGGGTTGCCCGCCACCTCGCGGCAGCGGGCGGGTAACTTACAGGACGCGGGTGCGACAGTGCAACCCGGGCAGCGGCGCGTGCATCAGGCACACACTGGCTGCATCATCACAGGAAGCTGGTGCCGTATTGCAGCTTCGGCAGGCCGTGGTAGGCGGCGATGCTCTGGCCGATGTCGGCGAAGGTCTCGCGACGACCGAGGGAACCCGCCTTGACCGGCTTGCCGTAGAACAGCACGGGGATGTACTCACGGGTATGGTCGGTACCGCTCCAGGTCGGATCGCAACCGTGGTCGGCAGTCAGCACCACCACATCGCCATCCTGCAGGATCTCGAACAGCTCCGGCAGGCGGGAGTCGAAATACTCCAGCGCATCGGCGTAACCCTTGACGTCACGACGGTGACCGTAGGAGGAGTCGAAGTCCACGAAGTTGGTGAAGACGATGGTGTTGTCACCGGCGGCCTTCACTTCTTCCAGAGTGCGATCCCACAGCTCGGTCAGGCCTGTGCCTTTCACCTGCTTGGTGATGCCTTGCTGGGCATAGATGTCGGCGATCTTGCCGATGGAAACCACCTGGCCGCCCGCATCCTTCATGAAGTCCAGCACGGTCGGTGCCGGCGGCAACACGGAGTAGTCGTGACGGTTGCCGGTGCGCTTGAAGTTGCCCTTGCCGGTACCCACGAACGGACGGGCGATGACACGACCGATGTTGTAGGGCTCCAGCAGCTCCCGCACGATGTGGCACAGCTCATAGAGCTTCTCGAGGCCGTAGGTCTCTTCATGGCAGGCGATCTGGAACACGGAGTCGGCGGAGGTGTAGAGGATCGGCTTGCCGGTACGCATATGCTCCTCACCCAAGTCATCGAGCACCTGGGTACCGGAGGCGTGGCAGTTGCCGAGGTAACCCGGCAGGCCGGCCTTCTCGACGATGGCATCCAGCAGCTCCTGCGGGAAGCTGTTGTGGTGATCGTGGAAGTAGCCCCAGTCGAACAGCACGGGCACGCCGGCGATCTCCCAGTGACCGGACGGCGTGTCCTTGCCGGAGGAGAGCTCCTGGGCGAAGCCATAGGCACCGACCACTTCGATGTCCTTTTTCAGGCCCGCCGGGAAGACGCCGGAGGCGAGTTCCCCGGCGTGACCCAGACCCAACTTGTTCAGGTTCGGCAGGTTGAGCGGGCCACGGCCCTCGAACTCACCGGCTGCGCAGGCCTTGGCGATATGGCCAAGGGTGTTGGCGCCCACATCTCCGAACTTCTCGGCGTCGGCGGCAGCGCCAATACCGAAAGAGTCCATCATCAGAATAAAGGTACGTTTCATGGGACTTCCCCTTGTTACAAATCAGCCAGACCGATGCGACGATAGACCTCGGGCAGTGCCTCTGGTCGGGTGTCACCGATCCTGACAGCCGCCTGCACCATGCCGGCAGCCTGAGCAAATTGCTCTTCGGTTTGAGCGTGGATCAGCGCGAGCGGCTTGTCAGCATCGACGCTCTGACCCAGGCGGATAAAGTCGGTCAGACCGACCGCATAATCGAGTTTGTCACCGGCGGCGCGGCGACCACCACCCATGGCGACCACGGCCAGGCCCAGCTCACGGGTATCCATGGCGGTCACGAAACCGGCCTTGGGTGCGAACACGGGGCGCACGATGGCAGCCTTCGGCAGATGGTTGTCGTAGCGTTCCATGAAATCGCTCGGGCCACCGAGGCCGGTCACCATGCGACCGAAGATCTCGGCCGCCTTGCCGTTGTCCAGCACGGCCTGCAGTTTGACGCGGGCATCGTGCTCGTCGCTGGCAAGACGGGCGGAGATCAGCATCTCGGCACACAGGGCCATGGTCACTTCGTGGATGCGCGGATTGCGGTATTCACCGGTCAGGTAGCGCACCGCTTCACGCACTTCCACCGCATTGCCGGCACTGGAAGCCAGCACCTGGTTCATGTCGGTCAGGAGCGCAGAGGTACGACAGCCAGCACCGTTGGCGACGGCGACGATGCTCTTGGCCAGCTCTTCGGAGGCTTCGAAGGTCGGCATAAAGGCGCCGGAACCCACTTTCACGTCCATCACCAGGGCTTCGAGCCCGGAGGCGAGCTTCTTGGAGAGGATGGAGCCGGTGATCATGGCGATGGATTCGACGGTGGCGGTAATGTCACGCACCGCGTAGATGCGCTTGTCCGCCGGGGCGAGATCGCCGGTCTGGCCGATGATGGCCACGCCCGCTTCTTTCACCACCTTCAGGAAGCGATCGTTGTCGACCGAGGTCTGGTAGCCAGGAATGGCATCCAGCTTGTCCAGAGTGCCGCCGGTATGACCGAGGCCACGGCCGGAGATCATGGGCACGAAGCCACCGCAGGCGGCGACCATGGGGCCCAGCATCAGGGAGACCACATCACCCACCCCACCGGTGGAATGCTTGTCGACGATGGGGCCGCCGAGGTTCAGATGATCCCAGGAGAGCACCATGCCGGAGTCGCGCATGGCACAGGTCAGGGCCACCCGCTCATCCATGGTCATGTCCTTGAAGTAGACCGCCATGGCGAGTGCCGCGATCTGGCCCTCACCGATGGTGTTGTTGGTAATGCCCTGAACGAAGAATTGAATCTCTTGGGTACTGAGCGCTTCACCGTTGCGCTTCTTGCGAATAATTTCTTGAGGCAAAAACATCTTTCATTCCCTCCGTGCGCCGTACACGAACACAGACCAAACAGGATCCAGATAGAGGGCGGCGTACCGCCCTCTGCCGCGACTCAGTAACCGCTGGTGTTGGCCGGCTTGTCGCCGTGACCCAGGGTCGCCAGCAGGCTGGCCAGCAGGCTTGATGCGCCGAAACGGAAGGTGCGAGGGGAGACCCAGTCCTTGCCCAGGATCTCTTCAGCCATGGCCAGGTACTGACCCGCCACGGCGGCATCCTTCACGCCACCGGCCGGCTTGAAGCCCACTTTCGGGTTCTTGGCCTTGATCACTTCCATCATGATGCGCGCCGCTTCCGGGGTCGCGTTCACCGGCACCTTGCCGGTGGAGGTCTTGATGAAGTCGGCACCGGCGTCGATGCAGATCTCGGAAGCGCGACGGATCAGCGCCTCTTCCTTCAGCTCGCCGGTCTCGATGATCACCTTCAGCAGGGCTTGTGTGCCACAGGCCTCCTTACAAGCTTTGACCAGATCGAAGCCAACCTGTTCATTGCCCGCCATGAAGGCGCGGTACGGGAAGACCACATCTACCTCGTCGGCACCGTAGGCGACGGCGGCACGGGTCTCGGCCACGGCGATCTCGATGTCGTCGTTGCCGTGGGGGAAGTTGGTCACGGTGGCGATGCGCACGTCGGCGGCACCGATCTCACGCAGGGTCTTGCGTGCGATGGGGATGAAACGGGGATAGATGCAGACGGCGGCGGTGAGGCCGGCCGGAGACTTGGCCTTGCGGCACAGATCGATCACCTTCTGATCGGTGTCGTCATCGTTCAGGGTGGTCAGGTCCATCAGGTTCAGGGCGCGTTGGGCGGCCAGTTTCAGATCGGTCATG
Organism: Aeromonas veronii; assembly: GCF_040215105.1. Classification (NCBI taxonomy): domain Bacteria; kingdom Pseudomonadati; phylum Pseudomonadota; class Gammaproteobacteria; order Aeromonadales; family Aeromonadaceae; genus Aeromonas; species Aeromonas veronii. Next base: position 4,008,409 of record NZ_CP157875.1, read on the forward strand.
CTATGTCTCCAAAGTCTCGATGATTCCCAATACCAGCGATCAGCATCCGCCGAACCAAGGGGATCGGCAAGTGAAGATCCCGGGTAAACGGGATATGGAATTACAGCGCAAATGCACAGGCAATACGGCTGCAAATAAGGCAAGAGCCCTGTCACTTTCTTACAAAAGTGCGGACTTGGTTCCATGAAGACTTGAGAAAGGCCGACAACCGCTGACCCGGATTCCCAATCAATTCCATTTGACCGCCAACACCCGACTTGAGCGGGTATTAGTCAATGCCAGCACCCTGCTGGCATCGCCTATTTCAGCCGAGATACCCCGTGTTTGCAAGCCGGATTTGCCAATTTCAGAGGTACCTCACATCTGGCAAAACCGGGTCTGGAAAGTGCTTAAGAGAAGAATTTTGTCAGGATCCAGGAGTAGGCAATACCCCCCAGATAGACCCCGACTATGCCCATCACCCCAGACAGAACCGGTGGTGCCGGGATCGGCAATTTGAGGAAAGAAAACAACACTCCGACGAGAAAGCCGGCTGCCATCGCCAGTAGTACTTCATTCATATAACCTCCGATTTGACTCATTTTTTTATTAGTTTAAGCAGGAAAACGGTTGTCACCGCCCCAAACGCGAACGCCACAGCTTTTCGCTGTGGCGTTCGTCTTTACCCGTGTGTCAGGCAAACATTACATGGCGGTCAGTGCCAGGAAGAAGCCTGCGATGGTGGCAGACATCAGGTTGGACAGAGAGCCAGCCAGTACGGCCTTGAGGCCGAACTTGGCGATGGTGCCGCGACGGTTCGGTGCCATGGAGCCCAGACCACCCAGCAGGATGGCGACAGAGGACAGGTTGGCGAAGCCGCACAGGGCGAAGGAGATGATTGCCTTGGTGTGGTCAGACATGGCCACGCCGTTGATCAGCATCTCATCCTTCAGATACGGGGCGAAGTTCAGGTAGGCAACGAACTCGTTCACCACCAGCTTCTGACCGATGAAGGAACCGGCAACGACGGCTTCGTTCCAGGGTACCCCGATCAGGAAGGCCAGCGGGGAGAACAGCCAGCCCAGCAGCAGTTCCAGAGACAGTTCAGGCATGCCGAACCAGCCACCCACACCGGAGAAGATGCCGTTGATCATGGCGATGAGGCCGATGAAGGCCAGCAGCATGGCGCCCACGTTCAGGGCCAGTTGCAGACCGGCGGAAGCACCCGCAGCGGCCGCGTCGATCACGTTGGCCGGCTTGTCGTCCAGATCGCCATCGGCGGCGTTCTCGTCGTAGTTGGGGGTTTCGGTTTCCGGCACGATCAACTTGGCGAACAGCAGACCACCCGGTGCAGCCATGAAGGAGGCGGCGATCAGGTATTCCATCTTGACGCCCATGGAGGCGTAACCGGCCAGCACGGAGCCGGCAACGGAGGCCAGGCCACCACACATGACGGCGAACAGTTCGGAGTCGGTCATCTTGGAGATAAAGGGACGTACCACCAGCGGGGCTTCAGTCTGGCCCACGAAGATGTTGGCAGTCGCCGACAGGGACTCGGTACGGGAGGTGCCCAGCACCTTCTGCAGACCACCACCCAGCAGCTTGATTACCCACTGCATGATGCCGAGGTAGTAGAGAACCGCGATCAGGGAGGAGAAGAAGATGATGACCGGCAGCACCCGGAAGGCGAAGATGAAGCCGCCGCCACCGAACACTTCAAACATCTTGTTGCTGACCAGGCCACCGAACAGGAATTCGATGCCGTTCTGGCCATAGCCGATGACGCTGGAGACGGCATCGGAAACGCCGACCAGGATGTCACGGCCCACCGGGACGTAGAGTACGAATGCACCCAGGCCAGCCTGAATGGCAAAAGCACCCGCCACGGTACGAACTTTGATTGCCTTGCGATTGCTGGAGAACAGCACCGCGATAAGGATGAGCGTCGCCATCCCCACCAGACCCATAATCAGATTCATTATTAACACTTCCTCTTAAGTAGCACCTTCCAGCTTGTTAACGTTTTGTGTCTTGCAGCCGTTAATCAAGGGTGCGCATTATACTAATTACAGTGCGACAAAGTAGAATGCTGGTCACATTTTATAAGCCCGAAATGGGCTGGACATTGTTTAATTAGACCGCAAACGATTTTTATGGGTCCTATTTTTTATCACGGCGCTATCAATAGTTAATCAAGTGTTAAATGCCATGTCCAACCGTGGAAAAGCCTGCAGAGTGGATTCACGTAACACCGAGGCAACATCCGCCAGCTGTTGTTGCCGCAATTGCGCCAGCAGCTGGATGATGGTCAGCAGGCTGGCAGGGGTATTTGGCCCCGCTTGCTGCCCTTGCAGCGGCATATCGGGGGCGTCAGTCTCCAGCAACAACGCCTCCAGCGGCATCGCCCGCACCGCCTCCCGGGTCTTGTTGGCCCGCTCATAGCTGATGACCCCTCCGATCCCCAGTCGAAAACCCAGTCGCCAGAAGGTTTGAGCCTGCTGCAAGGAGCCACCGAAGGCATGGATCACCCCGCCTCTGGCCGGTTTAAGGCGTCTGAGAATCTTGGCAACGCTATCGTTCGCCCGCACCGAATGGACGATGAGCGGCAGATCGAACTCCATGGCCAGCTTCACCTGTGCCTCGAATGACTCGACCTGCCCCGCCTGCGGTACCTGGCTGCGCAGATCCAGTCCACACTCGCCGACGGCCACCAGGCCGCGAGGCTGGCTCGCCAGCAGGGAGCGCAGCCGAGTCAGCGTTCCCTCGCGTTGCGTCCCCACATGCCAGGGATGGATCCCGAGGCCATAGGCCATACCGGCATGCTGGTCAGCCAATGCCATCACCCTGCCCCAGTTTTCCTCCCCCACGGCGGGGATGATATACTCGCCCACCCCCAGTTGGCGCCATGCGGCCAGCTGCACCTCCCGCGTCTCGTCAAAGACCGGAAAATCGAGGTGGCAATGGGTGTCGATCAGTTGCATGTCACGCCTACCTGTTTGTCGTATTTAATGGGTTCATTCAATGTCAAAACGCGCTTCCCAAGGCTTCACCCTGATAGAACTGGTGCTGGTCATCATAGTGTTGGGGATCCTGGCGGTCACTGCCCTGCCCCGCTTCATCAACGTGCAGGATGATGCGCTCAAGAGCAGCATGGCGGCAACCGCAGGCGGTTTCTCCAGCGCCGTGCAACTGGCCCACGCGGGCTGGGCCGTCAAGGTGAAGGGGGAGCCGCTGGCACTCTATAACTTTAGCGGCATGGGCAAACAGGATCTCGACATCAACAGCCTGGGTTGGCCGGTGGGTACCAAGGAAGATCAGGGAGGCCAGGGGCCGGATACCGTCTTCCCGGGGGGAGAGAGCGATCAGATCTCCGTCAGCAGCCGGGACGACTGCGAGAGCCTGTTCGGGGGTCTGCTCGATACCGGTCAGACTGCTGAAGATGAGCTCCACACCGATTCGGACAGCGACTATATCTCCCGGCTCATCCCCGCCGACAGCCAGAGCGTCGGCAGCCTGCGCCACGACAACTGCCGCTATACCCTGCGGGATTCCATCGGCCGCTTCCCTGCCCATCCGGACGGGCTGGCGTTTGACTACAACAGCATCACCGGCGCCGTGACTCGCAACTTTCAGTGAGGGATGAGGGGGCCTCCGCCATGGCAGTCTCCCGATGATCTTCCTCTTCCCGGCGTACCGGCACGCAGCAGCGCCGGTTCTCGGGAGTGAGTCCCCACTCCTGGCACCAAGCATCGTAACGGGCCAACCAGCGTAACAAGATACCCTTCATCAACGTTCTCCTCTTCTTATCGGACCAGTCGATACGCTGCCCCATTGCGGCTTGCCCATCCAGCACCATCGGGCCAACGGCGTCATGGGGCACTGGACGGCAACAGCAGGCTCATGCTGATCTCGTCGACATAACCCTCGTCCAGTCGATACGCCTGCCGCCGCAACCCCTCATCCATGAAACCGCACTTGCGGTAGAGAGAGTGGGCCACCTCGTTATGGGCCATGACCCCCAATTCCAGCCGGCTGACCCCAAGGTCGCTGGCGGCTGCAATGAGAGTGCGCAGCAAACGCTCTCCCCAACCCTGGCCACGCGCACCAGACCGCAACCCCATCACCACCAGTGCACAGTGACGATTGCGCTGCAGGTTCCCTCCCAGCAGGACGGCAAAGCCCTGGACCTCGCCAGCCAGCTCCAGCAGCCACATGCGCTGATTGGGGCTGGCTGTCATGGTCGCCAGACGCTGGCGCTGCCCCTCGATATCCGAGGGCCGCTCCCCCGCCTCATAGAGCATGAAGCGGGTCTCCCCGTCCAGTTGCCGGAAGAAGCGATCCAGTGCGGCGGCATCTTCCACTCCTGCCAGACGAACGCTCATCCCTGCTTGCTCCTTCCTGCGGCCATAAAAAAACGACTCCATGTGGAGTCGTTTTTATCAGAGCCATCTGGCTAATTCAATTCACGCCTTGGCAGGCAGGCTCAGGCGGGCGACGGCCTCTACGTGCATGGCCGAGAGGGAACATGTCCATCGGCAGAATGCCTGTCTATCCGGTGTCAATCGGCCTTGGCAGGCAGGCTCAGACGGGCGACGGCCTCTACGTGCATGGACGAGAGGGAACATGTCCATCGGCAGAATGCCTGTCTATCCAGTGTCAATCGGCCTTGGCAGGCAGGCTCAGACGGGCGACGGCTTCTACGTGCATGGAGTGTGGGAACATGTCCACCGGCTGCACCTCGTCCAGCACGAAGCCCTGCTTGACCAGCCAGGCCAGATCCCGGGCCAGGGTCTGGGGATTGCAGGAGACATAGACCAGCCGGCGCGGCGCCATGGCGACCAGGGTCTGCAGCACCGCCTTGTCGCAGCCTTTACGGGGCGGATCCATCACCACCACGTCGGCGCTCACTCCCTGGGTGTGCAGCTCGGGCATCAGTTGCTCGGCTTTGCCCACGTGGAACTCGGTGTGCTCGATGCCGTTCAGGGCCGCGTTGCGACGGGCGTCGTTGATGGCGCTCTCCACCGACTCGATCCCCACCACCCGGGCCGCCTTGTTCGCCAGGAACAGGGAGATGGTGCCGATGCCACAGTAGATGTCGAACACCGTCTCGCTGCCGGTCAGCTCGCAGTACTCCAGGGCCTTGGAGTAGAGCACGTCGGTCTGGCTCGGGTTGTTCTGGAAGAAGGAGAGGGGCGAGATCTCGAACGCGAGTTCGTGGATCTGGTCGCGGATCACCCCTTCCCCCAGCAGTACCCGGTTGCGATCCCCGAGGATACGGTTGGTCCGCTCCTCGTTGATGTTCTGCACCAGGGTGGTAATGGGCAGATCGCTCAGGGCGGCCAGCAGCTCGGCTTCAAACGGCAGGGTCTCCCCCAGAGTGACCAGTACCACCATCAGCTCGCCGCTCTTGAAGCCCTTGCGGGTCATAAGGTTGCGCACACAGCCGCTGTGGTTCACCTCGTCATAAGCCTGGATCTCGTGCTCACGCATCCAGTGGCGCAGGCGGGCGTTGAGTTCCACGTGCAAGGCGTCCTGCACCGCGCAGTCGTCGGCGGTGATGAGATCGTGGGAGTGCTTGCGATAGAAGCCAAGCTCGGCGCCAGCCTCGGTGCCGCGCACCGCATACTGCGCCTTGTTGCGATAGGCAAACGGGCTGTCCATGCCGAGGATGGGGTTGACCCGGGTCACCAGTCCGGCTTGAGCCAGCGCACTCTCCACCAGGGATTGCTTGAGCGTGAGCTGCGCCGGATAGGCAAGGGGGCGCACCTGGCAGCCACCGCATTCGGTGTTGGGGCAGAAATCCGGTACCCGATCGGCGGACGGCTGGGTCAGTTCCACCAGCTTGCCGTGCAGATAGTTGGGTTTGACTTCGGAAAGCTCCACCAACGCCTGCTCACCGGGCAGCAACCCTTCGACAAACAGGGGGCGATCGAACAGGCGTCCCTTGCCATCCCCTTTGTCGGTCAGTTCCAGAATATCGATCTGATGTTGGTGTCCCACTAACGGCATGAGCGGCTCCGAAGGCATGAATAAAGAAGGATGAAAGCAGGGCAAGCCCGGCTACCCCGAATAAAGGGTGGCAGAGTTTAGCGGAGATCCACACAAAATGCAGGCATAAAAACACGCCGACTCGCAGACGACATCACTACGGGCACAGGGAAGGGCAAGCCGCTCAGACCTGCTTGGGGAAGATAGGATGGAACCTTATCGAGGCGACAACCCGACACAGCAGCCAGACAATAAAAAAGCCGCCGGACAGAGCCCGGCGGCAAACTTCTCAATGGGAACTTCTATTACAAACTGTACGCTTTCTCGCCATGGCTGGTCACATCCAGCCCTTCGCGCTCGGCGTCTTCCTTCACTCGCAGACCCACCAGCAGGTCCACCAGCTTGTAGGCCACGACAGAGACCACGGCGGTCCAGGCGACCGTCACCAACACCCCGATGACCTGCACCTTGACCTGCGCCAGGATGGAGTAGCCTTCGGCGACCTGGTTGGTCACATAGTCCCACACCCCGGTACCGCCCAGATCCGGGCTGGCAAACACCCCGGTCAGCACCGCACCCAGGATCCCGCACACCCCGTGCAGGCCGAACACATCCAGGCTGTCATCGGCCCCCAGCAGACGCTTGAGACCGTGTACGCCCCACAGACCGGCGACCCCGCTCAGCAGGCCGATGATGAGGCCACCACCGACACCGACGAAACCGGCCGCCGGGGTGATGGCGACCAGACCGGCCACCGCACCCGATACCGCCCCCAGCAGGGAGGGACGACCCTTCATCAGCCATTCGGCGAAGGTCCAGGAAAGAGCTGCCGCCGCCGGCGCCACCCAGGTATTGATCAGGGCCAGGGCAGCCGTGCCGCTCGCTTCCAGCGCAGAGCCCGCGTTGAAGCCGAACCAGCCGAACCAGAGCAGGGCGGCACCTATCATGGTCATGGTCAGGCTGTGAGGCGTCATGGGATCACGGCCGTAGCCCACCCGCTTGCCCGCCATGAAGGCCCCCACCAGACCGGCCACCGCCGCGTTGATGTGCACCACGGTACCGCCGGCAAAGTCGAGGGCGCCATGCTGGAACAGATAACCGGCAGTGGCACCGGCCGCTTCGGCCGCGGCGGCATCGGTATAGGCATCGGGACCGGCCCAGTACCACACCATGTGCGCCATCGGGATGTAGGCGAAGGTGAACCAGATCACCGCGAACAGCAGCACCGCCGAGAACTTCATCCGTTCGGCAAAGCCACCGACGATGAGGCCGCAGGTGATGGCCGCGAAGGCCCCCTGGAACACCACGAAGATGAACTCGCTGATCCCCACGCCCTTGCTGAAGGTGGCACCGATGGAATCAGGGGTGATCCCCATCAGCAGCACCTTGTCGAAGGAGCCGTAGAAGGCGCCCCCTTCGGTGAAGGCCAGGGAGTAGCCATAGACCACCCAGAGCACGGTGATGAGGCAGAACAGGGTGAACACCTGCATCAGCACGCTCAGCATATTCTTGGCGCGCACCAGACCACCGTAGAACAGGGCCAGCCCGGGGATCGACATCAAGATCACCAGGGCCGCGGCCACCATCAGCCAGGTATTGTCTCCCTTGTTGATGGTGACGGTCGCCGCCTGCACGGCCACTTCTTCGGCCCAACCTGGGGTGGCCATGGTGGCGCCCAGCGCCAGCAGGCCAGTCATTACGAGTCTCTTGAACATACAGCCCTCTCCTTGTCGTCCCGGCACCTGGCCGGGTCCATGTCCTGATATGAATGTCACACTCGGCTATTTACTCACATCGTCAAACCGGTATTGCCCCTCTGCCGATCCCGTCGGGATCATCATGGCGACATGAATCTTTTAAAGCATAAAGCAGGCCAAAAAATATAATTCATATATTTCAATGCGTTGAGGTGACTGGCGATGCGCAATGCACCATGATGGCGCAGCCTGACCATCAAGGAGAAGGAGATCGCACTCCTGCTGTGCAGCCGCCGCAGGTCGCACCAAGATGGGACGGGATGTCAGCGCCTAACCGCAGGCGCGCCGTTCTATCTGGGCCGGGGCATTGGAGCATCGAGGCATCAGGCATCGAGGCGCTGGGACGTTCTCCACCCTGGCTGACACGGCACATGCCGCGCGATGCCCGCGCAAACAGGGTGACCGAATGTGGCGGGGAGATAGGAGAGAGCCCCAGTGGCGACGCCATATCGCCATATGAAGAGAGATAAAGAAGAGAAATGCCGCCTCAGGCCGCCGACCCATCGCCGGGCAATGCCTCCCGGCCCCGCCAAGAGCCGTGATGATGGGGAACCCGCCGCCTGGTGGCATTTATAAAATAAATGGATTGCCTGTTTTCATTAACGAATCGAATGATGTGATGGCCCGGATCCGGGGCATGGCGGCCATACAGGACGTGAACTTGGCTGCGAGGAGAGGATCCCGGCATTCGATCCGGAGGTCGGTGGCGATGCCTTGCGACCCGGGCATGGCGATCGCGCTCTGCCCAGACGGGTGACCCCGGCAGTCAGGGCTGGCGAGCCCCGGATATTCCGGGTGATACTGGCTGCACGCAACCCCGCATCACTCGCTCCATCACCGCCAGAGGGCCTCATGAGCAACCTTAACATCACCGAAATCAAGGCCTTCGTGCCTGCCCGCGGCTTCGCCCTGTCCAAACAGTTCTATCAGGATCTTGGCTTCACCCTGGCCTCGGATGGCGGCGGGGTCGCCTATTTCCATTTCGGGGAGGTGAGCTTCCTGCTGCAGGATCATTGCCACGAGCAGCTGGCCGAGCACTTCATGATGCACATCCTGGTGGAAGATGTGGCGGCCTGGTGGACCCACGTCAATGCCAGCGGGGTCGCCGCCCGCTACGGCGTCAGGGTCACCGAGATCGTCACCCAGCCCTGGCGAATGCAGGATTTCTGTCTGTATGACCCGTCCGGCGTGCTGTGGCGCATCGCCCAGAACATCGACTAAAGCCTCTGCAAACCCAGAAAAACAAAAGGCCATCCGCGAGGATGGCCTTTTGTCATGAATCTGTATGGTGCCGGGGTCTCTATCGAATTGTGAATTTATGAGATTGATCTTAAAGGAAAATTATAGATGTGAATTTCACTTATACCCCCAAAAATACCCCCACATCAGTGACAGTGGTTGCTGTCTCCTCTAATCAGTAAGGGATATCTCAGGGGCAAGCCCCTTCCCTGTCCCGGGGAAATGATCCCTGTTCAGGGGGCGGTGAAGGGCCGTGTCACCCAGGTAACCCCCTAGGTTTGGTCACCGGCGTACCGGTCTGCCCCGCCGAAATCTCGGGTTAGGTCATCAGCAACACCAAGAGCAACTGAGTAGAGGTCAGTTCCCTACCGCTCTCACTTCCTGGCTTCATACCCACCGTGTTGTTCTTTGTGCCGATGTATTTCGTTTTGCGCAGAACTGCGCAATTGCGCAATCTCCAGAACCCTCATCTCCTCCCCAGGCCTTGCCACGCCTCGAACGTCCTATATTGGGCTACCCGTTGCTTTTCGCTTTTGCGCAGCTCCAGTGCGCAGAGAAGTGCGCAATTTGCGCAGTTTGTAGTGCGCAGTTCAGAGGAGATTGTGCAGGTACTGATAGGGGCAAGTGGCCGGCCCAGGAGGGGTGGTTCATTCGGTAGCTGTGGGAGGTCGTTCCACCTGCCATGGCAGGAGCGCTCCATCACCCCCTTAGCTTTCTGCCGGCTTAGGCGCGGAGTTTGCGGTCAGTAGCGGTACCGGGTGTAACGGAGCCCAGTCCAGTTAGGCGCGGAGTTACTGCGATCGGAGCGGTGGAGCATGGGCCGTATCAGAGAAACCACGACACTGTCACTGCAGAGAACCACCTGGTGAGCACAGCTAATGGCCAGGGAATGGCGCCGCATAAACAGAGCCCACCAGATGGTAGCAGGGAGCATATCTGATTCGGCAGAAAATACTCCCATATTGCTAATCTTTGGGTTGTCAGGGTAGTAAAGGGAATGGCTGAGAGTTCATATTGTGAGCTCGTTCTGGTTCATGAGTTAACCGGTTAAATTGATGGCTCCTTGCTCCAGTAGTGACGGTAATAGCCGACTAGGTTGCTGACGAGAAACAACCCTTCCATCAGTGCTGCCACAGGAGAGCCAATCAGAAAGTTGTTAACTAGCCAGCAAAGCGTGCCGAGCAGCATCCAGTGTCTTAGTTGGCGATCACTTGGGCAAAAGGCCGCACGGGTTTGCAGCAGGCTGGCAAGCAGTCCGAGCAGATCCAGTGGTCCCCTATAGGTATTCATCACGACCGCGCAAGACAATCCCATAAAGCTCCACATCATATCGCGGTGTGTCACGTACATACTGGCTAGGAAGCGTAGGCTCGCCAGCCCCAGCAGGCTGGCAGCCGACCACTGCCCGAGCAGCGCGAAATGACCCGCATTGAAAGCGCAGGATGCTGCTAAGCAGGCCAAGATCCCTTTGCGCCTTTTCAGCTGGAATGACAGTAAGTCCAGTAGCAAGGCCAGGCTCACCACCAGCTGGGACCACATAAACAGCGACATTAACCAATACTCCATTCCTTTGAGAGGAAGCAGCATGGAGGGAGGCCACTGTCACGACATTAACCCCTGTTAATGCGCCGGCGGATCCGTGACAAACTGACCGGGCTTATTCCGATGTAGTTGGCGAGCTGAACCTGGCTGAGCCGTTCGGGCCAATGGGGGAAGATGCGGCACAGCTCGAGGTAGCGCTGCTCAGGGGAATGCAGTAGTAGGAAGGCTTCCTTGCGTTCCTTGTAGCCCAGTTGCTGGCGCAGTAGTGCCAGGCAGACGGGTTGCCAAGTGGGCTCACCCAGCAGGGCAAGGGGTAACCGCACCACCTGCAATGTGGTCAGCGCCTCCAGCTGGTAACCAGCGGGCTCTCCGCTCAGCCAGCTGTCATAAAGTAGGCAGAGTTCCCCCTCGAAATAGAACTCCTTGCAGCGCTCTTGCCCATCTAGGCTGTAATGACAGGCCCGGGCCATACCACACTCGATGTAAAACGCGGCTTCTTGGCTGGTCCCTTGGGCCAGTAGTATCTGGCCAGCAGCTAGGGTCAGCCTTGGCAGACGTTGGCACATCGTTTCGATTACTGACCGCTCTAACCCCATTGTTGTGAGAAAGTCGGTCAGAGATTGGGCCATGTAGAGGGCTGTCATGAACGCTCCGGCATAATAATGACGTTGCATCATGCCAAGCTGAGACCTAGCTTGCAGCAGGAAAATACAGGTGACACTCTTTCTTTGTGTGGGATTGAGCGTGTGCCTACTACTCAGCCCTTAGATGAAGGGAGAGAGAAACCTGATCAATATCAATCAACGTAGTGAAATCTAGAATTTGAATACGTTTTCACTAGCCACCAATAATTTCATATGAGAGGTTGTTTTCGCCCAGATCAGCCGCAATGCCGCAGAGCGATTAACCCACTCCATCCGACGACGTGAGTTGAACGAGCTGATCACAAATCCCTACAAACCATTCACTTGCGTTGTTGGCTTTATCCACAACGCTGTGGATCTCTGCGCTTTTCGGCGCGCCTTAAAGAGCTATGTGCCAGGACAACTGGTGTATGACTCAAAATATTTTTAATCCTTAATCAAAATCAAGAGAATGAAACCATGAAAAAAACCGCCTTGGCTGTAATCACTTTGGCTCTGGTTGCCACCGCACCAGCATATGCAATCAACGCCAAGTATCGCGCCCAACTCGAGCGTAGCGGCTGTACCGAGATGAATGCTGGTACTACCTGCGACATTCACAAAACCAAGGCTCAAAACGCTGCAGTCATTCAGAAAGAGAACGACACTAAGGCCACTGAGCACGCCGAGGTTATGGCATTTATCGAGGACTCAATTTTAGGCGAGAAAGTGGACGATGCTAAGGCTGCACTTTCTGGCTATGGCTTCAAAGAAACCGATCCTAATCTTTGGTATAAAGATGGTCATACTATCACTCTAACCACCAAAAAAGGTGTAGCGATCGAGGCCAAATATCGCTAATACCGGTGTCAACTGCACACCGTGAAATAGAAGGCCCTACGGGGCCATTTTTTATCAAGATTACATTGAGAAAGGGATGAATATGGAAATCACACTCTCTGGCGGTCATCAGACTGAGATTTATATTGAGACTTATGGGAGCGGCTCACCGATCCTCTTTCTCCATGGAGGGCCTGGTTGCTGCCATGACTCTTTCGCCCCTTTCTTCAAACCTCTAATGGAGCGTTGCCAGGTTATCTATTACGACCAGATAGCCTGCGGCCAATCCAGTCAGAGTGTTGATTGGGAATATCACTTGAGCCATGAGCTGGAAGTTATTGAGCAAATTAGGCAGAACCTTGGGCATGAAAGACTGACAATAGTTGGAGAGTCTTGGGGGACGTTTCTCGGTCTACAGTATGCCTCTCACTATCCGCATCGTGTTCTAGATTTGGTTCTTCTTTCTAGTGTTGGATTCGGCATGGAGCACATGCATCTATTTAGTGACAGGCTCATGGCTAAAGTGACTGATGCTGACAGGCAACAACTGGCATACATTGAACAACAGTTACAAAACCATGAAGTTGAAGAAACTGAGGCTCTTCGCAGCAGCCAAGAAATTTTGAACCCTTACTATCTTTTTGACCGCTCTAGACTGTCAGAAATTATCAATCAACCAATAAATTTCCAACAGCATTTACGAGTTGTAGCTCTTTTTGATGAAGAACTAGATTTCATGAAAAGGGTTGAGAATCTAAAGCAAGTTCGCATTCATATGTATCAGGCAACAAACGACCTGATTAGTAACCAAGATATTGCAACTATTCTTGTTGATAAGATCAATCCCACTTCCTTTATCGCCGTACCTGAATGTGGTCATTGGATATATTTGGAAAAAAGTGAATATATCAACTCTGAGATAATGAACATTATAAGCACGAATTTAGTTCCTATCGAAGAGCGTTCTTTAACCGAAAACATAGCTTAATCGGATGCTCGCTCCCGAACAGTAAGAAAATGCCAATAGTTCTATCGTTTATTTCCTAAGCAAATAATCCAACCTGCTTGGATTAGTGAATGGCCTGCCCAAACTGACTAAGGGCAGGTATGACATATCCCACGTAACTCGGAAACCAAGCACAACTCCCCAACGCGTGCTGACGATCAGGGATTTGAGCTACAGCCCAATGCGTGTAACACCCTAATGAATCCGCATGCGTCAGTTTTCGTCTGCGCAATGGACACCTAGCCATCCACACATCCAGATGTTTGACGTAGGTCAAAATATTCCAAGCAAGTGTCGTTCAAGGTGTGACTGCGATCACATGAAAGAGTCTGACTGTGTAGGCTATCCAATGAAAAGGATGTCACCCACGACGGCTAATACTCAACGGCCAAATACAAAGACGGCGAAAAGCCGCGATTCACACACACAACCCTGATTCGGGGCCAACTTGCCGTAAGGAAATATGCGGCATCAGTTCTGATTGAGCTGAATACAGCAGGAAGCAGTCAAATGTCTGAACAAACTTCATACACTCAAGCCAGGATCGACGAGCTCAAAGCCGATGTGCAGACGTGTGCCTGGAGTGTCGGCGGTCTGGGCATGGTGCTACTGACTGAGTGCTACGTTCGCGCTCGCAATGGAGGCAGCGTGTGGCTGTGCTGGGCCGTTGCGGCACTACTGGCGGTGTCCCTAGTTACAGGCCTAGTGCAGCAGTACCGGGCTGTGCGTCTGGCAAATGTTGCACGGCGGGCCCTGCTATGAGCCGCCTAAACAACGCCCTGGCGATCCTGTCCGCACTTTGTTTCCTACTTGCGGCGCTCGCCGCCGTGGCCTTTCTCGCTCTGGTAATGGGGGCGCAACCATGAGCCACACCCCTTTCATATTCACGCCCGAGGCGATCGAACGAACCCAGACTCTATTGGACGAGTACCGGAACTGCGAGGTACACGCTCGACGTCTCATAGCGACCGACTGGCTTGTTCTGTTAGTCGGGTTCTGTTGGTACCTGCTATCGCGGGACCGCGGGCAATTATTCGAGCTCTTGAGCCATGAGAAATGCAACCGATTCACCGCCAAGAATACCGGAAAGGGCAACACCCGATGAGCAGTCGTGAGAGAAACCGACTAGTGCGGGCCATTGCTGAAGGCATGTTCCGGATCACCAGGAATCACGCCGCACTCGAGAAGCTGCGCGCACTGCAGGAACGCAGGCCAACTAACGCCAGGCTCAAGAAAATCCGCCTTCTGATGTGCGCCTTGCCCGCCTGGCGTGACCAGCTAGATGCAGACCAGGACGCTCTAGCCGTGCTCGATGGCTGCTCTCAGGAGTCCCGGGCTGTGGAACGGCTGCGCCGTCGGGCCGAGTTCAAGAACTGGTTAGACCTCAACGAACAACAAAGCGAGCAATCCAATGCAGATTAACGAAAACCCCACAAGGTCCCTTTGGAAGCAATGTGCCTACCTGGGATCTATAGGCGGCGCAGCGGCGCTGATGATCGCAGGGATAGTCAATGGTTCCCCCACTGTAGAAGTACCAACACCCGAACCGGCTCCCCTGATATCCGAAGCCGAGCGCCTAAATCGCCAGATGGTCAACGCCGCCACGGCGCAACGACGAGAGGCGGGTTACCTGGTGCGCCTGGTCACTGGCGAGGAAGCAACCACCATCGAGCTGTATCAGGTCACAGACTACGCCACAGGGCGCGCCGAGGAATTGGGAGGAGCCAAGGGGGCCTGCGACAGTCAAGAGCGTGTCAATGAGCTTACTGAAGCTCTGCGGCGCAAGTATCCGGTTGCAGGGATCGCCCATGAAGATCATTTAAACCTGGCTCTAACTACTTGTGCGCTGCTCGATGCTCAATGGGCCGCCAAACAGGGGCCGGATCGGATGTGGAAAGCAGCCGAAGCCGCAACAGAATCAACCACAAAGGAAGTAACTCAATGAAACTGAAATACCTTGTCCCCCTGATCTGTGCCGGTGCCACCATTGCAGCCTGTGCCGCACTCAATCCGCCCGCCCAGCAAAGCTACGCGGTGCCCGAGTCGTTGCCGCAACCGGTGGAATCCGTCGGCATGGCAGATATGGGCGAGGGTGCTGTATACGTGGCCGGTGCTGCAGCGGCTGCAGAGTCGGCAAGCAACGAATTTCGCGAGCAGATCGGCATTCTACTTGAACGGTCCGGCTGGAAGCCCAACCCGCACCAGGTTGACCAGGTAGCCGGGGATCTGGCAACCATCTACACCCACGACAACCCGATCGGCCAGGAGTGCCAGCGCTCGGCGGCGTTCCCCAAGCTGCGCCAACACCTGGCCATGACCTACCCACGTACCAAGGGCCAAGGCGTACAGGATGCGGTGGCATTCGCTGCCTGCGCCGAGGCTGACGCCATGCGCAACCTGCAGAAGGCCGCCCAGGACGCCGCCAAGATTTAACCGGCAACCGATCATCCGCGTGTATCAGCCCCGAAAGGGGCCTTTTTGTATTCGCCGTGCGATTAACGAAATGAAGACACTAGCCCTAGCTGCCATTGTGGTGGCCATGGCGGACGGCACGACCCGTACTCTAGGGAACGGGGATCGAGTTACCACGGGCGATTACGGCCACACGGTCATACGCTGCCACACCTTGAGCAATGGCCAGAGATTCAGAAAGCAAGACGACACAAAGATGAAGAGAATGACGAAGAGTGAAAAGGTGCTTGCCGATCTGCTGGTGGCAGCTGACGCGGCTGCGAAGATACGGGATCAGATCAATTACACTGCTGCCGCGATGACTTATACGCAGCATGTGCGAGCAGTTATTGCGAACCTTGACCTGGACAGCAACGCATACACCGGCCATATGGCGGAGGCCATCGAAATGATCCGCTGCCAGGCACACGAACCCCAGCACAACCAATTGGCGGCGGTATGTGAGTTCGCCTTCTCACAGTTTTGCGGCACCTTCGCCGACTGGTTCGAGGTAGTAGACAGCGAAGGCAGCTCCGGCCTGGTGATCAACGTGCCAGAGGAAGAATGGCAGGATACTACGGATGACGGGGACGATTTCGCATTTACTCGGGAGGGTTGGGATCGAGACTTTGTGAACAACCACCAGATCGCAAAAATGGCTTGGCGCCCGGACTGGGGGCACGATAAATGAGTGCCGACCTAACCCACCTATTAAATGGCGGTACAACCGTCGGCGTCTGAGGTGGAGCTTGCATTCTACATAATGGGCGTGCCTTGTGCGCTCGATGATATGGCCAGCTTGCATATCCAGATGATGGCCGGACGCTGCGAGTACGCCCAGGAGGTGCGCGCCGTCAAAGTCAGAACTCCGTTGGCTTGTATGGGGTTTATGCGCATGGGGCCTGTATTCGCTGGTTTTGTATCTTTTTAAGTAATCAGGTCTCGATTGCATCGTGTAGAAAGACGCCCGCCATGTGCGGGTTTTCTTTTTTTGCGAAGAACAAAGATATCTCCATAGTGGGCTGATCGTATGGCTCGTTCATGTCGAACTTCTAAGTCTAATTTGGCAACCGTAACCGAGAACTCTCGAACAGTCGGTTGCACTGTATATAGGAAAAAAATCGAGGTAACCGAGGTAACTGAGGTAACCCTGCCCTGAGAGCCGCGCCACGACTGACTTTAGGTGGTTACCTCTTGAAAAAAACTTGAGGTAACCGAGGTAACAGGGAGAGGTAACCGGCATAGAACCTCATCAGGTTACCTCTGGTTACCTCAGCACCTTTACTCAGAGGTAACCAATAAACCCAGTAATGGCGCACCTTACAGAGGCGGTTACCTCAGTTACCTCGGTTACCTCTACTTTCTCTTTATGCGCGCGAGGCTTAACAAAAAAGGGCGCATTCAGCAGCCCCATTATCTATAGCGATAGCCATCTGGTTATGTACTGTTATTCCGAGCCTCCTGGCTCAGTAGCTTCATCAGCAAGCACAGTATCTGAGAGGACATAGACCTTAATCGCCCTCCCTACACAGGGTATCTTTACCGTTTTCTGCGTCTTACCCTTATCACTGCAGCCTATCCAACCGATTTCCACTGCCAGCAACGCTGCCTTTTTGTGGTCACGGCCAACAGTGATCTCACGCCACCCTTCCGGAAGAACATAAAAAGTCACACCTGCTTCACTATTCACCTTGGGGTTACGGCGATACCCGACCATATTCGCAGCCCGGTGGTTGGGATCGTCCCAATCAGCAAAACGCGTGTACTGATGAGCCGTGAAGAACTGGCGGATCTGACGTAAGGTCGCCATATCTTCCTTGTTACCCAGGTGCCCCCGCTCTGCCAGCCACGCCTTGAGGCAGACCCTCACTGCCCTAATGGCTTCCCCCTCTGGCCAGCCGGTAACCCCCAATCGGGTGGCCAGCTCCCCGGCTGCGGCCACCAGCGCAAACCGGTTGATGGCTCGGCCAACCTGATTACCCGCACCCTTGGGGGTTAACTCGGCTGCCAATTGCTTGATGTCGGCCCTCAGCCGCTCACTGTGCTCATCCATGGATTGGGTCAGGGCTTGGGCATAGGTGCGAAAGGCGATGCCGTGATGTTCTTCTGAGTTGGCTTTCAGGGTATCGGCAAAGCCGCGGCCTCCATCCATGCCATGCAGCCACTCAAAGGCGCCATGGTGCCCGGTATCGCTGGGGATCTGGATTGTCCGTACCTCCATCCCGGCCTGGGTACTCTTCCCGGCACTGGTGGCATGGTCCTCGAGGCTCAGCTCACCGGTGGAGAGGAACAGCAACCGCCAGGCCTTGCGCTCTCTGAGCTCCCCATCCTGCTTACTACGGCCCTTGCCTTGACCGTTGGCCAGCATGTAGGCGGTCTGCCCTGCCTCCCGGCCGTCCAGCTCGCCCAGTTCATCCAGACAGAGCAGGGCATCATTGCGCCGGCTGGCGATCCCCTCGATGGCATTACCGGTGGCGCGCCAGGTTTGGGCATATCGGTCCGGGTGACCATAGACACTGGCGGCCGCTTTCATCACCGTGGTTTTGCCGTCGGTACTCTCGCCCTTGAGGTGGAAACCACCGCCCTCCATGCCTACCAAGGAGAGCAAGGGAGCCGCAAAGGCAAGTGACAGTGCAAAGCAGAGCCGAGAGTTGCCCACGGCCAGCCCTGCAACCCCCTGTTGCCAGCCGGCCAGGGTACCGCGCTCGGTAAAGTCGCTGGCGGTGTAGCCGGCGGTCTGCAGGATGACCCCCTCAGCATCTGGCCCAATGGACCCACCGGGCAGCACATAGGCATGGCCATGCCACCCTGTGCGCTCGACACAGGTGATACGCCGCTTGGGCTGGCAGCTCATCAGGTAGGCCGACAGCCTGCGCTTATGACTTAGCTCGATGAAGGGCAACCCCGCATCCAGCAGCGCGACAAACACTTCCTCACCGTTGCGTGGGACCAGGGAGCGCACCGGCATGGCCCACTGGCGCACTCGGCCGGCACTATCTCGCCACTCAAGTAAGCGGCCATAGCCCCGGCCTTGCTCATCAGCGGTCTCTGCCAGCACATAGACGGGGCTGGCAATGGGGATCCACTCTTGCCGGGCATCCTCACCCCGGCCCACAGTGGTCAGGGCACACAGACGCGAGCCCCGCACCTCAAACCCTGCTGGCAGCTCTGACCCTTCCTCTGGGTTGCCTTTCACCAGATGGAGCGGAGCCACATTGTCTGACCAGGGCGCCTCTTCCGATTGGGTGTCTGTTGCCAGTGCCTGCTCGAAGGCCACCACATCCACCAGCTGCCATGGCTCGGCATTCTGGCCCGGGTTGCCACGGTAGAGCTCAGCCTTGGGAGCTTGCTTGCGCAGAGCCACGATCAGCCGCTTGGCTTTCTCGGGGACCAGGTTGCCGAACTGGTGAACAATGACCCGTTTGGTAGCATCCCGATCGGCCATCTTGTAGAGCCTGGCGCCGTCATCCAACTGAGCAGGCCCCACATACAACGCCTGCTCTGGCTCCACCTCAGGGTCAATCGGGTTGTCTGTGGCCACCGCCTCGTTGTGGGCGCGCTGCAGGGTAGCCCTGATGCCGGCATCCCTGCTGGCTTGCTCACCGGTGTGGATCACGACCACCTGCAGATCATCCAGGTCCGCAAACTTGAGGAAGGCGCCGGCCCGGGATGGTGGGCTGTTTTGATGACCGGGGCCTGCGGCCCCTTGATGTAGTGCTGTCATTGCATCGCCCTCTGCTTGCTCTCGCTCGCCAGCTCAACCATGGGGTCCTTTCCCTCTTCGAGCATCTGGTGAACGTCGGCGCAGAAGGCGCAGTACATCTGATCCACTACCAGGGCCCCCAGCGGGGTCAAAGTCCCGTTCACCACCATGTGCCGCAGCATGAGCAAGGCATCGGCCTGCCCCTGCTGCGCCCCGGCGTTTTCGAGGTGAGCGCCCACGACGTTGTTCTGAATGGCCATCGTCAGTGACTCAGCAGCAAGGGGAAGCTGGATCCCCAGGTGAGTAAACACATTGCCCCGGGCGGCCAGGTAGGCCTGGGCTAACTGCTCCACCAGCTTATTTATCTCGGTCATGGCAACCCCCTGTTGCATTGCGCTCGCCTGGTTGTTTCTGGGCCTTGGTTACCCGCTTGAAGAGTTCCCGCAGTACCGCGGGGCGCAGTGGATTACGTGATAACTCACTCCACATGCGGCCATTCAGGGTGTTGAGCAGTCGATTACTCATGCCAGCACCTCCTGGCAGAGCCCAACCTCAATGCGCAGGGCATCCAGCAAAGCGCTGAACTGCGCCCGCTCTTGGAGGCATAGGTCGGTTTGTTCCAGGGCATCGGCAAACTGCTCGAGCAGTGCCTCTAGGCGGGATGGGGTGGATTGGTTCATGCGGCCACCCCCATGCTCGGGGTGCGGGACATAAACACCAGCGACAAGCCAGGCAGGTTAGCGCGGGCTTGGTGCTCGGTATTGGCGATGACAGAGATAGTGCGGATACGCCGAAGCTCTGCCAGACGACAGGCGCGTTGGCGCTGGATCAGGAAGGTGAAGATTTTGGGTAAGGCGGGGGTGGGGACAGTAGCCATGATGGCAGCCTCTATTGTCGACAGCTTTTCACTACCGACCAGAGTTCCTACGCTCATGGTGGTAGCCCGAACGGGGGTAGGAATACCGGCGACAATAGAAACCGGCCAGCCTCGCAGCTGCCCCGCCCGAGCCACCATTACACAGCAGAGCCTGCCAACCAGATAGGCCAGCAGAGCCCCAAGAAAAGGGGGTCGAGCACCGACAAAAAACCACGCAAGCGCGTGGGTCGGCGCTATCGTCTCATCCGGGTTCCTACGCCCGGCAGCGGATTTTGCCGCTGCAAGAGGAATCGTACTCCGTTGGACGTTGTGGGACAAGCCCACCCTTTGGAATTTGGACAAGGCTTCGCCCTGGGCAGTGAGCCCATATTGTTCTTTCATGGCATACCTCGGGGTTAGGCGGCGGGAGGGAGGGGAGTGACTTCCGGCGTGCGAGCGCACAGAGTGGCGGCATAGTCCTCTGCCAGCAGAGCAGCCTGGCGCTGGTGTCGCCAATGGTTAATCAGATCCACCAACTTATGAGCTTGCTCACGGTCAGCCAGCCAATAGCGCTTGAAGCGGGTGGTTCCACCACCGCTGTGCTGATGCTCAAAGAACGCATCGGTGATAGCTACCCCGTGGTTTCGACGGAGCAGGCCAATGCTGTTGCGCAAGTTGAGGTCATGGAGCCCAGCTAGTCCAGACAAGGCGCTGACACCCTGGGCTCCCTGCTCCAGTAGGTGGGTGGCGACCAATTCATACTTGGTGATATGCTGACCCTGCTCAAGCTGGGTCGTGCCGTTCGCGGTGCGGCCTTTTTCTTTTTCCATCGTCCTCTCCTTACGCTGCTTGGCCTTGGGCGTTGATCCACTCGTGAACCTCTTCACAGCGCCAGGCGGTTACCCGGGCTCCCAGCTTAATTGGCTTCGGGAACTTGCCTTCACCAACCATCCGCCACAGCGTTGACTTGCTGAACGGCAATGGGCCCACCTTGCTGGCTGTGGTCACCAGTTGTGCCTCTCGAATAAATCCTGTTTCCGGTATTGTCATGTGAGTTCTCCTGAAATGAAAAAGCCCGACACAGTGGTCGGGCTTAAGAGGGATAAAGCAGTCTTTGATGATGAATGGGGCTGATTTTGACTTGGGATCCTCCAACGCAAAAACCCGGCACGATGGCCGGGTTTGGATATGAAAAAGGCCCAATCTCGAGAGAATGGGCCATGATGGGGAAATCCTAACGCTGGTGTGATAACGAGTCAAGCAGTCGCTTAGCGTGTCACCCCCTCCTACCTCTTACCCTGCTCTGTGGAAGTTCACCGGACGAACATTGCCGCCCTGTTGTGACTCATAGAAGTCAGCAAGCCACTGCAAGAGCTTGCGGCGGTCATCCAGGTACTCGGCCCTATGGTAGGCCGCCCGTACCTTGTTGCGCTCAGCATGGGCAAGCTGGCGCTCGATGACATCCGGATCAAAGCCCTCCTCGTTGAGTGTGGTGGATGCCAGCGCCCGGAAGCCGTGTGGGGTAGCAATCCCCTTATAGCCCATTCGTCCCATGGCATAACTCAGGGTGTTCTCGCTCATGGGGTCAGTCAGCTTCCGCTCGCTCGGGAACAGCAGCTCACAGTGTCCGGTTATCTGGCGCAGCTCCTCAAGCACAGCAAGGGCCTGTCGGGAAAGGGGCACGATATGGGGTACCCGCATCTTCATCCGCTCAGCCGGGATCCGCCACTCGGCTCGCTCCATGTCGAACTCATCCCAACGAGCAAAGCGCACCTCACCAGGGCGGGTCATCGTCAACATCAGCAGGTGGAAGGCTAGGCGGGTTGCAGGGTTCAATGGCTCAGCAGCCAAGCGCCGGTAAAACTCCGGCAGCTCAGCCCGCGGGAGCGCCGGCCGGTGTTCCTGCTTGGTAGCCCTCAGTGCCCCTTTAAGATCTTGGGCTGGGTTGTAGCTGGCCCGCCCGGTCTGGATTGAGTAACGCATGACAGAGCTGATCCGCTGCAGTACCCGTCCAGCTGTCTCGGTGGCGCCCCTTGCCTCAACCTTGCGCAGAGCATCCAACATGATGGGCGCTGTCAGCTCAGCTACCGGCACCAACCCCAGATCGGGAAAGGCATCCACTTCCAAAGACTCGATGACCCGCTTGGCATGACCTGGGCTCCAGCGGGCTAACTGACTCTGGTGCCACTCCCTGGCTATGGCCTCAAAGCTGTGTTCGCTGGCGAGCCGGCTGGCCACCTTGCTCTGCTTTCGGGCAAGGCTGGGGTCGATACCCTCTGCCAGCAGCCTGCGAGCCTCCTCTCGCTTAGCTCTCGCCTCTTTCAAGGAAACCTCTGGGTAGACCCCAAGAGCCAGCACCTTCTCCTTTCCAGCGAAGCGGAACTTGAGGCGCCAGTATTTCCCCGACGAGGTGATCAGCAAAAAGAGGCCCTTTTCATCAGACAGCTTCTGCTGTTTGCCATTGAACTTGGCTTGTCGGGCGGCGGTATCGGATAGCGGCATGGGGGTATCTCCCGTTTAACTTGGGGGTACATGGCAGACGCTGGGGGTATAAGCCACTACCTCACAGGCCAGGAATAGCACGGGATAGCGGACAGATGGGGGTACTTTTTACCCCTGCTGGGATTTGTACCCCCAGAGATACCCCCAATAATGGGGGGATGTCATGAGGCTTTATGATACGACGAGAGACAACAAAAAACCCGCAAGCCTTACGCTATGCGGGTTTCTGGTCTGCCGTGATACGGCATGAAACTGTAATATGGTGCCCGGGGTCGGACTCGAACCGACACGTATTGCTACGGCGGATTTTGAATCCGCTGCGTCTACCGATTTCGCCACCCGGGCAACTGCGAGGGATTATACGAATGGCGTTTGGGCATGCAAGGTGTTTTTCTCTCGCCCATTGTTGTTTGCTCATTTATTCAACGCCTTGCCGATGCATGACCAGTTACATAGAATGCCCGCATCGTATTAATGGAATAAACACCATGGTCAAGCGCAAGACAATCACCCCTCTTCAACCTCCGCCCCAGCACAAGTACCCGTCGGCTGGCTTGCTGCGCCGCCTGGGCGCCCTGCTCTATGACTATCTGGTGGTCATCTCCTTGCTCATCATCGCGGGCTTCATCGGCATGGGGGTCGCCTACCTGCTGCTGGCCACCGGCGTGGCCACCGTGCCCGAGGGCAAGGACGCGGCTTGGCTGCTGACCAGCCCGCTCTACAGCGCCTGGCTGGCCCTGGTGATCTGCGGTTTCTACACCTGGTTCTGGACCCGCGCTGGCCAGACCATCGGTATGCGTGCCTGGCGCCTGCGCATCCAGAACCTGGACGGCAGCAACATCCGCATCACCCAGGCCCTGATCCGGCTCGGCACCGCCGCCTTCGGGCTCGGCAACCTGCTGTGCGTGTTCAACCGGGAGCGGCCCCGCGCCTTCCAGGACATCTGGGCGGAGTGCGAGGTGGTGGTACTCGGCAAGCAGGACAACCTGGATCAGCTGAACAAATAAGGCGATTGGCCTGCAAGCAGGGGGGCTTCTCCCTCAGCGCCTATCAAGCAAAAAGGGCCCGGCGGGCCCTTTTTGCTGTCTGATGCGCCGATACAGGCCGCAGCACGCCAAAACAAAAGGACCCGATGGGTCCTTTTGTTTTCCTGTCCCGCATTCAGCGAACGCGACTCGGAATATTGCAGTCTGGGCGCAGGCGATCTCAGCATAAGGCACCACAGCCCATTCTCACCTCATGTCGCTACTGCTTGCGGCTCAGGATATAGAAGGAAATGCCGCCAAACAGCAGACTGGGCGCCACTGCCGCCAGTATGGGAGGCACCGCATAGACCAGACTCACCGGGCCGAACACCCGATCGCTCACATAGACGGCGAAGCCGGTCATGATCCCCATCAGCATCCGCGCCCCCATGCTCACCGAGCGCAGAGGACCAAAGATGAAGGAGGAGGCGAGCAGTATCATGGCCACCACCGAGAGCGGTGACAGCAGCTTGCGCCACATCTCCAGCTTGTAACGACCGGCGTCCTGCTTGTTGGCATCCAGATAGCCGATGTAATCCCGCAGCCCGGAGATGGGCAGGTTTTCCGGGTCGACGCTGACCACCCCCAGCTGTTTGGGGGTCAGCTCCGAGCTCCACGCCATCTGGGCAAGCTGCTCGTCCTGGATCTGCTTGGGGTCGTCGAAGCGGGTGATGTGCACCTGCTTGAGCAGCCAGTGATGCTGCTCGAACACCCCCTCCTCGGCCTGGATCACGTCGATGAGGTTGCGCGACGGCGTGAACCGGTACAGGGTAATGCCGGTCAGGGCGCCATCATTGCGCACCCCGTTGATGTTGACGAAGTTGTTGCCATCCCGGGCCCAGACCCCGTAGGCCGAGACCGTCAACCGCCCTTCGGACATGGCCCCCGCCTTGATGTCATCGGCCATTCGCTTGGCGACCGGGGCCACGTACTCCCCCATCAGCCCCACCAGCAACATCAGCGGGATCGCCGTCTTGAGCGCCGCCATCACGATGCTGATCTTGGAGCGGCCCGCCGCCTGCATCACCACCAGCTCCGAGGTGGTTGCCAGCTGGCCGAGGCCGATGAGGCCGCCGAGCAGGGCCGCCAGCGGGAAGAAGAGCACCGCCTCTTTCGGCATGGAGAGCACCACAAAATAGAGGGCGTTGAGCATGTCGTAGTTGCCCTCCCCGACCGCCTTGAGCTGCTCCACATACTTGATGAGCGCCGCCAGCCCGACCAGGGTCAGCTCGCACAGCAGGATCGACATGAAGATGACCCGGCCGATGTATCTATCGAGAATGCCAAACATCAGCAGTAATTCCTATGTTGCAGCATCATGCTGATTTGCCTTTGAAAAAGTGGCCTTTCACCCCGTTCCACCAGCTGGTGCCCTGCAAGTTGAGCGGCAGGCCGATCAGCAGCAGATAGGCCAGCGGCACCAGGAACATGCCGGGCCAATGGGGCAGTCGTCCGCTGTCGATGGCCGAGCGGGCGGCGCTCAGCAGCAGGAAATAGGAGAGATAGAGCAAGATGGCGGGCAGCAGCTTGGCATAACGTCCCTGACGCGGGTTGACCCGGGCAAGGGGCACCACCAGGAAGGTGAGCACCAGGATGGAGAGCGGCAGCGACAGGCGCCACTGCAACTCGGCCATCAGCTGATTGTCCTGGGTGCCCAGCAACGCCATGGTCGGCTTGGCCGCCGCCTTGCGGTTGGAGCGCTCCATCTCCTGCTGGCGGATCACCAGGCTGTATTCGCTGAATTCGGAGACCTGGAACTTCTTGCCGGTGAACTGACCCTCGTAGCGGGAGCCATCGATCAGGGTCAGCCACTGCAGACCGTTGCTGTCGGCGGTCACATGGCCTTCACTCGCCACCACCACGGAGGGGGGAGAGGTGCCTTCGGCCCGCTGCAGCACGAAGATCTTCTGCAGCTCGGAGCCCTTGTCATTCAGATCCTGGATGTAGGCGACCAGCCGCCCCTTGTCGAGCTCCATGAAGCGACCCGCCTGCAGGAAGGAGATGCCGGGATCCGCCTTGAACTCGTCAATCACCTGATACTCACGCTCCTTGGCCTGGGGGGCGACCCAGCCGGTGTTGAAGGCCGCCACGGTGGCGGTCAGCAGGGCCAGCACCAGGGCGCTGCGCATCACGAAACGGTGGCTGAAACCCACCGCGTGCATCACCGTCATCTCGCTTTCGGCATACAGGCGGCCGTGCGCAAACAGAATGGCTAAAAACAGGCTGATGGGCAGCATCAACAACGCCATGTTGGGCAGGTTGAGCAGCAGCAGGGTGGAGACCAGGCGCGTCGGCACCTCGCCATCGGCGGCGTCACCGATGATCTGGATGAATTGCTGGCTGACGAAGATAAGCAGCAGTACGAATAACACCGCCAGCTGGGTTTTCAGGGTTTCCCTGAACAAATATCGGAAAACGATCACAGTCATTCCCAAGTAAACTTGTGTTTTTAGTCGAATGCCTGAAAAATAGGGCCCTATATTGGATTTTTACCAGTTTGAACTGCGGAGCCTGTGGCTGTTCGCTCCGCCTCTGATACCCCAACAAGCACCGCATTATTCAATAATTGGTGCCTTTTGTCTTTAGGATGTAGGAGATTCCATGGAGTTCAGTGTAAAGAGTGGCAGTCCTGAGAAGCAACGCAGTGCCTGCGTGGTGGTCGGCGTGTTTGAACCCCGCCGTCTCTCTCCGGTTGCCGAACAACTGGACAAGATCAGCGACGGCTACCTCAGCTCGCTGCTGCGCCGCGGCGATCTGGAAGGCAAACCAGGCCAGATGCTGTTGCTGCATCAAGTACCGGGCGTGCTCAGCGAGCGCGTGCTGCTGGTCGGTTGTGGCAAGGAGCGGGAACTCGATGAACGCCAGTACAAGCAGATCATCAACAAGACCATCACCACCCTGAACGAGACCGGATCCATGGAAGCCGTCTGCTTCCTGACCGAGCTGCACGTCAAAGGCCGTGATACCTACTGGAAGGTGCGTCAGGCGGTGGAAACCACCAAGGCGGGCCTCTACAGCTTCGATCAGTTCAAGACCAACAAGGCCGAGCCACGCCGCCCCCTACGCAAGCTGGTGTTCAACGTACCGACCCGTCGGGAACTGACCATAGGCGAGCGCGCCATCACCCACGGTCTGGCCGTGGCGAAAGGGGTGCGCGTCTGCCGCGACGTGGCGAACATGCCGCCCAACGTCTGCAACCCGGCCTACCTCGCCTCCCAGGCCCGTCGTCTGGCGGATGCCTATGACAACATCAGCACCAAGGTGATCGGCGAGCAGGAGATGGCCGAACTCGGCATGAACTCCTACCTGGCGGTGGCCCGCGGCTCCGAGAACGAAGCCATGATGGCCATCATCGAGTACAAGGGCAACGGCGATGCCAAGCCCGTGGTACTGGTGGGCAAGGGGCTGACCTTCGACTCCGGCGGCATCTCCATCAAGCCGGCCGACGGCATGGACGAGATGAAGTACGACATGGGTGGCGCCGCCTCCGTGCTCGGCACCATGCATGCCCTGGCCCAGTTGCAACTGCCCATCAACGTCATCGGCGTGCTGGCGGGGTGCGAGAACATGCCGGGGGGCAACGCCTATCGTCCCGGTGACATCCTCACCACCATGTCCGGCCAGACCGTCGAGGTGCTCAATACCGACGCGGAAGGGCGCCTGGTGCTGTGTGATGCCCTGACCTACGTGGACCGTTACGATCCCGAAACCGTCATCGACGTGGCCACCCTGACCGGTGCCTGCATCATCGCCCTGGGTCACCACACCTCGGGTCTCTTGGCAAACCACAACCCCCTGGCTCACGAGCTGCTGAACGCCTCCGAGCAGGCCGGCGATCGCGCCTGGCGCCTGCCCCTCTTTGAGGAGTATCAGGAGCAGCTGGAGAGCCCGTTTGCCGACATGGCCAACATCGGCGGTCGGCCGGCCGGCACCATCACCGCCGCCGCCTTCCTGTCGCGCTTCACCAAGAAGTACAACTGGGCCCACCTGGATATTGCCGGGACCGCCTGGAAGAGCGGCAAGGAGAAAGGCTCCACCGGTCGTCCGGTGCCCCTGCTGACCCAGTTCCTGCTCAACCGGGCCGGTGTGGCGGACGTCGAAGACAAGGAATAAGCCTTCTCTTCGGATGTCCCATCGGGAGAGTGGTATCACAAGGAAGAGGCTCGCCTCTTCCTTGTTTCATTGAGAACATAGGGAAACCGCGCACCGCACGGCACCCCAGAAGACGGCCAACTGCTGTCCGTCACAGCCAAACGGGACTGACCTGATGAGCCAAGTGACCTTTTACCTGATGAACGAGCAGGATGACGAGCGCGGCAGCGCCTGCGAACGTCTCGCCTGCCAACTGGCAGCCGATGGCTGGAGTGCGGGGCATATCTACCTGCTGTGCCGCGACGAAACCCAGGCCCAGCGTCTGGATGAGCTGCTCTGGCAGTTGCCAACCGATCGCTTCGTGCCCCATCAGTTGCAGGGGGAAGCCGGTCAGGCTCCGGTGGAGATTGGTCATCAGCCGCCGAAGCGGCGCTACGCCCGTCTCATCAACCTGACCGAGCAGACACCTTTGTTTGCAGGACACTTCGCTCAAGTGGTAGATTTTGTCCCCACTGACGAAACGCAAAAGCAGCAAGCCCGCGAGCGCTACAAGCACTATCGCCAGGCAGGCCACACCCTCGAGATGAGGGATCAGCCCGCTGCCGCACCGGATCCGGCGCAGCCCTGACGGCCGCCCCCGCAGATCCCGAATCCATTCACACCAGCATCCATCCAGAATACGGCGAGACCATGGAAAAGACCTTCAATCACAACGCCATCGAACAGGCGCTCTACCAGCACTGGGAATCCCAGGGTTACTTCAAGCCCCACGGTGACACCAGCAAAGACTCCTTCTGCATCATGATCCCGCCGCCGAACGTCACCGGCAGCCTGCACATGGGTCACGCCTTCCAGCAGACCCTGATGGACACCCTGATCCGCTACAACCGCATGCAGGGCAAGAACACCCTGTGGCAGGCGGGCTGTGACCACGCGGGTATCGCCACCCAGATGGTGGTGGAACGCAAGATCGCCGCCGAAGAGGGCAAGACCCGTCACGACTACGGTCGCGACGCCTTCATCGACAAGATCTGGCAGTGGAAGGAAGAGTCCGGCGGCACCATCACCCGCCAGATGCGCCGTCTCGGCGACTCCGTGGACTGGGAACGCGAGCGTTTCACCATGGATCCGGGTCTGTCTGACGCCGTGCAGGAAGTGTTCGTGCGCCTGTACGAAGATGGCCTGATGTACCGTGGCAAGCGCCTGGTGAACTGGGATCCCAAGCTCAACACAGCCATCTCCGATCTGGAAGTGGAAAACCGCGAGATCAAGGGCCACATGTGGCACCTGCGCTACCCGCTGGCGAACGGTGCCAAGACCGCCGAAGGTCAGGATCACCTGATCGTCGCCACCACCCGCCCGGAAACCATGCTGGGTGACACCGCCGTCGCCGTGAACCCGGAAGATCCGCGCTATAAAGCCCTGATTGGCCAGCATATCCTGCTGCCGCTGACCAACCGTCTGATCCCCATCGTCGCCGATGAACACGCCGACATGGAGAAGGGCACCGGCTGCGTGAAGATCACCCCGGCTCACGACTTCAACGACAACGAAGTCGGCAAGCGCCACAACCTGCCGATGATCAACATCTTCACCCTGGACGCCCACGTGCGTACCGAGGCCGAAGTGGTCGACAGCAACGGCAACCCGAGCACCGCCTACGACGCGGCCCTGCCGAGCGAATTCGCCGGTCTCGAGCGCTTCGCCGCCCGCAAGGCCATCCTGGCCAAGCTGGACGAACTGGGCCTCTTGGCCGAGACCAAGGATCACGTGCTGCAACAGCCCTACGGCGATCGCGGTGGCGTGCCCATCGAGCCCATGCTGACCGACCAGTGGTATGTGCGCGTGGCCCCCATGGCCAAGACTGCCATCGAGGCGGTGGAAGATGGCCGTATCCAGTTCGTGCCCAAGCAGTACGAGAACATGTACTTCTCCTGGATGCGCGACATTCAGGACTGGTGCGTCTCCCGTCAGCTGTGGTGGGGTCACCGCATCCCGGCCTGGTATGACGAGGCTGGCAAGGTCTACGTCGGTCGCGACGAGGCCGAGGTGCGCGCCAAGCACAACATCCCGTCCGTGACCGTGCTGCGTCAGGACGAAGACGTGCTGGACACCTGGTTCAGCTCCGCCCTGTGGACCTTCTCCACCCTGGGCTGGCCGAACAACACCGAGGCGCTCAAGACCTTCCACCCCACCGACGTGCTGATGAGCGGCTTTGACATCATCTTCTTCTGGATTGCCCGGATGATCATGATGACCATGCACTTCATCAAGGACGAGGACGGCACCCCGCAAGTCCCGTTCAAGACCGTCTACATCACCGGCCTCATCCGGGATGAAGAGGGCCAGAAGATGTCCAAGTCCAAGGGCAACGTGCTGGATCCCCTCGACATGATCGACGGCATCTCTCTGCCGGACCTGCTGGAGAAGCGCACCGGCAACATGATGCAGCCGCAGATGGCCGAGAAGATCGCCAAGCGTACCGCCAAGCAGTTCCCGGAAGGGATCGACGCGCACGGCACCGACGCCCTGCGCTTCACCCTGGCGGCGCTGGCCTCCACCGGTCGTGACATCAACTGGGACATGAAGCGCCTGGATGGCTACAACAACTTCTGCAACAAGCTGTGGAACGCCTCCCGCTACGTGCTGATGAACACCGAAGAGCAGGATTGTGGCCTGAATGGCGGCGAGATGCAGTTCAGCCTGGCGGATCGCTGGATCCAGTCCCAGCTGCAGGTCGCCATCCGTGACTTCCGCACCGCCCTCGATACCTACCGCTTCGATATGGCGGCCGGCATCTTGTACGAATTTATCTGGAACCAGTTCTGCGACTGGTATCTGGAGCTGACCAAGCCGGTGCTGGGCAAGGGCTCGGAAGCCGAACAGCGCGCCACCCGCCACACTCTGGTGAACGTGCTGGAAACCCTGCTGCGCCTGGCGCACCCCATCATCCCCTTCATCACCGAAACCATCTGGAAGTCGGTGGCCCCGCTGGCGGGCGTGCATGCAGACACCATCATGCTGCAGGCCTTCCCGGAGTTCGACGGCGCCAAGCTGGACGAGACCGCCATGGCGGATCAGGAGTGGGTGAAGGAGTTCATCGTCAGCATCCGCAACATCCGCGCCGAGATGAACGTGGCACCGAGCGTGGGGCTGAACGTGCTGCTCAAATGCGACGCCAAGGACGCCGAGCGTGCCCGGGACAACGAGGCCTTCCTCAAGTCACTGGCCCGTCTGGAGTCCATCCGCGTGCTGGCGGACGGTGAAACCGCGCCGTTGTCGGTGAAGAAGCTGATCGGCGCCACCGAGCTGATGATCCCCATGGCGGGCCTCATCGACAAGGAGGCCGAGCTGGCCCGTCTGGCCAAAGAGCTCACCAGGCTCACCGGCGAGTGTGCCCGCATCGAAGGCAAGCTCGGCAACGAGGCCTTCGTGGCCAAGGCGCCGGATGCCGTCATCGCCAAGGAGCGCGAGAAGCTGGAAGACTACCGTCTCCAGCTGGTCAAGCTGGAAGCCCAGCAGGCCGAGATCGCCGCCCTCTAAGCGACGCCCATGCCATGCAAGAGCCCCCGTCAATCGGGGGCTTTTTTATGGACCGCCCGCCGGCGAATGGGGACAATGCTTCGCACCGTCCGCCCTGTCACGGCAAAACGGAGCCAATCAGCCCTTTCTTTTGGTCGTTCTCCCCAGAAAATTCAAAAATTCACGAGCCAGATCCCCTGCTTTCACAAGCGCATCGCCCGCAAATTCATTACACTGCCAGCGACCTTTTCTATCAGGAGTGCTGTCGCAGTATGGAAATATTGATCCTGCTTGGATTGATTTTGCTCAATGGCGTCTTCGCCATGTCGGAAATTGCCATCGTCACCGCCCGCAAGGCGCGCCTCAGCAAGATGGCCAGCGAGGGCAGCCGCTCCGCCGCCATCGCCCTCAAGCTGGGCGAGAATCCGACCCACTTCCTCTCTGCCGTCCAGATAGGCATCACCAGCATAGGCCTGCTCAACGGTATCTATGGTGAATCCCTGCTGGCCCAGCCCTTCGCACTCTGGTTGCAGGAGTGGGGACTCACTCCCAAGAGCAGCAGCCTGATCGCCACCGTCATCGTGGTGGTGCTGGTGACCTACCTTTCCATCGTGGTGGGTGAACTGGTCCCCAAGCGCCTCGGTCAGCTCAACGCCGAACGCATCGCCTGCCTGGTGGCCCGTCCCATGCTGTGGCTGGCCACCCTGACCCGTCCCTTCGTCTGGCTGCTTTCCGCCTCCACCAACGCCAGCCTGCGCATCCTGCGGGTCGATCAGAGCGGCAGCAACAATGTCACCCAGGAAGAGATCCACGCCATGCTGGTGGAAGGGTCCGAGGCCGGCATCATCGAAGATCACGAGCACACCATGCTGCGCAACGTGTTCCGCCTCGATGAGCGCAGTCTGGCCTCCCTCATGGTGCCCCGCAGTGACATCCACTACATCGACCTCTCTCTGCCGCAGGACGTCAACCTGCTGCGACTGGTGGAGTATCGCCACGGCTTCTTCCCGGTCTGTGACGGCAGCCTGTCGGATCTGGTGGGCATCCTCAACGTCAGCCGGGTGCTGCATGCCTACATCAAGGGGGAGCCCATCGATCTGGCCGCCCTGACCCAGGATGGCAGCCTGCTGCCGGAGACCCTCAACGGTCTCGAGCTGCTCAACCACTTCCGCACCCACTCGGAGCACATGGTGCTGGTGGTGGACGAATATGGTGAGTTGCAGGGGCTGGTGACCCAGCAGGATCTGCTGGAAACCCTGGCGGGAGACTTCCAGCAGGAGGGGGGCGAAGACAACTGGGCTTTCCAGCGTGCGGACGGTAGCTGGCTGCTGGATGGCCTCATCCCCCTGCCCGAATTGAAGGATTGTCTGGAGCTGGTACGGCTGCCGGAGGAAGAAAAACATCACTATCACACCCTGGGAGGGCTTATCATGCTGCTCCTTGGCCGCCTGCCCCAGACCGGAGACATGGTCACCCTGGAGCAGTGGCAACTGGAAATTGTGGATATGGACGGCCTGCGCATCGACAAGGTGCTCGCCATGCCGCTGACCGACCAACCCAGCTAATCTGCGGAGTTTGCTTGTATGGAGCAGTTTTACCACCTGGCTCACGCCTTCATTAATCAGGATCTGGCGGTGCTGTCCGATCCCAAGATGGTCTTCATGGTCTATGTCGTCCTGCTGACCTTCCTGGTACTGGAAAACGGCTTCATCCCGACCGCCTTCCTGCCGGGAGACACCCTGCTGATCCTGACCGGCGTGCTGATCTATCAGGGGGTGCTGCCCCTGGCCGTCATTCCGCTGCTGATCGTGGCCACCTTCGTCGGCACCTGGCTCGGCTACATGCAGGGACGCTTCCTCGGCCATACCCAGATGTACCACAAGCTGATGTCCCACCTGGAAGACAGGCACAAGGAGAAGGTGCACTACCTGCTCAACAAATACGGCATCATCACCCTGATCACCGCCCGCTACATCGCCTTCGTGCGCACCGCCTACCCCTATATCGTCGGGGCCAACGAGATCCCCCAGGGCCGCTTCCTGGTGGTGAACCTCATCAGCTCCATCATGTGGATCTGCCCCCTGGTGGGTCTGGGCTACTACCTGAGCCACACCAAGCTGGCCGCACAGTACGAGTCCCAGTTCCTCAGCGTCATCCTCTGTCTGCCGCTGGTGCTGCTGGTGGGCGGCCTGATCGCCATCGTCTGGCGCTGGTGGAGCAAACGCAAGGCCAGCGCCACCAAGCCGTGAGGCAAATCATCAGGGTCGCCGGGAGGCGGCCCTTTTTTATGGAAATAATGACGAAATCCTCATTCCCGCTCTTGTAAAGCGAGGGCAAAAATGAGTGAATCTAGCGCCTTTTTTTTCGCCGTGGATGGAGTCGTTGTATGGGGTGTCGGATTCGCGCAATCGCGCTGGTGTGTGGCCTGATGAGCCTGTTGGGGCTGCCCGCAGCCATGGCGGCCCCCAACCCGGCCAAGCTGCAGCTGAAATCGGGCAGCGCCCTGGTGATGGACGTCAACACGGGCAAGACCCTCTACCAGAAGAACCCCACCCAGGTGCGCCCCATCGCCTCCCTCACCAAGCTGATGACGGCCCTGGTGGTACTGGATGCCAAGCAGAACCTGAGCCAGACCCTGACCGTGGATCAGAACGACAGGGATAACCTCAAGCATACCTACTCCCGAGTGCGCTTCGGTACCAAGGTGAGTCGCCGGGATGCCCTGCACCTGGCGCTGATGTCCTCCGAGAATCGCATGGCCTCGGCACTGGCCCGCCACTACCCCGGTGGCCGCGCCGCCTTCGTACGGGCCATGAACAACAAGGCCAAGCAGCTTGGCATGCGCAATACCCGCTACTATGACTCCACCGGCCTGTCGACCCGCAACGTCTCCACCGCCCAGGATCTGGCCAAGCTCATCTCGGTGGCCTATCGCCAGCCGCTGATCCGCCAGTTCACCCAGAACGACAGCATGGAGATGCGCTTCTCCAACCCCTCCTACAGCCTGATGTTCAACAACACCAATCCCCTGGTGAAGAATCCGGACTGGGATGTACGCCTCTCCAAGACCGGTTACACCGACGAGGCGGGCCGCTGCCTGCTGATGCGCGCCAAGCCGGATCGCCAGGAGCTGGCCATCGTGCTGCTCAACTCGGTGGGCAAGCGCACCCCCATCGGCGATGCCAACCGCATTCGCAAGTGGCTCAAGAGCTGAGCCCCACCCGATGACAAAAGGATGCCGAGGCATCCTTTTTTATTGGCCGGGATTCGTGATCCCGGACGGTCTCGTGATCCCGAACTGTCTGAACCGCTCCAGGGGATGGTTGAGCCAACGCAGTCATGGAGGCCGCTCACAGCGGCCCCCCGCCAGTACCATTCTCCAAAGGGATGCCAGCGCCTGACAAGACAACAGATGCCTCAGGGCCAGGCATGTCTGGCACCACCGATGATCAAGAGACGACGGGTCACTCGCCAGGATGGGCTCACGGGTTCCTCATGCCTGCTGGCGCCACGCCTTGGAAAGGGGCACCTGCACACAGGGTTGGGAACAAGAGACGCTCAGAGTGGCCATGGCGGGCGCGTAATGCGGCGCCGGGAGGTGCCGAGCAGCCGACGAAGGGACCAATAAGGCAGAGAGAAAGAGAGGTAAATGTAGAAATGGCAGCATATCTGCATGCTGAAGTCGGTTTTTGGCACATAAAAAAACAGCCCCGACCGGAGTCGGAGCTGTCTATATGGTGCGCCCGAGAGGATTCGAACCTCTGACCACCTGGTTCGTAGCCAGGTACTCTATCCAGCTGAGCTACGGGCGCTCATCAACTTTTGACATTGCTTCTTAAAATGGTGCGCCCGAGAGGATTCGAACCTCTGACCACCTGGTTCGTAGCCAGGTACTCTATCCAGCTGAGCTACGGGCGCTCACAAACTTTGACATTGCTTTATAAAATGGTGCGCCCGAGAGGATTCGAACCTCTGACCACCTGGTTCGTAGCCAGGTACTCTATCCAGCTGAGCTACGGGCGCTCATAAATTATTGATTTCACTTTAAATGGTGCGCCCGAGAGGATTCGAACCTCTGACCACCTGGTTCGTAGCCAGGTACTCTATCCAGCTGAGCTACGGGCGCCCTGATTTAAAGCGATAAAAAAAGCTTACTCAACAGTAAGCCTTTTATAGCGTACCGACGTGCTGAAGGTCGATACATGACTCATCGTGAGTCGAATATGGTGCGCCCGAGAGGATTCGAACCTCTGACCACCTGGTTCGTAGCCAGGTACTCTATCCAGCTGAGCTACGGGCGCAAATGGCGGAGAAGGGGGGATTCGAACCCCCGATGCGGGTATAAGCCGCATACTCCCTTAGCAGGGGAGCGCCTTCAGCCTCTCGGCCACCTCTCCGTTTGCGGGGCTGATAATACTTCACAGGGATTTTTAGTCAAACACTTTTTTGGAGAAAACAGAGCGTTCGCTCAGCATTTGGCCAAAGAGTGGAATATTCAAGCAAAATGGGTATTTACCCACAACTTTCGTGCCCTGGCGGGCCTTTTAGGGGGCCCGGAAAAACAAAAGGCGACACATGAGATGTCGCCTTATAGCAGCTTAGAGATGCGGCTTAGAAGTTCGGTTGACCCGGTACTTTCTCGGCCTGTATCCGCATGTAGATCTCTTCACGGTGTACAGAGACCTCTTTCGGCGCGTTCACACCGATACGTACCTGATTGCCTTTCACGCCCAGAACGGTCACGGTCACTTCGTCACCAATCATCAGGGTTTCCCCTACACGACGAGTCAAAATAAGCATTCGCTTGCTCCTGTATCCTGTTTTGTATTTATATCGATATAGCCATTATCTTACAAAGATACCGATATGGTAAATGGTTGAAACTAAATCAATCAGGGATTGTTCCCCAAGGGCTGCTCATGCGGCTCTTGATCCAACCCGAAAGCGGAGTGCAACGAACGCACCGCCAGCTCCAGGTACTTCTCGTCAATCACCACGGATATCTTGATTTCAGAGGTGGAAATCAACTGCATGTTGATCCCCTCCTCGCCCAATACCTTGAACATGGTGCGCGCGACACCAGGGTGATTCCACATGCCAACCCCGACGATGGAGACCTTGGCGATCTCCCCGTTGCCCTGTACGCAGGCGGCCCCCAACTCGGTGGCGGTCTCCTCCAGCAGGGCGCGGGCCCGGCGGTAGTCATCGCGATTCACCGTAAAGGTGAAATCGGCGGTGCCATCCCCCATGGTGTTCTGCACTATCATGTCGACATCTATGTTGGCATCGCTGATCGGATTCAGGATCTGCGCCGCCACCGTGGGTCTGTCCGGCACACCCAGAATGGTCAGACTGGCCTCGTTGCGGTTGAACGCAATGCCGGAAACCAGGGGTGCTTCCATTCTCTCACCTCCGTATGTGATTAAGGTTCCCTCTCCGTCGACAAAGCTCGACAGCACCCGCAGCGGTACGCGGTACTTGCCCGCGAATTCCACCGAACGGATCTGCAGCACCTTGGCCCCCAGACTCGCCATCTCCAGCATCTCCTCGAAGGTGATGGTGGAGAGCCGCCTGGCCTTGGGCTCGATGCGCGGATCCGTGGTATAGACCCCATCCACATCGGTAAAGATCTGGCATTCATCGGCTTTGATGGCTGCCGCCACCGCCACCGCTGTGGTATCCGAGCCGCCACGGCCCAGGGTAGTGATGGCGTTATGTTCATCACGGCCCTGGAAACCGGCGATCACCACCACCTTGCCCGCCCCCAGTGCATCCTGCACCTGTTCGGTATCGATGTGGGTGATGCGCGCCTTGCCATAGGCGGAATCGGTGTGAATGCGCACCTGATCACCGGTCATTGAGACCGCGGGACACCCCCGCTGGTTCAATGCGATGGCCAGCAGCGCTATGGTGACCTGCTCACCGGTGGAGACCAGCACATCCATCTCCCGCCGGTTGGCATCCGGATCCAGCTGCTGGGCCATGCCCAGCAACCGGTTGGTCTCACCCGACATGGCGGAAACCACCACCACCACGTCATGCCCCTGGGCGCGGGTCAGGCTCACCCGTTCGGCGACTGCCGCTATTCTTTCCAGCGTGCCGACCGAGGTGCCGCCGTACTTCTGTACATAGAGTGCCACAGATCACCTCGCCCGTTTACAGGCGCTCTTCCAGCCAGGAGTGTACGGATTGCAGTGCCGCCGGCACGGCCTCTGGCTGGGTGCCCCCTGCCTGCGCCATGTCGGGACGACCACCGCCCTTGCCGCCCACTTGCTGGGCCACCAGGTTGACCAGCTCGCCCGCTTTTACCTTGGCAGTCAGGTCGTTGGTGACACCGGCGATCAGATTGACCTTGTCGTCGCTGCTGGTCGCCAGCAGCACGACACCGGATTTCATCTTGTTCTTCAGTTCGTCCAGCATGCCGCGCAGGGACTTGGGATCCGCGCCATCCAGCGCCGCAACCAGCACCTTCTGACCATTGATCTCGATCACCTGGCTCAGCAGGTCGCTGCCCGCCTGAGCGGCCAGCTTGGCCTTGAGCTGTTCCAGCTCGCGCTCCATCAGCTTGGCCTTGTCCATCAGCTGGCGCACCTTGTCGGCGATGGAGAACTGATCCCCCTTCACCAGGGCGGCCGCCTCTTCGATCTGTTCGCCCAGCTGGTGCATGAAGTCGATGGCACCCTTGCCGGTCACCGCTTCGATGCGACGCACCCCGGCGGCGATGCCGCTCTCGGCGATGATCTTGAAGAAGCCGATGTCACCGGTACGCTTGGCGTGAGTACCGCCACACAGCTCGGTGGAGTAATCGCCCATGCGCACCACGCGCACGTCGTCTTCATACTTCTCGCCAAACAGTGCCATGGCACCGGCAGACTTGGCAGCCTCCAGATCCATGACCTGGGTGGTGACGTCGTGGTTGGCGCGGATCTGGGCGTTGACCAGCTCCTCGATGCGACGAATGGTTGCCATGGTCAGGCCTTCGAAGTGGGAGAAGTCGAAGCGCATGCGCTCTGCTCCCACCAGTGACCCCTTCTGGGTCACGTGATCCCCCAGCGCCTGGCGCAGGGCCGCGTGCAGCAGGTGGGTCACGGAGTGGTTCAGGGCCACGGCCTGACGGCGCTCGCCATCGACCTCGGCTTCGACCTCGGCACCCTTCTCCAGGGTACCCAGCTCCAGATAACCCTTGTGGATGATGGCCTTGCCCGCCTTCTGGGTATCGGTCACGGCGAAGATGCCGTCGTCCACCTTGAGCACGCCGCTGTCACCCACCTGGCCACCGGACTCGGCGTAGAAGGGGGTCTCGGCCAGTACCACCACGGCCTCTTCACCGGCGATCAGGCCATTCACCTCGACGCCATCCTTGTAGATGCCGACGACGGTGGTCTTTTCGCTGAGCTGCTTGTAACCGGTAAATGGTGTCTCGAAGTCGAGTTTCAAGACCTCGTTGTAGTTCACGCCGAAGCTGGAAGCCTCCTTGGCACGGGCGCGCTGTTTGGCCATCTCGACGTGGAAGCCTTCCTCGTCGATGCCGATCTCGCGCTCACGCACCACGTCTGCGGTGAGGTCGGCCGGGAAGCCGTAGGTGTCATAAAGCTTGAACACCACCTCGCCCGGGATCACCTTGGCGTCCCCCAGGTTGGCCAGCACGTCTTCCAGAAGCAGCAGGCCGCGGTCAAGGGTGCGGACGAACTGCTCTTCCTCGATGCGCAGCACGCGCTCCACCAGGGGCAGCTGGGCGATCAGCTCGGCGGCCACATCATTCATCTGCACCGCCAGCTCGGCGGCCAGCTTGTAGAAGAACACCTCGGTGGCACCCAGCTTGCGGCCGTGGCGCACGGCGCGGCGGATGATGCGGCGCAGCACATAGCCACGGCCCTCGTTGGACGGCATGACACCGTCGGCCACCAGGAAGGCGCAGGAGCGGATGTGGTCGGCGATGACGCGCAGGGACTGGTTGCTCAGATCCTCGGTACCGACGATCTCGGCGGCCTTCTTGATCAGCGCCTGGAAGATGTCGATCTCGTAGTTGGAGTGCACCCCCTGCAGGATGGCGGAGATGCGCTCAAGGCCCATGCCGGTATCCACGGACGGGCGGGGCAGCGGCTCCATGGTGCCGTCGGCCTGACGGTTGAACTGCATGAAGACCACGTTCCAGATCTCGATGAAGCGGTCGCCGTCTTCGTCCGGGGAGCCGGGAGGGCCACCCTGGATGTGGTCGCCGTGGTCATAGAAGATCTCGGTGCAGGGGCCGCAGGGGCCGGTGTCACCCATCTGCCAGAAGTTATCGGAAGCAAAGGCCGCGCCCTTGTTGTCACCGATGCGCACGATGCGATCGGCGGGAACCCCGATTTCCTTGGCCCAGATGTTGAATGCTTCGTCGTCCGTCTCGTACACGGTCACCAGCAGGCGCTCTTTGGGCAGCTTGAGGGTACCGGTCAGGAATTCCCAGGCAAAACGGATGGCGTCCTGCTTGAAGTAGTCACCGAAGCTGAAGTTGCCCAGCATCTCGAAGAAGGTGTGGTGACGGGCGGTATAGCCCACGTTTTCCAGGTCATTGTGCTTGCCGCCGGCCCGTACGCAGCGCTGGGCCGTGGTGGCACGATGATAGGCACGCTTGTCTGCGCCAAGGAACACGTCCTTGAACTGGTTCATCCCTGCGTTGGTGAACAGCAGAGTCGGGTCGTTATGAGGAACCAGGGAGCTGGAGGAGACAACCTGGTGCCCCTGGGAGCGGAAATACTCGAGAAACGCGGCGCGTAACTCAGACGTGGACATATACATGGAAAATCCTGCTTGATTCGGATACGGACTTTT
This sequence comes from Aeromonas veronii, assembly GCF_040215105.1. Lineage (NCBI taxonomy): Bacteria > Pseudomonadati > Pseudomonadota > Gammaproteobacteria > Aeromonadales > Aeromonadaceae > Aeromonas > Aeromonas veronii. The sequence goes on from NZ_CP157875.1 coordinate 4,048,348, forward strand.
AATCGCAATAATGTAAGTTTTCTGCGGGGTAAAGTAAAACGTACCAGCCCCTGATGGGTGAAAAAGCCCCGTTCGGGAAGGGTGCAGGCGAGCCCTTGGTGACGGCGGCGTGCCACAGGGGGAAATCAGGGGAAAATACTAAACGAGTGTCCCGGCCAGCGTCAGTCGGCGGTGACCATTTTCGACGGATTGGGGAGCATCGCCACGTTGGCATCAGGGGCTCGGGACACCCACTCAGGTGCTAAAAAGGCGGCGCCCTCCAGGCCCGAGGCTGTCAGATCCGAAGAGGCGCCACACTTTGGCGCTTATTCCTCCTGGCCCTGCATGACGGCGATGGCATAGCGGGCCTGATCCTGATTGAAACCACGGCCCAGCAGGTACTTGAGCCACTTCATGCGCAACTTGAAATCCGCGAAATCCGTTGCCCTGGCGCGGCGCTGCAACAGCTCGGCCGCCAATTCGAACCAATCCAGCTCAGGTTGCTCGAACGCCGCCTCTATCTGGTTGTCGTCCAGCCCCTTGCGACGCAGCTCGAAGCGGATCTTGATGGGGCCATGGCCCTTGGCTGCCCCGGCCCGCACCGCCATGGCGCCGTAGCGCTCGTCGTCGACCCAGCGATGCTCACGACAATAGTCGAGAACAGCCTCGATCACGGCGTCCGTAAAGCCCTGCTTGCGCAGCCGGTTCGCCAGCTCGGACTCGGCACTCTCCCGCCGCGCCAGACTGCGCATGGCGAAGGCGCGCGCCGCGGCAAACTGCTCTTCAAAGGTGGGCTCGGGGAGTGGGTTATCTGCGGGTTCTGACATGGGGGTATCGACCATAAATGAGAAGGCCGGGTATCAACCCGGCCTCTTTGTTATTCGAACTCTTGCTCGTTTTCGGGCTCGAACTCATCGGCCTCGGCCACCTCGGCCTTGCCGTCCTGCGGGATGGCACCCGACAGCAGCAGTTCGCGCAGACGGGCTTCCACCTCAGCCGCCATCGCCTTGTTCTCGGAGAACAGCTTCATCACGTTGGCCTTGCCCTGACCGATCTTCTCGCCGTTGTAGCTGTACCAGGCGCCAGCCTTGTCGATCAGCTTGTGCTTGACGCCTAGGTCCACCAGCTCGCCTTCCTTGGAGATACCGGCCCCGTAGAAGATCTGGAACTCGGCCTGCTTGAAGGGAGGCGCCACCTTGTTCTTGACGACCTTGACGCGGGTCTCGTTGCCGACCACTTCGTCCCCTTCCTTGATGGCGCCGGTACGACGGATGTCGAGACGCACGGAGGCGTAGAACTTCAGGGCGTTACCACCTGTGGTGGTCTCGGGGCTGCCGAACATGACGCCGATCTTCATCCGGATCTGGTTGATGAAGATGCACAGGCAGTTGGCATTCTTGATGTTGGCGGTCAGTTTGCGCAGGGCCTGGGACATCAGACGAGCCTGCAGACCGACGTGGGAATCCCCCATCTCGCCTTCGATTTCGGCCTTCGGCGTCAGGGCGGCCACGGAGTCGACGATGATGACGTCGACGGCATTGGAGCGCACCAGCATGTCGCAGATTTCGAGAGCCTGTTCGCCTGTGTCAGGCTGGGAAATCAGCAGATCATCGACGTTTACACCGAGCTTGGCAGCATAAATGGGATCCAGGGCGTGCTCCGCATCGACGAATGCACAAGTCTTGCCTTTCTTCTGGGCTTCCGCGATCACCTGCAGGGTCAGGGTCGTCTTGCCGGAGGATTCCGGACCGTAGATCTCGACGATACGGCCACAGGGCAGACCGCCGATCCCCAGCGCCACGTCCAGGGAGAGAGAACCGGTGGAGATGGCTTCGATGTCCATGGTCTTGCTGTCGCCCAGACGCATGATGGAGCCCTTGCCGAACTGCTTCTCGATCTGCCCCAGCGCAGCCGCCAGTGCCTTCTGTTTGTTCTGATCCATGCCAATCTCCGCTGGGAATCGTGGTAAGAAATGAAGTTGGGCTAAGTATACTGTTTATGTATACAGTATCAAGCCCAAATTATCTGAGCAGGGCCAACAAGCCGGAGAGCGCCTGTCTGACGGCCTGTTCTCGCACTTGCTGGCGGTCGCCGTCGAAGCGGGCCAGCAGGGAGTGCTGGCGGCCGCTCTTGTCCGCCCAGGCGAACCAGACGGTACCCACCGGTTTGTCATCGTTGCCGCCACCCGGGCCGGCGATGCCGCTGATGGCAACGCTGATGCCCGCATCGGAGCGGGCCAGGGCTCCCCGCGCCATCTCCAGCACCACGGTCTCGCTGACGGCGCCGTGACGCAGCAGACTGTCGATGCTGACGCCCAGCATCTGCTGCTTGGCCTCGTTGGTGTAGGTGACAAAGCCCCGGTCAAACCAGCCCGAGCTGCCGGCGATATCGGTGATGGCGGTGGCCACGCCGCCGCCGGTACAGGACTCCGCGGTCGTGGCCAGCCAGCCCCGTGCCGTCAGCGCCTCGCCCAGTTCCAGGGAGAGGCGGGCGATCTCTGTATCAAGCCCCATCGTCATGCCCTCGTTGGCCCCTTGCGGGCTGAATATGGGGCTCATTATGCAATTGCCCCTGCCTGGGGACAACCCGCGAGGGGCCCCCTGCGTCAGCCTGGTTCAGGCGCCGGTGGCCATTCACCAGACGAGCGCCCTGGCAAATGGTCCGCGCTTAAGCTTCAGTACATGGGGGCTCTCTATAATCAACGGGCGCCGCCGTTGGAGCGGCATCCACTTGATGAATACCTTCCGATGAAAACATGGAGAAGAACAGATGAAGCATCAGTTTAAAGTTGCCATGGCCGCGCTGGCTATCTGTGTGAGCAGCCAGGCCTTCGCCGCCGAGAGCGCTCCCGAGCTGCAAACCGAGACCACCCTGGCCCAGGAGCTGAACCTCTCCAGCGCCCAGGTTGAACAGATCAAGGGGCTGCGGGAGCAGGCGGCCAAGGAGCTCAGCTCCGTCAAGCTCGATGCCATCGGTCAGGATGTCATCGTCAACATGATCAAGAGCGGCAAGTGGGATGAAGCAGCAGCCAAGAAACAGCTGCAGACCATCAGCAACGTCCAGGCCGAGGCTCGCTACTACCGCGCCCACTACCTGTTCGAGGTGAGCAAGGTGCTGACTGCCGAGCAAAAAGCCAAGCTGCACGAGATGCTGAGCGGCGGTGAAGCCATGTACTAAGGGCGATGCCCTCCCATCCCCGTTGCCAGACGGGGATGTTGTCTATCCCCGTCTCTTCCCGCCACCCGAGTCCTCCCCAGTCCAGCCAGCTCACTGCGTCAGGGCGCACCAACCCGGTCAAGACGCCGGGTTTGCCCCCAAGACGGAGATTCCCCCTCACCATCCGCCCCCGAGCATGTAGAATGGCTGCCAGATTCAGACCCAAGATGGCAGACGCTTCCCTGCCAGAGCACCTTCTGGAATAGCACATGACAGCACAGCACCCAGTCAGCGGCGCCACCCTCAGCGCCCACACCCCCATGATGCAGCAGTACCTGACTCTCAAGGCCGAGAACCCGGAGATCCTGCTGTTCTACCGGATGGGCGACTTCTACGAGCTCTTCTATGACGATGCCCGCAAGGCCTCCCAGCTGCTCGACATCTCCCTGACCAAGCGCGGCCAGTCCGCCGGCAGCCCCATCCCCATGGCCGGGGTGCCCTATCATGCCATCGAGGGGTATCTGGCCAAGCTGGTGCAGCTCGGCGAGTCTGCCGCCATCTGTGAGCAGGTGGGGGATCCCGCCACCAGCAAGGGGCCGGTGGAGCGCAAGGTGGTACGCATCATCACCCCGGGCACCGTCTCCGACGAGGCGCTGCTCAGTGAACGCCAGGACAACCTGATCGCCGCCGTCTATCACGATGGCCGCCGCTTCGGCTACGGCACCCTGGACATCGGCTCCGGCCGCTTCTTCATCAATCAGTTCGACAAGGAAGAGACCCTGCTGGCGGAGCTGCAACGCACCAACCCGGCCGAGCTGCTCTACCCGGAATCCTTCGAGTTCCTGCACCACGTCGAGGGCCGCCGCGGCCTGCGCCGCCGCCCGGAGTGGGAGTTCGAGCTGGGTACAGCTCGCAAGCTGTTGTGCCAGCAGTTCGGCACCCAGGATCTGGTGGGCTTCGGGGTCGAACAGAGCGAGACCGCCCTGTGCGCCGCCGGCTGTCTGATGCAGTACGTGAAGGACACCCAGCGCACCGCCCTGCCCCACATTCGCGGTGTGCGACTGGAGCAGCCGGATCACGCCGTCATCATGGATGCCGCCACCCGCCGCAACCTGGAACTGACCCAGAACCTGGCGGGCGGTTATGACAATACGCTCGCCGAAGTGCTGGACAGGACCGCCACCCCCATGGGCAGCCGCTTGCTCAAGCGCTGGATCCACCAGCCGATCCGGGATCGGGTGATCCTCAAGGGGCGCCAGAGCACCATCGCCGAGCTCATCGAGCAGAACCTCTACGACGAACTGGGCGGCCTGCTGCGCCAGGTCGGCGACGTGGAGCGGGTGCTGGCGCGTCTGGCCCTGCGCAGTGCCCGTCCCCGCGATCTCACCCGGCTGCGCCAGGCCTTCGGCCAACTGCCCGAGCTGCAACGGCTGCTGGCGGACAGCGAACACGAGGCCGTGCAGCAGCTGAGCGAACGGGCAAGCACCTTCCCCGAGCTGCTTGAGCTGCTGGAGCGCGCCGTGATGGAGGTGCCGCCGGTGCTGATCCGCGATGGCGGCGTCATCCGCGATGGTTTCAACCAGGAGCTGGACGAGCTGCGGGATCTCGCCAACGGCGCCACCGCGAGCCTCGCCCGCATCGAGGAGCGGGAGAAGGCCCTCACCGGCATCAATACCCTCAAGGTGGGCTACAACAAGGTGCACGGTTTCTACATCGAGGTGAGCCGTGCCAACAGCCACCTGGTGCCCACCCACTACATCCGCCGCCAGACCCTCAAGAACAACGAGCGCTACATCATCGATGAGCTCAAGAAGTACGAGGACAAGGTGCTCACCGCCCAGGCCCAGGCGCTGGCGCTGGAGAAGCGTCTCTACGAGGAGTTGCTCGACGCCCTGTTGCCCCACCTCGGCGAACTGCAGGAGTCCGCCGCCGCGCTGGCGGAGCTGGACGTGCTGTCAAACCTGGCAGAGCGGGCCGAGACCCTGGACTACCGCTGCCCCACCCTGACCGAGGAGGATCAGATCCTGATCGAGGCGGGTCGCCACCCCGTGGTGGAACAGGTGATGACGGATCCCTTTATCGCCAACCCGATCAACCTGCAGCGCAGTCGCCGCATGCTGATCATCACGGGCCCGAACATGGGGGGTAAATCCACCTACATGCGCCAGACGGCGCTCATCGTGCTGCTGGCCCACATCGGCGCCTATGTGCCCGCGAGCAGCGCCCGCATCGGCCCCATCGACCGCATCTTCACCCGCATCGGGGCCTCGGATGACCTGGCTTCCGGCCGTTCCACCTTCATGGTGGAAATGACCGAGACCGCCAACATCCTCAACAACGCCACCGCCCGCAGCCTGGTGCTGATGGACGAGATCGGCCGCGGCACCAGCACCTACGACGGCCTCTCCTTAGCCTGGGCCTGTGCCGAGCAGCTGGCGAGCAAGATAGGCGCCTACACCCTGTTCGCGACCCACTACTTCGAGCTGACCCAGCTGCCCGCGCTGATGGAGGGGCTGGCCAACGTCCATCTGGATGCGGTGGAACACGGAGACACCATCGCCTTCATGCACGCGGTGCAGGAGGGGGCGGCCAGCCGCTCCTACGGTCTGCAGGTGGCGGCGCTGGCAGGAGTGCCCAAATCGGTGATCCATCAGGCTCGCCACAAGCTGGCCGAGCTGGAGAGCGCCACGCCGGCCCCCGCCGGCGAGGCACGCCCGGCCCCGGTCGTGCTGACGCCCCAGCCCCACCCCGTGGTGGAAGAGCTGGCAGCTGTGCGCCCGGATGAGCTCAGCCCCCGTCAGGCACTGGATCTGCTCTATCGCCTCAAGCAGTTGCTGTAACCGGCGCCGAACGACAGCCATGAAAAAAGGGAACCGCGAGGTTCCCTTTTTTATTTTCCGTTCAATGGCTTGCCATCGGTCGGTTTGGCTTAGGCCGGACCAATCCGGTCAATCAGGCTCAGGTGGGAGGAGCCGTCGTGACGCTTGAGGTTCTGCCGGTACTCGAACTGGCGCTGACTCTCTTGCTTCAAACCCAGCATCAGGGAGTAGCACATGGCCAGCATGATCAGGGAGAAGGGCAGCGCCGCTATGATGCTGGCCGCCTGCAGAGCCGCCAGGCCGCCGGACACCAGCAGTATGGCCGCCACCAGTCCCTGACCCAGACCCCAGATGGCGCGGTGCAGCACGGGGGGATCCTGATCACCGATGGAGAGCAGTGTCGTGATCACGAGCGTGCCCGAGTCGCTGGAGGTGATGAAGTAGGTGCAGATGAGCAGGGTCAGTACCCCTTTGGCGATCCAGCCGAAGGTATCCCAGTGCAGCAGCTCCACCGTCTTGTAGAGGGCCAGGGTCACATCCTGGTTGACCGCTTCGACCACGCCACCGCTGCCGAACAGCTCGAGGTGCATGGCGGTGCCACCGAACACGGTGAGCCAGAGCATGCCGAGCAGGGAGGGCACCAGCAGGACGCCGAGCACGAACTCGCGGATGGTACGGCCCTTGGAGATGCGGGCGATGAACATGCCGACAAAGGGTGCCCAGGCAATCCACCAGCCCCAGTAGAAGGCGGTCCAGCTGGACTGCCAGGCCGAGGTGCCGTTGGCCTCGGTATTGGTCCAGAAGCTCAGCTTGACGATGTTTTGCAGGTAGTCACCGATGTTCTGCACATAGGCGTTGAGCAGATAGGTGGTCGGCCCCAGTGCGAGGAAGAGGGCAAGCACGAAGACGCTGAGCCAGATGTTGAGTTCGGAGAGGATCTTCACCCCGCGCCCCACCCCGGAGATGGCGGAAAGTGTAGCAATAACGCTGATGCCGCCGATGAGCCAGAGCTGGTTGGTCTGGGAGACCCCCATGCCAAACAGCTGGTTCAGACCCGTATTCATCTGGGAGACCCCCAGTCCCAGGGAAGTCGCCACCCCGAACACGGTGCCGAACACCGCCAGCACGTCGGCCGCGTGGCCCCAGAAGCCGTAGATGCGCTCACCGAGGATGGGATAGAGCACGGAGCGGATCGCCAGTGGCAACTTGCGGCGGTAGCTGAAGAACGCCAGCGAGAGACCGACGATCACATAGATGGCCCAGGGATGCAGGCCCCAGTGGAAGAAGGTGAGGCGCATGGCGATCTGGGCCGCCTCCGGGGTCATCCCCTCGGTGATGAAGGGATTGCTCTGCAGGTGATACATGGGCTCGGCGATGCTCCAGAACACCAGACCTATGCCCATGCCGGCACTGAACAACATGGAGAACCAGGCGAAGTAGCCAAATTCCGGTACCTGGTCGTCGTCGCCCAGCCGGATGCTGCCAAAGCGGCTGAACATCAGATAGACGGCGAAGAACAGAAACAGGGCGACTACCAGGATGTAGTACCACTTGAAGCCGGCAATGATGGTGTCTTTGGCGCCGGTAAACCAGGTCCCCGCGGTATCAGGATCGAAGACGCCGAACAGCAGGAACAGGGTCACGACGGTCAGGGCCGTCATGGCCATGGTGGGATTGAGGCCTTTCAACAGCCCTTTGGTTGCTCTCATCTGGCCTCCTTAGTCATGGTTGAAAAAATCTTCGCCGACGTGATCGCCCGCCCCGCCGATGGCGCGATAGACCAGACGGCCCGCCACCTGTTCACGGTGATCCACCAGGCTGACCGACGGTTGACCGTTCACCGCATGGCGCTTGCCGAGGAAGATGGCCATGGGAACCCCCAGGCTGGAGACGCCGCTGGTGATCCAGAGCCGGTTGAAATCGTAGGAGCCGCCGATGAATTCAAGTTGGGCCAAGCCGTTGTCCAGGCCCGCCAGGTAGAAGTTCATGGCGCTCTCGTCGGGGAAGAGGTGTACCAGCACATAGGCATAGCGCAGTTCGTTCACCAATTCCTTTAAGCTGAAAGCACCGGTGTTGCTGCAAGAGAGGGGCAACTCACCATCGTAGTGATGCACCTTGAGGTTGTTCGGGTCTTCGTCATAGGCGGGCTGGTAACGCACGAATGCCGAGGTATCTGGCAGTTCATAGCGAACTCTGACTACCCGTAGCTCGTTCACAAGGGACTTGATATCCAGGTCGTTCTGCATCATTTCGCTCCTCAAAGATCGGATTAAATTTCGAAAACAGCGGGATAACCTAACACAAAATTAGTTAGAGCAGAAACTATTAGACCAAAAACCATATTGACCTTGTGTGGAATTAGGCGGAAAATCTTGCGCCTCTCAACTACCAGGCCATGAGCCGGACCCCAGTGGAAAAACATGATGAAGTGCTGGTCGCCCTGCGCCAGATCATCCGTGCCATCGATATGCACTCCAAACGCTTGATCAAGGAAGCCGGGCTGACCTCACCACAGCTCCTGCTGCTCAAGGGGATAGACGATCTGGGGCAGATCTCCATGCGCCAGCTGGCGGATCACACCAACATGAGCCAGGCCACCGCCACCACCATCATGGATCGGCTCGAGAGCCGCCACTTGGTGCAACGGATCCGCAGCGAGACCGACAAGCGCAAGGTACATGCGACGCTGACTGACGCGGGCCGAGCCCTGCTGGAACAGGCGCCGACCCCGCTGCAAGAGAGCTTCATCCTGCGCTTCCAGGCTCTGGAAACCTGGGAACAGACCCTGCTGCTCTCCTCCCTGCAGCGGATCTCCTCCATGATGAATGCCGATGGCATCGACGCCGCACCAGTGCTGAGCGTCAGGCCCCTCACCGAGGAGCGGGCATAAAAAAAGCTCCCATTCGGGAGCTTTTTTTATGGGCAGGCGCGGAAGGCGCCGCACTCGTATCACTCGTCCAGGCTGATACCGATGTTGGAGACGCCGCCCTGGGCGGCAAACTCGCGGATGGCCAGGATGCGGTCGCTGTCGCGCTCGAAGGCCACGCGCTTGAGCAGTTCGACCTGAAACTCCAGCTCGGCCTCGATGTACTCGTGCTCGTAGAGTTCCTCATCGGTCAGGTCGCGCTCTTCCAGCATCTCGATGAAGCCGGCTACGGTGCCCACAGACGCGTGACTGGCATCCGTGGCTTCTTCGCCCACCCGGCAAATTACCGAGTTGTAGGCGCAGCCCAGTGCGACGCAGGCATCCAGTGCCGGATAGGCGCCATAGGATTCAAACTTGCTGGGCTCGGGAATGTAGATCTCGAACGCCTCCAGAATGGCCCCCAGATTGACCCGGGAACCCTTTACCGTGAGGTAGTTCCACATCTGATCCAGCGCGTGACGAAATGCCCTGGCATCGCCGAAACCGGACGCCTGGGAAAACAGCACATAGTTGGGGTACATGCGCTCTGCCAGCGCCAGGGTGTAGACGGTCTGCTGCCAAGGCTGCAGCTCGGCCAGTCGCTTATAAAACTTGTCACCAAACACTGGAGTCTGATCCTTTGCAAAATGTGGGGCAGATTGTAGCCCACGAGGGGGCTGGCGAAAACGAAAAAGCACCCTGCTCGGCTATCTTGCCCGATCAACTGGGGTAAGATGGGAACAGATCCCCCTTTGCCGTGCCATAAACATGATAAGGAACAAGAGTATGAGCCAACGTACCCTGCTTCTGCTCAGCCAGGACAACGCCCATTACGAGCGCCTGCTCAAGGCCGCTCACCTCCCCCATCTGCGCATTCTGCGGGCCGACAACCAGAGCGAAGCCGAACGGCTCATCGGTGAGGCACACATCCTGATGGCCGAGCCGGCTCGCGCCAAACCCCTGTTGCCCAAGGCCGGCAAGCTCGGCTGGTTGCAATCCACCTACGCCGGGGTCGATGTGCTGCTGGATGCCAGCTGTCGCCGGGACTACCTGCTCACCAATGTGCGCGGCATCTTCGGCCCCCTGATGAGCGAGTATGTGTTTGGCCACCTTCTGAGCCTGACCCGTCATCTGCCCCTCTACCGTGAACAGCAGCAACAGCAGCTGTGGCAGAGCCAGCCTTATCAGGGGCTCAAGGGCAAGACCCTGTTGCTGCTCGGCACCGGTAGCATAGGCCAGCACATCGCTCACACCGGCAAACACTTCGGCATGCGTGTACTCGGCATCAGCCATAGCGGTCGTGAGCGGGCGGGTTTCGATCAGGTGTATCAGCTGCCGGCGCTGAACAAGATGCTGGCCCAGGCCGACGTCATCGTCAGCGTGTTGCCGGCGACCCGGGAAACCCGCCACCTGTTCACCACCGATCGCTTCAACCACTGCAAGCCGGGCGCCATCTTCTTCAACGTCGGCCGGGGCAATGCGGTACACGAGGGAGACCTGCTGGCGGCCCTGCAAAACGGCAAGCTCGCCACCGCCGTGCTGGATGTGTTCGAGCAGGAGCCCCTGGCTCCCACCAGTCCCCTTTGGCATCAGCCCAATCTCATCATCACGCCCCACAACAGCGCCTACAGCTTCCCGGAAGATGTGGCCCAGATCTTCATCCGCAACTACATCCGCTTCATCGACGGCCAGCAGCTCGATGGGCGCATCGACTTCGACAAGGGTTACTGAGTCCGGTCCATGAAAAAGGCCCCGCCATGATGGCGGGGCCTTTTGCTATCTGGACAAGAAAGAGACTCAACCCGCCTCCATCTCCTGGCGATAGCTCTTCACCTTGGCGAGGAACTGACGCTTCTCCTTGCCGGAGAGCGGTTCAGCCATGGGCAACTTGACCGTCATGGGGTTCACCGGACGGTTGTTGATCCGCACCTCGTAGTGCAAGTGGGCCCCCGTGGAGCGCCCGGTATTGCCGGAGAGAGCAATCTTGTCACCCATCTTCACCTTCTGACCGGGTTTCACCAGCAACTTGCTCAGGTGCAGGTAGCGGGTCATCAGGGTGCGGCCGTGCTTGATCACCACATAGGTGCCAGCCAGCGGGTGACGGGTCGCCTTGAGCACCACGCCATCACCGGTAGCCATCACTGCGGTGCCCACCGGCAGGGCGAAGTCGGTGCCCTCGTGGGGGCGGACCTGACCCGTGATGGGGTGGCGCCGGGCCGGGTTGAAGTTCGAGCTGATCCGGTAGCGGCTGTGGGTCGGATAACGGCGGAAACCACGCTCCAAGCTGTTCGCCTGACCGTCATAGTAGTTGCCGTCCTCCGACAGCCAGGCAGACACCGCCTTGCCCTGGCTGAACACCTCGACACCCAGCAGCTGGGTGTTGCCCGTGCTCTTGCCCTCGACCGTCTCCTGACGCACCAGCACCTTGAATTTGTCACCTTTTTGCAGATCTTTCGCGAAGTTCATCCGCCACTGGAACAGGTTGGCAATCTTCTGGATATGGTTGGCCGGGATGCCGGCATTGCGGGCGCTGACATAGAAACTGCCATTGATGACACCGTCATAACTCTTCTTCTGCCACTCCACCTTCTCGTTGAGCATGTTGGCGCTGTAGGTGTCATCGGTGCGCTCCAGCACCAGAGTCTGCTTGATGTTCAGGCGGATCTTGAGCTGCTGCAGTATGTTGTCCTGATCGATCAGCAACTCTATGGTCTGGCCAGGCTTGAGACGGGCCAGATGATTCTTGGCATCCGCATCCAGCACCTTGTAGAGGGTGGTGGTGGAAAGCCCCAGATTGTTGAAGATGGCCGTCAGGTTTTCACCGTTGCGCACCCGGTAATCCTGCCACTGGGGAGTCACATCCGCCGGGATGTCATCCTCCGGGGCGGCCGCCTCCACCAGTTCGTGGTCCGGGATATCGTTAAAATCGGTGTTATCTTCGTTGGTCGCGGTGCCCGGGGTAGCGATGGGCAACTCGAGACGCAGTGGCCGCTCCAGGATGTCACCGGGGGCTGGCAATACGGCTACCGCCGACAGCGTCATGGCCGTGAGCAGTAACATGGCATAAAAATGCTTGCGGGGAACCGGGGGTTCCCAGTTGGCAGCCTGCGCTACCAAGGGACGGAGACGTTTCATCCGCTATCCTGTCATTAGATCTAAGGGTGGTAGTTGTGTGTCTGTCTTTATGATTTTTTATTATGAAAACCGTGCATCTGGCAATTAGACCTAAATACTTACAAAAAGTTCATAGCTATATGCACGAACCCCACATTTTATGCATAACCTTCCTGTATTGGCAGAAATGATCGCCAGTTTCAGACATTTCTTTCTATTTTTAAGAACCCGATCCGGTTGTCGTCGCTCAAGAGCAACCAAATGTTGCAAGAACATTTCCATGGAGTGGATATGTCATTAGCAAAATTGTTAAACGTAATCATCCTGATCCTGTTCACCATTGGCGCCATCCTGCTGTTCATGCTGGAGATCACCACGGTGCGGCAATCCATCCTCGACCAGATGTCCGCCAACCTGGAGACGGCCATCACCGCCCTCGGCCTGGTGCTGCAAGGCACCCTGCTCAATGACGACAAGGTGCTGGCAGAAACCATCGTCAATGCCATGTTTGACGGCGGTTTCGTCAGCTCGGTCACCCTGCTGGATCCGGACGGCCAACTGCTGTTCCAGAAGGCATTCCACACCGCGCAACAGAACATCCCCGCCTGGCTGCCGAGCCTCATTGCCATGCCACCGATCAAGGTGGAGCAAGAGCTCACCGATGGTTGGCGCATTCTCGGCACCCTTACCCTCGAGGGGCACAAGGGCTATGCCTACCAGCATCTGTGGAACGCCATCAGCCGCACCGGGCTGGCCCTGCTCGGCGGCCTGCTGGTGCTGACCCTCATCATCCAGTGGGTATGCAACCGGCTGTTACGTCCTCTCGAGCAGGTGAACCTGCAATTGTTGCAGGTGCGCCAGCGCCAGTTCAGTGGCAACCTGCCCATCCCCTGGCTGAGAGAGTTGCGGGAGGTCGTCTCCTCCATCAACCAGCTGGTCTCCGAACGCAAGCGGGATCTGCTGCAGCAACGGCTCAAGATCACCCAGCTCGGCAAGCAACACGAGGGTCAAAGCAGCCAACCGCTGATGGGACTGACACAGACCCCGGGCGACATGCATCTGCAGCATTTCGTCTCTACCCAGGGGGATATCCGGCTCTACAGCCGCCTGCTCCCGCAAAACCCACCGAGTGCGGACAGTTCACCTGACGAGATCCGGGCGCTGCTCAACCACTGGCTCGCACAAAAGACGGAGGGGATACAGCTTCCTCTCAGCCTGCTCGCCCACCCAGACTGGGCACAGTTCTCGTCCACACTGGCCAGCGGCAAGGGCAAGACCCTGGACTGGCGCTGGGATCAGCCAAACTTCCCTCCCCTTGCCGAGGAGAGACTGTCGGCCCTGGCGGCTCAGGGGGTCGAGATGGCCTTCAGCAATGTCCCCATGAACAACGACAACCTGACCAGGCTCGACCCCGTCAAACCCGTGTTCATCAGTTGCCAGCTCACCGACGCCCCTCTGTACTGGAACCTGCTTTCCCAGTGCCTGCACGCCTCCGGATACACCCTGCTGGCAGAAGCCAGCGAGGTAACGGATATGGGCACCTTGCGCAGTTGGGGCATCGATGGCTATGCCAGCCAGGAGGCATCATGAAACGTTCCCTGTTGCTGTTCCCCCTGCTCCTGGCGTCTGCCTCTCATGCCCAGACCGTGTCCATCGGTACCGGTGGCGAGCAGGGGATTTATTATCAGGTCACCAAGGAGTTCTGCCGTCTGGCCAACAAGAGCGACCCCGGCCTCCAATGCAAGCCGCAGGCCAGCTCAGGTTCCATCGAGAATCTACGGCAGTTGCAGGCAGGGGAAAGCCCCTATGCACTGGTGCAATCCGACTGGCTCTATCAGGCCAGCCACGGCAGCGGCCCCTTTGCCAAACAACCCCAGCCCGAACTGCGTGCTCTGTTCGCCACCCATGCCGAGCCTTTCACCATAGTGGTGCGGGCCGATGGTGACATCACCAAGCTGGAACAACTCAAACTGGCCCCCATCGACATGGGGTTGAAGCACTCTGGCACCCGTCAGACGGCACTGGCATTGTTCTCTTTACTCGGCGCCACCGAGCAAGACCTCGATCTGAAAAGCGTGGCCAACCAGGCCGAAGCCCTGTGCAGCAAGCAGATCGACGCCTTCGGGCTGGTGATGGGCCATCCGAATCGCATCGTGCTGGACACCTCGAAGCGTTGCGCCATCCGCTTCTTGTCCATCGATGGCCCCGTTCGTGATCAGCTGCTGCAGGGGGTCAAGTATTACCAGCGCAGCCAGGTGCCGGCCCGCATCTACCCGGGCAATCTCAAGGCCACTCCCACCTTCGCCATCGCCGCCACCCTGGTGACCAATGCCAGCATGCCGGATGGGGATGTCTACCGCCTGACCAAGGCCATGTTGAGCCAGCAGACCAGCTTCAACGAGCAGACGTACGGTTACGCCAACCTGTTCCACAAGGCGCGCAATAAAGTCGGCCCGGTGCTGAGCATCAGTCAGCATCCGGGCGCGGCAAGGTACTTTGAGGAGTTGAAAGCGGCGGGCAAGTTATAGCTGACGGCGGGGGGCACGCAGATGCTCGCTGGAGAAGCGGCTCTGCATCGAAGTCCACTGGGTCAGGCGATCGGCGCTCCCCGCCAGGGTGCCTTCGCGCCGGGACTTCATCACCCAGATGCTCTTGGCATCAAAACTGTAAACCGGCTGCAAGTCGTTTCTTTTGCTGCCCGGCAGGATGCGGCCATTGATGTTGTCGAGGACCAGAGGGTCAGATTTGGCGGTAGGAAAGTAAAGCGTCACCATGTGAAACTGGTTGTATCGAATGGCCTTCACATAGGCCAGCCGCAGCTTCTTCTCATCCACCCCCAGCTCCATCAGGGTGTAGTACTTGGAGATACTGTAATCCTCGCAATCCCCACCACGGGCTCCGATAAACTCCAGCGGATTGGCCCAGTAGTCTTCCTCTCCCCATAACCTGGGATCCTCGCTATAGGTCAGGTTGTTGAAGTAGTTGTTCACCAGCTCCAGTTTCTGCTGATCCGTCGTGCCCGCCCGCGGGCTGAGCAAGCGAGAAAACGCCTCCGCCCGCTGCAGCGCCCGAGCGCCGTAGACTTCCTGCAACTTGGACTTGAGATCAGGGCTGGTGATATAGCTGGACAGCTGGGAAGCCTGCAACGGGGCACTGATCAGTGCCACCATGCAGGCGGGGATAATCCATTTCATACGGGACACTCCATGTCATGCGCTGGAGGTCAGTATAGTCAGCCCTGATGGTCACACCGGGGTGTTAGCGGCACTCGGCAAAGGCATCGGCCAGTTGCTGCATAAACTGCGGATAACCCTCGGGTCCTAGCGGTACTTGTTCACCCACTTCATCCAGCAGCAGCACCTTGGCCCCCGTATTGCGGGCGACCGACTCGATCACCGCGGGCGAGAATTGCGGCTCGGCATAGATGCAGCTCGCCTGTTTCTCCTCCAGCGCCTTGCGGATCTCCACCAGCGTCCTGGCACCGGGGCGGCGCTCAGGGCTCACGGTAAAGTGACCCTTGGAACTCATGCCATAGTGGCGCTCCCAGTAGCCATAGGCTTCATGAAACACGAAGTAGCCCTTCTGATTGACCGCTTTCATCTGTCCGGCAATCACCTTGTCCTTGGCATCGACCTTGGCCGTGAAGGCTTTCAGGTTGGCACCGTAACGAGCGGCATTGGCCGGATCCTGGGTGCTCAGCGTGTCACTCAGCGCCTTGGCGATCACCAGAGCCTGGGTCGGTCCCAACCAGATGTGAGGATCCACCCCCTCGTGATGATGTCCCTCATGACCGTCATGGTCATGACCCTCATGTTCCTCGTCACCGTGCTCCTCGTGTCCGGCCTGCTTACGATAGTCAAACAGCGGCATGCCCGGCACCTTGGTCAGGGTCAGCACATGGGGATGCTGAGCTAGTGGCTTGGCCATGAAACCCTCCAGCTCGGGGCCAACCCAAACCACCAGGTCGGCGTCATTGATGCTGCGAATATCGGAGGGACGCAGAGCAAAGTCGTGGGGAGAAGCGCCGGTCGGCAGCAGCACTTTGGGCTCGCTCACACCGTCGGTGATGGCGGCGGCGATGAAGCCGATGGGTTTGATGGTGGTCAGCACCTCGAGGGCACGGGCGGGCAGACTCACCGCCAGCAAGGCAGTGATCAGGGCAAGAATGCGCATAGGGGTCTCGTCAGGAAGTATGTGTGTGATAATATAACAGCCAACGCTATTGTTATATTATAACTCTCACAGGCTGTAAACCCCGGAGCTGTCATGACCCAACTGGTGGAGCTAAAAGATGTCTGTCTCTCGTTTGACGGACGTTCCGTGCTCGACAAGGTCTCCTTTACCCTGAACAAAGGCAAAATCACCACGCTGGTCGGCCCCAACGGGGCGGGCAAGAGCACCCTGAGCAAACTGGTATTGGGCCTGCTCAATCCGGACTCCGGCGAGATCCGGCGCCGCCGGGACTTGCGCGTCGGCTATGTCCCCCAGCGCCTCTATCTGGATCCCACCCTGCCGCTGACGGTGCGCCGCTTCCTTCAGCTTGGCAAGAATGGCCGCCTCTCCATCGAAGAGGCACTGAACCGGGTCGGCGCCCAGGATCTGCTGGACAACCGGATGCAGAAACTCTCCGGTGGCGAGATGCAGCGGGTGCTGCTGGCCCGTGCCCTGCTGGTCAAGCCCGAGCTGCTGGTGCTGGACGAACCGGTGCAGGGAGTGGACATCAACGGCCAGATCGAGCTCTACGCCCTTATCGGCCAGCTCGCCGCCGAGCTCCACTGCGCCGTGCTGATGGTCTCCCACGACCTGCACCTGGTGATGGCCAGCACCCACGAGGTGATCTGCCTCAATCGCCACGTCTGCTGCCATGGCGAACCGGAAAGCGTGGCTCGTCACCCGGAATTCGCCCGCCTGTTCGGGCGCCCGGAACAGGAGGTGCTGGCGGTCTATACCCACCATCATCACTGCGACGGTGAACACCACCATCACGAACCGCAGGCCCCGATCATCCGCCTGCCTTCTCGCAACAAATAGCCAAGCAATAGGACATTCCAGTGGACAGCTTTCTGTTATACGCCCTCGCGGCCGGCCTCGGCATCGCCCTGCTGGCCGGCCCCCTCGGCAGCTTCGTGGTGTGGCGCAAGATGGCCTATTTTGGCGACACCCTCTCCCACGCCTGCCTGTTTGGCATCGCGCTCGGCATCCTGCTGCAGGTGGATTTGACCCTGGCGGTGGTGGTCTGCTGCCTCGCCATGGCCATGCTGCTGGTCGTCATGAGCCGCAACCAGCAGGTGGCCACCGATACCCTGCTCGGCATCCTGGCCCACAGCGCCCTGTCGCTGGGCCTGGTGACCTTGAGTTTCATGGACAACGTGCGGGTGGACCTGATGGCCTACCTGTTCGGCGATCTGCTCTCGGTACAACCCATGGATCTGCTCTGGATCTACGGCGGCGGCGCCCTGGTGCTGCTCACCCTGTGGCGGCTGTGGGATCCCCTGCTCTCCATGACCATCTCCGAGGAGCTGGCGCGGGTGGAGGGGGTACGAGTGGATGTGCTGCGCTGCGTGCTGATGCTGCTGATCGGCCTGGTGATCGCGGTGGCCATGAAGTTTGTCGGGGCCCTCATCATCACCTCCCTGCTGATCATCCCCGCCGCCACCGCACGGCGCTTCAGCCAGACCCCGGAACAGATGGCGGGCCTCGCGGCCCTGATCGGTTGCCTCTCCGTGCTGGGGGGGCTCAGCCTCTCCTGGTATCAGGATACTCCGGCGGGCCCCTCGGTGGTGGTCTGCGCCACCAGCCTGTTCGTGCTGAGCCAGTTCAAGAAAGCCTGAATGCAGAGTCCGAGCGCCTCACGTCCGCTTGAGGGGTTCGTTTTCACCGGGGCGCAGGCTCGCCTGTGCCTCCTGCCAGAGCCACTGTCGCAACCGGCTGATGGCGGGTTCATGGGCCCGTGAGCGCTTGCAGACGAAATAGAAGTGATCCCCGGTCTCCAGAGCATGGAGCGGCAGCCGCACCAGGCCGGGATCCTCCGGTTGCAACATGTAGTCGTTGATGAGCGCCACCCCCTGATCCCAGTTGGCCGCCTCCAGCGCCAGCAGGATATGGCTGAAATGGTGCATCCGCGCGGTCGGGGCAATCGTCAGTCCGCCCACCTCGGCCCAGCGCCGCCAATCCTCCCCTTTTTCCCGGTAGATCGCCTGGATGGAGAGCAGTGGCAACTGCCACAGGGCCTCGGGCCACTCCCCCTCCACCTGCTGCCACAGGCGCCGGCTGCACACCGGCATCAGCCGCTCCCGGTAGAGCAGATCGTGCATGTAGCCAGGCCCCTCGGGGGACACGGTGATGAAGCCGTCCGCCACCCGATCGGAGAGCTCGGGATCTTCCGCCACCATCTCCAGGCTCAAGTCCAGCTCGGGGTAGAGCTGGCGCAGCCCCGCCAGACGCGGGATCAGCCACTTGACCGCGAACGAGCTGTAGACCGCGAGCCTGACCCGCATCTCGCCGCCACCGCGCAGCTGCTCGCTGCTGTGGGCAATCTGGCCGAGCCCCGCCGAGATCCCCTCGAAGTAGACCTCCCCCTGCGCCGTCAGGGAGAGCAGCCGCCCCTGGCGCAGCAGCAGCCGCTCCCCGAGAAAATCCTCAAGCAGACGAACCTGATGGCTGACGGCACTCTGGCTGACGTTGAGCTCCAGCGCCGCGCGGGAGAAGCTGAGCAGGCGGGCGACCACCTCGAAGTATTGAACGGCGCGCAGGGGAGGCAGCTTCATTATCTAAAATTCTCATGAATGGTCATTTTTTATCATTTTACTGGATAACAAGCCCCAGACTACTCTTACCGCTTCTGAAACGGGAGGCAGTATGAATGCAGTCGGGATAGGCATCCTCTATCTGGTGCTGGGCAACATGGTGGCGGTCTTCTCCGACGCCCTGGTCAAGGTGCTGGATCCGGATCAGCCGGTGTTCCAGTTCGTCTTCTTCCGCCAGCTCTCCGCCGCCCTGTTGCTGATGCCCTGGCTGCTGTGGTCCTGGCGCGCACACCCGCCGGTCGCCATCAAGTGGCACCTGCTGCGAGCCCACATCTGGGCGGCCGGGGTCTGTTTGATGGTGGTCGCCCTCACCCGGCTGCCGCTGGCCACCGCCAACGCCCTCTTCTACGCGGCGCCGCTCTTGATGGTGCCGCTCGCGGTCTGGCTGGCGGGAGAGGCGCTGTCGCGCCAGAAGGTGCTGACGGCACTGCTGGGTTTTGTCGGGGTATTGATCGTGCTGCGACCGACCGAGGTGAACTGGGCGGCCCTGGCCGCCCTCGGCGTGGCATTGTCATTGGCGGTCAACAACCTGCTGATCAAGCGCATCCCCCTCAAGCAACCCATCGCCCAGACCCTGTTTTTCACCAACGTGCTGAGCATGCCCATCATACTGGCGCTGGCCTGGTGGGAGGGGGGCGACTGGCAGTGGCAGATGTGGTGGCCCGCCTTCGGTTCGTCGGCACTGATCATGGTCTATGCCGGGCTCTGCGTGATGGCCTATCGCAAGGCGGAGGCGAGCAAGATCGCCTCGGCGGAGTACACGGGGCTCTTGATGGCGGTGGCCATCGGGGTCTGGCTGTTCGACGAGCAACCCGGCCTGCCGCTGCTGCTGGGGTGCCTGTGCATCATACTGCCCCTGGTCGCCATGGCCCGCAGCAAACCCAAGCCGCTGGCCGAGCCCGCGACCTGAGTCCAAGACGATAGGATCACCCCAGCAGTGGGGTGACCCTCTGTTTAAGGTGCGGGATCACCTCCTGCTCGAACCAGGGATTCTTCTTGAGCCAGAGGGTGTTGCGCGGCGAGGGGTGGGGCAGCGGCAGCCAGGCGGGGCCATAGTCGACCCAGTGTCTGACCGTCTCGGTGAGGGTGTGTTGTGCTGCCTTGCCCAGATAATGATGCTGGGCGTACTGGCCGATGAGCAGGGTCAGCTCGACATTGGGCAACAGCATCAGCACCTTGTCGTGCCAGGTCGGCGCGCACTCGGGGCGGGGGGGCAGATCCCCGGACTTGCCTCGGCCCGGGTAGCAGAGCCCCATGGGCATGATGGCGATGCGGGATTCGTCGTAGAAGGTCGTTTTATCCACCCCGAGCCAGTGACGCAGCCGATCCCCGGAGGGATCGTCCCAGGGGATGCCGCTGGCATGGACCCGGGTGCCCGGTGCCTGACCGATGATCAGCAGGCGGGCAGAGGCGGCCCCCCGGATCACCGGTCTGGGGCCGAGCGGCAGGTGAGCCTCACACAGGCGGCAGGCCCGGATCTGTTCAAACAGGACGTCGAGTCGATTCATGGGGGCATGGTAGCAGAGTTTTCCTGCCGATCCCGCTTGTGAAAGCCGTGGCGGATACCTATCATGCGGCCACAATTGTTTAATTTAATAAACGGAAAGCGATGAAGAACTGGCTGGGCCCCGGCAGTGCGGCCCTCTCTTTCGTGCTCTGGGGCATGCTGCCGCTCTATTACCAGTTCATGCCCGAGGTCAACATGTGGGAGCTGCTCTCTCACCGGGTGCTCTGGTCGGTCGTCCTGCTCGGCAGTCTGTTCCTGCTGCTCGGCGTACGGGTGCCCTGGGCACGCCTGCGCGGCGAGCCGCGCCAGCTCGGCCTCATCCTGCTGGCGGGCCCCGTCATGTCCATCAGCTGGTGCATGTTCACCTGGTGCCTGACCACCGGCCAGGTGCTGGCCACCAGCCTCGCCTTCTTCATGACGCCGCTGTTCAACATCGTCTTCGCCGTCCTCTTCCTCAAAGAGAAACTCACCCCGCAAAAGCACCTGGCGGTGGCCCTGGCGTTGGCCGGTCTCGCCTACATGCTGTTCTCCTACGGCGAGCTGCCCTGGTTCTCCCTCATCATGGGGGCCAACTTCGCCTTCTACGGCCTCATCAAGAAGAAAGTACGCTATGACGCCGGGGCCAGCCTCTATCTCGAATCCCTGGTGCAGCTCCCCATCGCCCTGCTGATCATCGGCTATTTCGGCGTCCAGGGTACCTGTCTGTTTATGGACGGCGACTGGCGCGAGCGCCTGCTGTTGATGGGCAGCGCTCCCGCCACCCTGCTACCGGTCGGGCTCTTCTGCTACGCCGTGGCCCGCACCCGCATGAGCACGGTCGGGTTACTGCAATACATAGAGCCGAGCCTCGCCTTCCTGCTCGCCATCTTCTGGTTCGGGGAGACCCCGGATCCGGTGAAATCCGTGGGCTTCGCCTTCGTCTGGGCCGGCCTGCTGGTGAGCCTGCTGCCCCTGCATCGGCTCAGGCGCAGTCAGGTGCAGTGGAAAGAGTCATGACGACAGACGTTTGTACCGATAAACCCACAGGTAACTGGTTTATCTACCTGGTACGCACCCAGGGTGGCGCGCTTTACGCCGGTATCACCACGGATCCGGAGCGGCGCCTGCGCCAGCATCAGAGCGGCAAGGGCGCGCGCGCCCTGCGTGGCAAGGGGCCCCTGACCCTGGTGTGGCAGCAGACCGTCTCGGACAAAGGCCAGGCCCTGCGCCTCGAATATCGCCTCAAGCAGCAGAGCAAGGCCTTCAAGGAACGGCTGGTGCAAGAGCCAACCCTTTGGGATGAGTGGTACAGCGCCTGGCTGACCAGCCTCCCCACCCTCGAGTCAGTCAGCCGGGCGCCATAAAAAAGGCCACCGCAAGGGTGGCCGTAAAGTGCCAGGGAGGCCTAACGATAGGTATTGGATTGCTTGCGCCTGTTGCTGAGCAGCCAGCACACCACCAGCACCAACAGCAGCCAGGGCGCCAGCTTGATGACCAGAGCAAGCATGCCGGCCAGGATGCCAAACAGCGCGAAGACCCCGCTCACCAGCAACATGGCCAGCACGGTAAATCCGGTCAGCGCCATGGTGACCAGCACCAGCATCAAGACGATAAATTCCAGCATGTTTTGCTCCTTGGTATCTCATTGGCAGATAGAAACCCTGCCTTGGTCAATCCAGCCAGCGTTTCAATTCACGGCGCGGCGGCATGATGAGCACCGCCAGCAGGTAGGCCGCCAGGGCCAGGGGTGGCATCAGGATCAGGGCGAGCAGCATGACCACCCGCACCGTCACCCTGGAGATCCCGAGCCCGTTGGCAAGGCCGGCGCAGACGCCGGTGAGCTTGCGGTGGGCCAGATCTTTCGGCCAGGGGGTCATGATCAGGCCTCCTCTTTTTGGCCCTTCAGACGGGCCAGCTCGCGTTCGATCTCGTCATTGAGCTCCAGCTCGCGGAACTGGGCCTCGAGGGAAGGATTCTGCCCCAGGGTCGCCGCCTCCAGCTGAGCTTCCAGCTGATCCACCCGGCCCTGGAAACCGTCGAAACGGGCCATCAGTTCATGCATGCGCTGGTTGTCCACCTGGGCACGGGCCCGGATCCGGCTGTGGGCGGTCTGCTCGCGCAGGGTCAGCATCTTCTGCTTCTCCCGCGCCTCGGTCAGCTTGGCCGCCAGGCGCTCGCTGTCGGCGGTCAACTGGGCCAGCACCTCGGCCACCCGGGCCTTGTCCTGCTCCAGCTGTTCGCATTTCTTGACCTCGGCCAGCTTCTCGGTGAGGGCGGCGCGGGCCAGGTCTTCCCGCCCCTTCGGGATGGCAAGCTCGGCCTTGGCGGACCACTCCTGGATCTGGTTGCGCAGCGCCTGCTGGTGGCGCTCCAGCTGTTTCTGCTCGGCAATGACGCGGGCGGCCTGGGTTCTCATCTCGACCTGGACCTGCTCCATCTCCTCGATCATCAGCCGCAGCATCTTCTGTGGCTCCTCACTCTTGTCGAGCAGGCTGTGCAGGTTGGCATTGATCACGTCGGTCAGGCGGCTAAATACGCTCATGGTCTGGCTCCTTGTGGATGGGATGGCTATCTCTCCCAAAAGCATTACAAGAGCCGTGCCAAGAAAATTTATCCTTTCTTTACAAATAGATGGGGATTGATAGTGGAAATTAAACGGGCCAGGCGTGGTGAAAAAAACCAATGAAGTGGTGATTTTCACCAATAAAAAAGGGAGCCGGCGGCTCCCTTTTTCTCTTCTCAGGCTCAGGCGGCCTTGTGATGACCGAGCTTGGCGTCCAGCTCCGCCAGCTTGGCCTCCATCCGGGCCCGGCAGGTGTCGGACAGCTCGCGAATGCCGGCGGCGCCGTGCTCCTTGCTGCACACGGGGGGCAGCATCTCCAGCAGCACCTCGCCGTTGTCCCAGCGGTTCAGGTCAACCTGACCGAAGTAGCTGGAACAGACGATGGGCACCACGGGCACCTCGGCCTGCACGGCGGTGTGGAAGGCGCCGGCCTTGAACGGCAGCAGGCCACGGCCCTGGGAGCGGGTCCCTTCCGGGAACATCCAGATGGAGGTGCCGCGACCCTTGATACGATCCACCACCTGGCCGATGGTGCCGATGGCGCGGGAGCGGTTGGATCTGTCGATCAGCACGTTGCCGGAAAGCCAGAAGATGAGGCCGAAGAAGGGCAGCCACAGCAGGCTCTTCTTGCCCACCGCCACCACGCCGGGCACCACGGCGCCGGTCACGGTGAAGATGTCGAAGTTGCTCTGGTGGTTGCACACATAGACAGCCGGGCCGACCGACTTGATCTCGTCGGGAATGGTGACCCTGACCTTGAGCCCGATGAGGGGGCAGACCGCATGATACATGCGGGCAAAGACATAGACGTTGTTGGGATGGCGCGGGCGCACCAGACAGAGCAACAGACCGAATACGAACCAGAAGACGAGCAGCAGGGCAAGCAGCAGCACGCGGGCAATTTTGAGCATCGAACACCTCGGAATTTAACTCGGCGCAGTATACTGGTCCCCCTTTTAGCGAACAAGCGTTCGCCAAACAGAACTGACCACCCCGGGCGGGTACAGACCGGCCTCGGCTTGCTCCTCCCGTCATTGGCCGTTAGGATGTGCCCATCTTGATGAACGGGGCAAGCATGATTCACCAACAACGTGTGGCGAAACGACTCCTGCTGCTGGTCTGCCTGCTGGTGCTCAACTGCGCTGCCCAGCCGCTGGCCCGGCTGGCCCTGCTCGATCACGCCCTCAGCTGCCAGACCCTGCCCTCGCTCGCCGATGCCGAGGATCAGGATGGCGCCACCAACCCGCAGCCAAACAGCTGCCAGCTCAACGGCAAGTGGCTGAGTGCCGCTACCCTGCTCTGTGTCGAGCAGCTCTTCTTCGCCATCGCCCTGGTGATCGCCCTCCTGGCCCCGCTCTGGCGATATGTTCCCCCCTTGCCTCCCCCGAGAGTCATCTCACCGCCCGAGCGGCGTCTGCACCTTCGTCTCTGCGTCTGGCGGGAATGAGTTCGACTGCTAGCCATTAGCCGTCATTCATTTTTTGCGAGAGAACAAGATGTCAAAACTCCTCAAGACAACCCTGTTACTGGGCTGTCTGCTGTGGCAATCCACGGGATTGGCCAGCGACACGGGCTGGCTCACCAGCCCCCAGAACGATCACGCCAAGATCAGGCTGCAAGCCGATCGCAGCGACCCTGCCCAGACCCGGATCCTGCTCGATGTGGCGCTGGAAGCGGGCTGGAAAACCTACTGGCACAGCCCGGGTGAGGGGGGGATCGCCCCTCAGATCCTGTGGGACCAGCCGGTCAGCGACTTTCAGTGGCACTGGCCCACCCCCCGTCACTTCGAGGTGGCCGGGCTCAGCACCCAGGGCTACCAGCAGAGCGTCAGCTTCCCCCTCAGCCTGAGGGCCGATGCGGATCAGCCCCTCAAGGGCACCCTGCGCCTCTCCACCTGCAGCAACGTCTGCATCCTGACCGATTACCCCTTCACGCTCGATGCGGACGGCACGGCGCCCGCCGGTTTCGACTTCGCCTGGGCCAAGGTCATGAGCGCCCTGCCCCAACCCCTGCCCGCTGACACCCAGGTGAAGGTCGGCTATGGGCACAATCAGCTGCAGCTCCTGGCGGAGCGGGCTGATGGCTGGCAATCCCCTGCCCTCTTCATCGATGCCCTGGAAGGTGCCGAGTTCGGCAAACCCGAGCTGGCCGTGCAGGGCAATACCCTGACGGCCCGGGTGCCGGTCAGCGACGGCTGGCAGGGAGACGCCCCCGACTTGCGCGGCCAATCCCTCGGCCTGTTGCTCACCGACGGGGAACAGGCCTGGCAGACAAAGGCCGCCATCGGCGAGGCCCTCTCCCTGCCGGCGCCAGGCAGCTCCCTGCCCTGGCTGCTCGGCATCGCCCTGCTCGGCGGTCTCATCCTCAACCTGATGCCCTGCGTGCTGCCGGTGCTGGCGCTCAAGCTCGGCTCTGTGCTGCAACAGCAAACGCAACAACAGGGGACGATACGCAAGCAGTTCTTCGCCGCCAGCGCCGGCATCCTGGCCTCCTTCTGGTTGCTGGCCGCCATGAGCAGCCTGCTGCGCGCGACCCAGGGGGCGGTCGGCTGGGGCATCCAGTTCCAGAGCGCCGGTTTCATCGGCTTCATGGTGCTGGTGACGGCGCTGTTCTGCGCCAATCTGCTGGGCTTGTTCGAGATCCGTCTGCCGAGCGCCCTCAGCACCCGGCTCGCCACCAGCGGCGGCAACGGCCTCGGCGGCCACTTCCTGCAAGGGGGCTTTGCCACCCTGCTGGCCACCCCCTGCTCGGCCCCCTTCCTCGGCACCGCGGTCGCCTTCGCGCTGGCGGCGCCGCTCGGGGAACTCTGGCTCATCTTCACCGCCCTCGGGCTTGGCATGAGCCTGCCCTGGCTGCTGGTGGCGGCCCTGCCGCGCCTCGCACTCTGGCTGCCAAAGCCTGGCCGCTGGATGGGCCAGCTGCGTATCCTGCTCGGCCTGATGATGCTGGGCTCCAGCCTCTGGTTGCTGAGCCTGCTCGCCAACCACCTCGGCACCCTCACCACGGGCTGGCTGATGGTGGGCCTGTTGCTGGTGCTGCTGGCGGGCATCATCTGGCGTCATGGTATCCGCGGCTTCACGCTGGCCCTCTCCCTCTCGGCCCTGGTGGGGGGTGCCCTGCTGCTGGGCGGCGCCTTCAGCGCCCAGGGTGGCGCAACCGCCGATCGGGTCGCCTGGCAGCCTCTGTCTGAACAGGCTATCACTCAGGCATTGGCCCAGAACAAGCGGGTCTTCGTGGATGTCACCGCCGACTGGTGCGTGACCTGCAAGGCCAACAAATACAACGTCTTGCTGCGCGATGAGGTGCAGACCGCCCTCTCGGCCCCGGATGTGGTGGCCCTGCGCGGAGACTGGAGCAGGCCGAGCGACACCATTTCCGCCTTCTTGCGCAAGCGGGGGGCGGCCGCCGTGCCCTTCAACCAGATCTACGGCCCCGGCCTGCCGGAGGGAGAGACCCTCTCTCCCCTGCTGGACAAGGGCGACCTGCTCGACGTCTTGAACAAGGCCGGCCTCATCAAGCCCGCCACCCATTTCTGAGGAGAATCCCATGAAGCTGAACACCCTGACCCTGATCGCCGCCCTCTCCGCCAGCATGCTGGCCCCGGCCCTGCACGCCGCCCCCTTCACCCCGGAGCAGGAGGCGCGCATCAAGGAACTCATCCGCGAGACCCTGGTACAGAACCCCAAGATCCTCGACGAGGCGGCCGAATCCTGGGAGAAGCAGAATGCCGCGGCCCAGGAGGCCCAGCTCGGTGACTTCATCAAGGGCAATCAGGACGTGCTGTTCAACAGCGCCACCAGCCCGCGCCTGGGAGCCAAGAACCCCAAGCTGACCCTGGTACTGTTCACCGATTACAACTGCCCCTACTGCAAGCAGTTTGACCCCGAGGTGACCAAGCTGCTCAAGGCCTACCCGAACGATCTGGGGCTGGTGATCAAGCTGCTGCCGTTCAAGGGGCAGACCTCCGCCAAGGCGGCCCAGTACAGCCTGACCCTGTGGCAGCAGGATCCGGCCCGCTTCCTCCCCCTGCACGACAAACTGATGAGCAAGCAGGGCATGCTGACGGAGGCGGACATCAACAAGGCGCTGGCAGCCACCGGCAACGTGGCGCTCAAGCCTGATGCCAAGGCCAGCGAGGAGCTGCGCAGCAGCCTGCGCATCGGCACACTCCTGGGGGTGCAGGGCACGCCGGCGACCCTGATCGGCAATCAGCTGGTTCCGGGCGCCCTGCCCTATGACCAGCTCGAGCAGCTGGTCAAGGCCGAACTGGCCAAGCGGACATGAGGAGGCCATCGATGGAACTGCGACCACACAGACTGCGCATCAGCACACTCCTGGGGGTGCAGGGCACCCCGGCGACCCTGATCGGCAATCAGCTGGTACCGGGCGCCCTGCCCTATGAACAGCTCGAGCAGCTGGTCAAAGCCGAACTGGCCAAGCGGAGCTAAGCCATGGTCGACAACGTGCGCCCCAAACCGCCACGCTGGCGACGTTGGGGCAAAGAGGCGCTCTGGCTGTTGCTGATGGCGTTGATCGTCTCTACCCTGCTGGATCTGTGGCGCAGCCCCAGCCTGCCGGACGGGGCCATGCAAGCCCCTATCACCCTGCAGGATGGTACCCGCACCGATCTCGCCACCCTGAGCCAGGGCCAGCCCCTGCTGGTCTACTACTGGGCCAGCTGGTGCGGGGTGTGCCGCTTCACCACCCCGGTGGTGGAGCAGCTATGGCAGGAGGGCGGCAACGTGCTGACGGTGGCGCTGCGCTCCGGCAACGACGGCCAGTTGCAACAGGGCATGGGCAAGAAGGGACTCGGCTTTCCCACCCATAACGATGAGCAGGGCAATCTCGCCGCCCGGTGGCAGGTCGGGGTCACCCCGACCTTCCTCATCGTTCGGGACGGGGAGCTGGTGAGCAGCACCACGGGCTGGAGCAGCCGCTGGGGGCTCAAGCTGCGGCTCTGGTGGGCCAGCTGGTCGCTCCCCGCCTGATCCTGCAATGAGAAAGCCCGGTCGCAGGACCGGGCTCTTTTATCTGACGGCAAACGCTCACCGGATGGCGGGCTCTTCGCGGCGGATCCGCTATTGCGCGGCATCCATGACCCGCTTCTCCAGATTGGCCTTGATCTCGGCCCGCTCGGACTCCCCAATCACCCCGTCCCCGTTCTTGTCCAGACGCGCGAACAGCTTCTCCTGACGGGCCATGAACTGCGCCTTGCTGGTGTCCCGTCTCGGTTTGAGCTGCGCCATCCGGTCCGGCACCGGCTTGCCCGCCTGCTTCATCACCCCCTCTATCTTGGCCAGGGCGGCCTCCTTCTCGGCGACGGAGATCACGCCATCCCCGTTCTTGTCCTGCTGGGCGAAGCGCTGCTCGGCCCGCTCCATGAACTGGGCCTTGGTGATATCGCCCATCAAGGGAGTGGAGGGCAAGGCATCGGTGGCAAAGGCAACGCTGCTGCAGAGCGCGAGGGCGAGAAGACAAGGTTTGAACATGGCGATGATTCCTTATGCTGACCCGACAGGCCGGGCCCTGAATAATGAGACTCAAACCAAGCGCCAGCCAGGCACCCGGTACCGCAGTTGGGCAACGGGGCGGACAAAGAGTTCCGGCCGCCATCCCTTCTGCCATTGTAGCCCCGCCACCGAGTCCCATTCCCCCATCACTTTTTGCGCAAGAGCGCCGCACGCTCGTGGCAGTAGTGTCGGCTTTCCGTTAAAATGGCGAGTTTTTACCACGCCTGGTTCCCCAAGCCCCTCCGGCGCCAGCCTTGTGACTCTGATGATGCCAGTGATGCAGGATCTGCCATGAACAACTACTTTCGGGTGCTGGGCGTCAAGTCCAACGCCAGCGAAAACGACATCAAGAAAGCCTATCGACGGCTCTCGAACCAGTTCCACCCCGACAAGCTGATTGGGGCGAGTGAAGAAGAGAAAGAGCAGGCCGCCATCCGGCTGCATCAGGTGAAGAAGGCCTACGAAGTGCTTTCAGACCCCAAGGCCCGCGCCGCTTTCATCAAAGATTTCAACAACGTCATCGTGACCGATCCCGCTGCTGCCATGCAGGAGATGTGGGACCAATTTTACCCCTGAGGCTGATATGCAAAAAAAATGGGACCAGGCGCGGCTCAAGGCGCTGCAAAGCGATGCCGGCGAAAACATCGAATCCTACCGGGATCAGGATCAGCCCAAGGCGCTGGAACAGTTCACCGGCAAGATGAAGGCCCTGTTGCTGGCGGATATCAGCATGCTGGAGTTCATGCCCGAATACCTGCCGCTGGCCCTCTATGGCCGGGTGCAGTTCCCCCCCAAGGCCAAGCTGGAGTGGGCCAAGTGGCTCGCGAGCGGCGTCCAGCCCGACTGGGATGCGTTCAAGGTGTCGGTGGCGTTCAACAACGCAGACCTCCCCCTGGTCAAGGCCGTGCGTGCCCAGAGCGAGGATCAGCTCATCGAGGCCTGTGCCGTGCTCTATCTGCTGGACAACCCGCAGCCCCGCGGTGGCCGTCATGCCGATGACGACTATGAACTGCGGGACGAAGATGACGAGGACGGGGAAGATGCCGACGCCGATTATCATGGCGGCGATGGCGAGGAAGACGATCAAGACATGTACGACGAAGTACGTTTCTAACTTGAGGCAGAGCATGAGCAACAGTCTGATAGAAATTACCGCCATCGAGATCAAGGAACTGGCGGTGATCGAGCCAAAACAGGCCAGCGAGAAGTTCGAACTGATCGCCAAGACCATGTCTGACGAGCAGTTGGCCGAAGTCATTGAAAATATTGATATCGTTACCCTGACCCAGATCAACGGCCAGCACGACATCTCCTTCCCGTCCATCATCTCCGAGCTGATGACCCCGGAGCGGATCCGCGACATCGTCTGCCAGCAGCCCCTCTACTGGGAAGAGGCCATCAAGAACAATGCCGACGAGCTGCAGCAGCACACCTTCGATTTTCTCAACTACCTGATCCGCACCCAGGACAGCGAGGCCAAGCAGCGGGAGATCCTCGAGTGCATCGCCGAGGATCCCGCCGGCCTCTTCTACCTCGCCATCCCCTTCATCGAGTTCTACCGGGGCGATCGCTATGAGGATGACGAAGGCTATGGGGACGTGCTGCACGCCGAAGAGGAGGATCTCGAGGAATCCCTGCGCTACAGCGAGCGCCAGCAGGCCGAGGGCACCCACGACTACTCCCTGGATGACCCGAGAAGCCTGTTGATGCTCATTCGCGAGCAGGCCCCCGAGGTGGAGAAAGCCATCAAGGCCCTGCTGCGCAGCGAAACCTCCTCCTGGGATGGCATCATCAACAAGTTCGCCGCCGAACTGGTGATGCAGGCCAAGGAGAAGAACAAGGTCGAGGAAGACGAGTACGGCGACGTCGACGACATGTTCAGCTTCCTGGATTGAGGTAGAGACCCATGCAACTCGTCATTCGTGAAGCCAATGAAGGCCCCTTCCTCAGCCAGGTGCTGCGCTTCGGGCGCGACAACGAACGCTTGAGTCAGCAGCAGCTCGCCGCCATCAAGGGCAAGGCGGTGCTGATGAGCCTGAAATTCGCCGACAAGTACTACAACAAGTACAAGATGCACCTGCTCGAACAAGCCGCCCATGACGTCATCGGCGTGGTGAGCCTGGGGCTGCAGGAGCTCTCCGGGCGGGATCCGGCCAAGGCGCTGGCCCTGCTGCAGGCACCGGAAGGGCCCATCAAGCCGTTCCAGAAGGGCTGGTCCATGCTCATCACCGTCAGCCCCAAGCAGGCAGGCAACAGCCTCTACGGGGACGTGGATGCGCGGCTCTTGGACAAGATCTCGAGCCCGCCGGACGTGGAGGAGTGGCAAGGCTGGCAGGAGTACGAGAAGGCTCTGGCCGAGCACAACAAGTCCCGGCTGATGGGGCTGCTGGACGGCCACTTCTTCGCCTATGACAACGATCACCCCACCATGGAAGACAAGCTGGCGGAGGCCCTGCTCTATCGCATCCTGTGCGGCAAGGGCAGTGGCGCCGCCCCGCTCAAGGTGAAGCAGGATCTCAAGCGTCGGCTGGCGCGGGATATCGTGCTGCAAGATGCCTGGCTGGAGCAGGATTATATCGCCGCCCAGCTGGCACTGCTGCTGGCCGAGCTGCCCGCCGACATGGCCGATGCCCTGCGCCAGGAGCTGAGCCCGGGCTTCGTGTCCAATCTGCTGCACACCCTGAACTTCGTGCGCCAGTATCAGCAGTTGCAGCAGGAGAACGCCTCGCCGGAGAAGCTCGACAACATGGAGATGCGCGCCGGTCTCAAACACCCCCTGCTTGGCTGGCCCCTCTACCACGACTTCTAGGGATGCCCTCCTTGCCCCAGGACCCCATCACGCCCGGCTCGCCGGGCGTGATGCTATCCAGCCTCGGCCAAACTACCCCCTAAGCGTCATAGGCCTGCGGTTTGTCAGGGTTATAATGGCTCCTTTCCACCGGCAGCAGGGGCCAGCCATGAGCAGAAAACCCGACCGCATCACCGCCATGCAGCAGATCATCGACGCCGTGAAGGCAGAGTTCCCACTCTACCAGCCGGACACCTTCAAATGTGGCCCCGACAACACCTGCATCGGCTGCCCCAAGAAGCTGATGGAGCTGGTGGATACGGATCTTTGCTACTGGCAATACCAGATCGATCGCGGCATCCCGCCGACCTTCGATGAGCTCTACAGCTTCGGCAAGATGTGCAAGAACATCCGCCGGGCCCTGGTGCGCAATGGCCGCCTCCCCGCCTGACGCTTTATAAACAACTGCCTTATGGTGATTTCACAGATCGTTTCAGCTATCGGGGTGAGGAATTCCCTGATGGGATAAGGCAGAGACGATAATGTGAAATAAAACAGGCCGATCTCGGGTCTAGGTTCAAGGGCCCTCAAGCGGCTCACGCTATGCTCATCTCTCAATTCAGGAGGACACGCCATGACTCAGGAAAGGATCCAGACCCGCTACCCCTTGGGCGGCCCCTTCGCTACCCAAAGCGCACTCAAGCAGGCCATCAGCCAGGCCATCGAGACCCACAAGCAAGACTTCTTCCCCCTGCTGGAGCGGCTGGTGGATGTGGGAGATACCCGGGTCAACCTCAGTCAGGAGAACCCGCTGCGGGTGCTCAGCATCGAGCTCGCTGATGATGGAGCTGGGGGTATCGCCCAACTCAACTACGAGTCCAACTTCGCCGAGAGCTGCCTGATTATCAACGAATACGACCAGCACCAGACCAGCCTGGCCTTTAGCCTCGACGGGGACGAGCTTGTCTTCGACGTCGAGCTGCCGATTGCGTGGAATTTCAATAACTGAGATTCAGGGGGGGATGCCGCTTGGTTGCTACATGACCAGCCAGCTCCCCTCACCCTGGCCCTCTCCCAAGGGGAGAGGGAATAAACCCGTGCCAGCCTAGTGCCCTAGCGGTCTTCATCCAAGACACGTATCACCAAGCTCCCCTCTTCTGCCGCCGCCAGCTAGTAGGCTGCGGCCTGTGCCCCCTTCTCCCCTTGCGGGAGAAGGGCTGGGAATGAGGAGAAGAGCAAGTCATCTCAACGAAACAAGCGACCAGCATAAAAAATTGAATCAAGTAGGATCGATTAGCAAAGCGTAATCGGCCACACCGCAAACTCGTGGCTATGGGTATAGAGAGCAGATGAATTACCAACAGAATGGCGGTAACCTGTTTTCGCGATCGTCTGATTACACTTCGCTAATCAAACCTACGGCACTGTTGGCATCTAAAAAACCGGTCCAATGGCTTAATTTAAAAATACCTATAGTTATATTTCCTTTGTTTCTATCCCACGCCCCCTATAAAAGAAGTATGTTCCTGAAAAACCTAATAGCCTCAGCAAGTACTCAGAAACTATATCTTTACATTCAGAGTACAAAAAATGTATGTCTTGTCCCTCTCTTGAGGTTATGCCTTCATGGACAAGATTATTACGCTCTTCCATTAGCTGGTCAGGTAACACCATGCCGACCTCTGATAACATTCTAGAAATAAGCTCATTTGCTGGAATTCTTACCCTCCGAGTCTTATATAAGAACCAGCTACCATTGAACGGATAGCCATCATTCTTAGCAAAGGTGAATTTCAAACACTCAAGCAATGTATAAGCAAGCGATAGCTTAACCTCCAACTGGAGCTTCTTAGCATCCATCGTAGTAAAGTAATCAATGACTATATTTAGTCGGCGGGAGAAATATAACTCATCAAATCTTTCCCAGCAGGTTTCGATAAATACTCGAATACTCGAGCCATTGACAGTACTAAGTGGTGATGGACTATTAGGATACACCGCTTGCACGGACATCGTTTTGCCTACCGATGGTGCGATGATTGACTGCTCTATATATGAATAAAAGGTCACTTGTGAATTCAATGCGAATGACAGCATGAACGCTAATTTTTTCATACTCTCTTCTAAGTGGAGAATACTTGTGACATTTTTTACCAAAGCGAAGGAGGTGTCTACGAATTGGAATGCATTTTTACTTAGTGATGATGCATTGAATTCTGGATGCTGCACCCACTCAATCTCATATCCAAATGCGTGGAAATTCAGCCTATCCCGACGCCATGAACCATTGCTGCAATCACTTATATTTTCACCAATAAAAACTGCATTTGCAAAACGGCACAGTATGTTCATACATATTCCATATAAATGAAGGGCGCTTTCGCGCCCTTCATTAATTATTACCCTTCCTGATTTTCCCCGGCTACCGGCTCACCGGCGGCAGGTTCAATCTCGATTCTGTCCACCCGCTGCAAGCCGCGGGGTAGCTTGGCGCCGCGGCGGCCGCGCTCGCCGCGGTAGTAGTCGAGATCGGACGGTTTCAAGGTCAGCTTGCGCTTGCCGGCGAACAGGGTCACCGACTGGCCTTGCGGTATGACGGCCGCCATCACCACGAACTCCTCCCGCGCCTTCACGCGAGCGGATGGGATGCTGATGAGTTTGTTGCCCTTGCCCTTGCCGAGCACCGGCAGGGTGTTGAGCGGGAACAGCAGCATGCGGCCCTCGTTGGAGATGGCCATGCAGAGATCCGTCTCCGGCGAGCCAATCTTCTGGGGCGCCATCACCAGGCCCCCTTCCGGCACGCTGAGCAGCGCCTTGCCGTTCTTGTTCTTGCCGATAAGGTCGTCGTAGTGGCACACAAACCCATAACCGGCATCGGAGCAGATCAGGTACGGCTCACCCTCGTTACCCATCACCAGATGGCGCACCTCCTCGCCGGCGCCCAGCGCGAAGCGGCCGGTAAGCGGCTCACCCTGGCTGCGGGCGGAGGGCAGGGTGTGGGCCTCCAGCGCATAGGTTCTTCCTAAGGTCGAGAGGAACACCGCTTGCTGGTTGCTGCGCCCGAAGGCGTGGGCGAGATAGCTGTCCCCCGCCTTGTAGGAGAGCCCCTCCACATCCACGTCATGGCCCTTGGCGGCGCGCACCCAGCCCTTGTCGGAGAGGATGACGGTGACCGGCTCGCTCGGGGTCAGCTCTTTTTCGGTGAGCGCCACCGCGGTGGCGCGCTCCACCAGCGGGGTGCGGCGATCGTCGCCATACTTCTCGGCGTCCGCCAGCAGCTCTTTCTTGAGCAGAGTGTTGAGGCGACGCTCGGAGCCCAGGATGAGTTCCAGCTTGTCACGCTCCTCGGCCAGCTCGCTTTGCTCGGCGCGCAGCTTGAACTCTTCCAGCTTGGCCAGATGGCGCAGTTTCAGCTCGAGGATGGCTTCTGCCTGGGTCTCGCTGATGTTGAATCGCTCCACCATCACCTTGCCCGGCTCATCCTCGGTGCGGATGATCTCGATCACCTCGTCGATGTTGAGGTAGGCAATCAGCAAGCCTTCGAGGATATGCAGGCGGGCCAGCACCTTGTCCAGGCGGAACTGCAGGCGGCGGCGTACCGTCTCGCGGCGGAACGTGATCCACTCGGAGAGGATCATCTTGAGATCTTTCACCTGCGGGCGGTTATCGAGCCCCAGGATGTTGAGGTTGACCCGGTAGTTCTTCTCCAGGTCCGTGGTGGCGAACAGGTGGGCCATCAGCCCCTCCACGTCCACCCGGTTGGAGCGGGGGATGATCACCAGACGGGTCGGGTTCTCATGGTCCGACTCATCTCGCAGGTCGGTGACCATGGGCAGCTTCTTGGCCACCATCTGGGCGGCGATCTGCTCCATGATCTTGGCGCCGGAGGCCTGATGGGGCAGCGCCGTGATGACGATGTCCCCATCCTCCTCGCTCCACACCGCCCGCTGCTTGATGGAGCCCTTGCCGGTCTCGTAGATTTTGCGGATGTCGTCGCGAGGGGTGATGATCTCGGCGTTGGTCGGGTAGTCCGGCCCTTGAATATGCTGCATCAGCACATCCAGACCGGCGTTTGGGTTGTCCAGCAGCTCCGCGCAAGCATAAGCCACTTCCCGTGCGTTGTGGGGCGGGATATCCGTCGCCATCCCCACCGCGATGCCGGTCACCCCGTTGAGCAGGATGTGGGGCAGACGGGCCGGCAGCACCACGGGCTCCTTCATGGTGCCGTCGAAGTTCGGGGTCCACTCCACCGTCCCCTGGCCGAGCTCGGAGAGCAGCAGCTCGGAGAAACGCGACAGCCGCGCCTCGGTATAACGCATGGCGGCGAAGGATTTGGGATCGTCCGGCGCCCCCCAGTTGCCCTGACCGTCCACCAGCGGGTAGCGGTAGGAGAAGGGCTGGGCCATCAGCACCATGGCTTCATAACAGGCGCTGTCGCCGTGGGGATGGTACTTACCCAGCACGTCACCCACGGTACGGGCGGACTTCTTGTGCTTGGACAGAGCCGACAGCCCCAGCTCGCTCATGGCGTAGATGATGCGCCGCTGCACGGGTTTGAGGCCATCGCCGATGTGTGGCAGGGCCCGATCCATGATGACGTACATGGAGTAGTTCAAGTAAGCCTGTTCGGTAAAGGTGCGCATCGGCTGACGCTCTACCCCATCCAGACTGAGCTCGATAGCATCACTCATAGGTTTTTCTCATGCTAGTGTGCGCCCTCGGGGGGCACACCTGATATGCGGATCGGCAAATGACCGATGGCTTAGATGATGGCAAGGTTGCCCTTCTCTTCCAGCCACTCGCGGCGATCGGAGGCGCGCTTCTTGGCCAGCAGCATGTCCATCAGTTGCAGGGTCTCGTCCCCCTCTTCTCCCCCGTCATCCATGGTGAGCTGCACCAGACGGCGAGTGTTGGGATCCATGGTGGTTTCCCGCAGCTGCTTGGGGTTCATCTCGCCCAGGCCCTTGAATCGGGTCACCATCACCTTGCCCTTCTTCTTCTCCGCCTCGACCCGCTGCAGCACGCCGTTCTTCTCGTCCTCGTCGAGGGCATAGAAGACCTCCTTGCCGATGTCGATGCGATAGAGCGGCGGCATGGCGACGTAGACGTGGCCCTGCTTGACCAGGGTGCGGAAGTGCTTCACGAACAGGGCACAGAGCAAGGTGGCGATGTGCAGACCGTCCGAGTCCGCATCCGCTAGGATGCACACCTTGCCGTAGCGCAGGCCGGAGAGATCGTCCGAATCCGGATCCAGACCGATGGCCACCGAGATGTCGTGCACCTCCTGGGAGGCGAGCACCTGACCGGCCTCCACTTCCCAGGTGTTCAGGATCTTGCCGCGCAGCGGCATGATGGCCTGGAATTCCCGATCCCGCGCCTGCTTGGCACTGCCGCCCGCGGAGTCACCCTCCACCAGGAACAACTCCCCTTGCATGGGATCGGCGCAGCCACAGTCGGTGAGCTTGCCGGGCAGGGCCGGGCCCTGGGTTATCTTCTTGCGCACCACCGTCTTGGCGGCCCGCATCCGGCGCTGGGCGCTGGCGATGCAGAGATCCGCCAGCTGCTCCGCCAGCTCGGTGTTGCTGTTCAAGTAAAGGCTGAAGGCATCCTTCACCACCCCGGAGACAAAGGCCGAGCTCTGGCGCGACGACAGTCGTTCCTTGGTCTGACCGGCGAACTGCGGATCCTGCATCTTGATGGAGAGGATGTAGGCACAGCGATCCCAGATGTCTTCCGGAGTGAGCTTGACCCCGCGCGGCAACAGGTTTCGGAACTCGCAGAACTCGCGCATGGCGTCCAGCAGCCCCTGGCGCAGACCGTTGACGTGGGTGCCGCCGAGCGCGGTGGGAATGAGGTTCACATAGGATTCGGCGAGGCATTCGCCCCCCTCCGGCAGCCAACACAGGGCCCAGTCCACCGCGGACTGCTCGGTGCTGAAGGTGCCGACGAAGGGCTGCTCCGGCAGACAGGTGAACTGCTTGACCGCATCGACCAGGTAATCCTTGAGGCCATCCTCGTAGCACCACTCCAGCTTGATGCCGGTGTTCTTGTCCAGGAACTTGATGGTGAGGCCGGGGCAGAGCACGGCTTTGGCTTTAAGCAGGTGCTCGAGCTTGGAGACCGAGAAGCGGGGCGAGTCGAAATAGCTCGCCTGGGGCCAGAAGCGCACCCGGGTGCCGGTGTTGCGGCGCCCGCAGGTGCCCGTGATGGTCAGCTCCTGCACCTTGTCGCCGCGCTCGAAGGCGATGTCATAGACCTGGCCGTCCCGGCGCACCGTCACCTCGACCCGATCGGACAGGGCGTTCACTACCGAGATGCCCACCCCGTGCAGACCGCCGGAGAACTGGTAGTTCTTGTTGGAGAACTTGCCCCCCGCGTGCAGCTTGCAGAGGATGAGCTCGACCCCGCTGACCCCTTCCTCCGGGTGGATGTCCACCGGCATGCCACGGCCGTCATCGATCACCTCGAGGGACTGATCCTCGTGCAGGATCACCTCCAGATTGCGGGCATGTCCCGCCAGCGCCTCGTCGACGCTGTTGTCGATGACCTCCTGGCCGAGGTGGTTGGGCCGGGTGGTGTCGGTGTACATGCCGGGGCGACGACGCACTGGTTCGAGGCCATTGAGAACCTCGATGGCATCCGCATTGTATTGAGTAGACATGGAGGGCCTTGCGAATTGACGTTTGGGGAGAATCTTACTCGCTGAGCGGGGCTGGGACAAACTCGTCTGTGGCAAAGGGTGATCCAGAGGGGCCAAGTCACCCCGACTGGCGGGATTCAGCGGGCTTCGGGGGTGCCAGGCAGCGCCAATTGCAGTTGGGATAGCGAGCACTGCAACCGCCACACCAGCCCCGCCAGTGCCTGGGCCGTCGGTTCGGGATTGGCGGCCAGCCCCTGACTGATGCGCCCCAGTTCGGTCAGGGTGCGCGTCAGGGCATCATGCTGCACCCCGCCGGCATCCAGTATCCCCTTGAGGGAGCGAAGGCAGCCGTCCCGCACCAGGTAGAGCGCCGGATCCCGGCTCTGCCACTGGCGCAGTTGCCAGACGATGTGGCTGCAGTTGAGCAGCACCACGCCCCAGCGCAGCCCCCAGATCCTGGCGCCCTGATCCGTCCCCTGACCGAGCTGGCCGATGAGGTGATAGATCCTGGACTCGAACTCGGGTTCGCTCTGGTGCGGGCGGGATCTGAGCTGATCCATGAAATCGAGCCGCAGGCGGCGGATGAGGCGCCGGCTCTTGCGAGAGTCCGAGCTGGGTCTGAGGATCTGGAACGCCAGCCCCGCCACCATGACTCCCAGCACCTTGGCGATGCTGTCGTTGACGAAGCCCTGATAGTCGTAGCTCGGCGGATTGGTGATGGCGAGGAAGGAGCCACAGAGCACGATGAGCTGGCCCCAGAGCGCCGCCGAGGCGGGCCGCTGCAGCTTGAGCATCTGCATGGTCACCAGCGCGGGGAACAGCAGGGAGCAGAAGACCCAAAAGTCGTCGATCTGGATCATCAGGCCGAACTTGATGGCAAAGCAGGCGAGGCTCAGCAGCAGGATGGCATTGAGCATATTGCTCACCCCCTTCAGGGGCGCGGCACCCGATGAGTAGAGCACGCAGCAGATGGAGAGCATGGTCAGCGCCGCCGCCCCCGACTCCCACTGGGTGCCTATCCAGAAGGCGCAGCCCAGCACCACGCTGGCGAAGGTGCGCAGACCGTTGTAGGCCGCCTCCAGGCTGTCGGTATGGCTGGCGAGCGACGTATAGCGCGGCGGCGTCGGCCACTCCTGCCCTTCATAGCTCGCCAGTCGGCGAAGCCAGCGCTGACACTCCAGATAGGTCCAGCAGAAGACCCGCAGCCGCCGCCAGAAGGTCTGCAGCCGATAGTCGCCGGAACCCACAGCCAGGGGGGCCAGCAGGCGGGCGATGCGCACCTTGTCGCAATCGGGATCGCTCAGGGCATTGAGCACCTCGGCGAGCAGCGGCTGCAGTTGTGCCTCCTGTTCCGGCAGGTTGTGCAGCATGCGGCGCTGGCCCGAGAGCAGGCTGACCATGCGCAGCTGGCGGTGCAGCAGGAAGTTGAGCAGCTTGTTGTGGCGCCTGAGCCTGTGGTGGCTCCAGACCGCCTGGATGCGCAGCAGGTTCAGGGTCAGGATCTGGCCTATCACCCCCTCGTGGGCACTGCGCACGTCGGCGCTCGCCTCCCCCAGCCAGAGCAGTCTGGCGTGTTCCAGCAGCCGGGCCTGGCTGCGCTGCAGGGAGGCCAGCAGGGTCTCGCCGTCCGAGGTACTCGGCAGGATCATCATCATCAGACCGCCACAGAGGATGCCGGTGATCACCTCGCTCACCCGCGCCTGGGCGATGTCGAAGATATGGCGGGGATCATCCACGTTGACGCAGGCGAAGGCGATGATGGCCGCCGTGTAGCCCGCCAGGGCGAAGGCGTAGGAGACGTTGTTCTGATAGTGGTTGGAGACGTAGGTGCAGAGTCCGAGCCAGAGCGCGATGAGGAAGGTGAAGAGCCAGGGATCGGCAAGGCCCAGACCGGTCAGCATCACGGCGGCCATGGCGCCGATGAGACTGCCCACCACCCGTCCCAGACTCTTGCTGATGACGCCGCCGACGGTGGGAAAGCTCACCACGGCGGCGGAGGTCATGGCCCAGTAAGGGGAATCCAGCTCCAGCACGAAGGCCAGCCAGAGCGACAGGCACATGGCCAGGCTGTTGCGCAGGGCGTAGCGCCACTGCCCCTCATTGGCCTGACCCCAGGGGGTGCGCCGCCAGAGGGATGCCCCGGCGTTCATCTTACCCTCCTATGGTGATGGTGCAGGTGGTGCCCGCGATGAGCGCCAGATCGGACGGCACCTCCAGCAAGCGGATGCGCACCGGCACCCGCTGGGCCAGGCGCACCCAGGGCACGTTAGGCTTGACGTCGAGCAGCAGGCTGTCGCTCCCCTCCACGCTCTGATCGTGAATGGCGCGCCCTATGCTCTCCACCTCTCCCTTGAGCGCCAGCTCACCGCTGTAGAGCACTATCTGTGCCGGTTTGCCCGGCTGGATGTGCCTGAGCTTGGTCTCCTCGAAGTAGCCCTGCACATAGAAGGAGTGGATGTCCACCAGGGCCACCAGGGGCACCCCGGCACTGGCATAGTTGCCGACCCGGGTCTGCAGGTTGGTGATGTAGCCATCGCTCGAGGCCTTGATGGTGGTCTGGGTGAGGGACCACCTGGCCTGCTTCAGATCCGCCTCGGCCACCTGATAGGCCGCCCGCATCGCCTGGGCGTTGAGACGCGCCTCATCCACCGCCTCGGCGGAGATGACGGTGCGAGACAGGCTCTGGCGACGGTTCGCCTCGTGTTCGGCCTTGTCGAGATCCGACTTGGCCTTGGCGAGCGCCGCGCTGGCGTTGTCCAGGGCGATGCGGTAGGGCACGGGATCCAGGTTGAACAGTACCTCCCCCGCCTTCACCAGCTGGTTGTCCCGCACCGGAATGCTGACGATCTTGCCCGACACCTCGGGAGTGATGCTGACCAGCTCGGCCCGCACCTTGCCATCCCGGGTCCAGGGCCCCTGCATGTAGTAGTTCCACAGCCACCAGCCCGCCGCCAGCGCCAGGGCGCACACCAGCAGGGTGGAGAAGTATTTGAGGGTCGCGAGGGGAGATTTAGCCATGAAGCAGGATCCAGAACGCGCCGCTGACGGCGAGGATGAAGAGGGAGAGATCCATCAGCAGGGGGTGCCATACCTCGCCGCCGTAGAGCCAGTCCCGCAGCAGATGATGAACCGGCAACCAGCCGAGCAGACCGAGCAGCACCGCCTTGAACAGGGGCGGCAGATAGAGCGAGGCGCCCAGAATGAGATCGGGCAGGGCTGAGGCGATCGGCAATGGCGGCTCCCTGTGGATGGAGAAAGAGCGGAAAACACCCGCCTTGGGCAGGCCAACCAAGGGTAACACAGCCCCCGGAGGCGCTACAGAAGCAGATGAAGCCTTCTTGTCAGCCCTTTCTGTCCGCCGGATGGTTGACCCCGTCTCGCACGGGCACGTCACCGAGATCAAACGGATTGACCCCCTCGAGACAGGCGAGGTTGTAGCCGTACTCGGCCGGGTTGGAGCGACGCTGATGATGGGTGTAGATACCGCAGATGCCGCAGAAATAGTGCTTGGCGGTGCGGGTATTGAACTGGTAGCAGCGCAGCTCCGCCTCCCCCTGCAGGATGCGTATGCCCGCGAGCGGCACCGACGCGACTATGGCCCCGCGCCGCCGACAGAGGGAGCAGTCGCAGCGGCGGGGATCCACCACCCCGTCCGGCAGGCTGAGCTCCAGTACCAGCGCCCCGCAGTGGCAGCTGGCCCTGTGTTTAGCCTGGATGAGGGTGTTGCCGATTTGCTTGATCATGGGGCCTCCTTGCCAGCCGATGTCACAAAGCGTCAGTCGAACAGTGTCTCCACTCGCCCCTCTCGCACCCGCTCATGCAGGCTGTGCAGCTGGCTCTCCACCACCCGGTGGCGGGAGAGCTCGGGTAGCTGGTCGATGGGGAAGTAGCCGGCGCCCTGGGTCTCGTCGGTCTGGGTCAGCAGCTCGCCCCCCGTTACCTCGCACAGAAAGAAGGCCTTGTGGGCGTGGGGCAGCTGGGGCGGATGGGGATGTTTGTGCTTGTCGAACAGGGCCAGCAGGCGCACCGCACGGCACTGAAGGCCCGTCTCCTCCACCAGTTCCCGCACCACGGCCTGCGAGGGGGAGTCGCCGATATCGCACCAGCCCCCCGGCAGGGTCCAGCAGCCGTCGCTGCGTTCCTGCACCAGCAGGAGGTGGCCGACCTCATTCACGATGAAGGCCCGCACATCCAGCTTGGGGGTGGGGTAGCCGCTGTCCAGCGCAATCCACTGGGCGATGGCCTCAGGATCCAGTTCGCTCTGGCTGGCGATGAGGGTCGCCGCAGCGTTTCGCAGCGCCTCGAAGCGGCCGATGTCGAAGGGATCCTTGGAGTAGGTGAGCCTGGCCTGGGCCGTGGCCAGCACCTGTTCGAGAAAGGCGGCCAACGGCGCTTGCATGGCTAGAGCCCGAGGAAGCGAATGATCTGGGCGGGATAGCGCTCGAAGCCGACGAAGGCATGGTTACCGCCGCACTCCAGGGAGAGACGGGCGAAGCGGTACTCCTCCAGCGCCTTGCGATAGTCGAGCACCTCGTCCTCCTGCTGTTGCAGGATCCAGAGCCGCTCGGGGGCGCTCACCCTCACCGCCAGCGCACGCAGCTCGTCCATGTGGGCGGGCAGCAACTCATAGCGTTCATCGGTGTAGGGGTTGGTCTGGGGACCGAGATAGTCTTGCAAGAGCTCATGGGGACGCACCGCCGGATTGATCAGCGCGGCGCGGCAGCCATGCAGCTTACTCACTCTGGTCGCCATGAAGCCACCGAGGGAGCTGCCTACGGCACCGAGTCGCAGTCCGTCACCATGGCGAGCCTTGAGGGTCGCTATCTGCTGTTCGATAGCTGCCCAGGCCGCCGCCGGGGTGTTGGGCTGGGCCGGGATCACCACCTGGATATCCGGCCTGTTCGTCGCCACCCAGGCCGCCATCTGCTGTGCCTTGGCGGATCCCGGCGACGAGTTGAAGCCGTGCAGATAGAGCAGGACTGATTTCATGCCGTTTCCCTCAGTAACCGGTGGCGTTGGGGTCTGGCACGAACTGTCCCATGGGCAGACGCCACACCTGGCTATCCAGCCGACCATCCGGATACAGGGTCATATAGCGCCAGCCCGGGCCGGATTCATCCAGTGCGAACCCATCGGAAAGCGGCTTGAACTGGATGCAGGTGGAGGGACTGGCGATGAGCCTCACCCCGCGGTGCATCTCGTCAAATTCCTGATGGACGTGACCAAACAGTATGGTCTTCTGCTGCGGGTGACGGGCCAGCACGGCGAACAGCTCGTCGGCGTTCTTGAGGTTGTGCTGATCCAGCCAGGCGCAACCCACCGGCACCGCCTGATGGTGCAGGGCGATGAGGGCGTGACGGTCGGGGTACTGGCGCAGGGCGCGATCCAGCGCCGCCAGCTGGTGATCGCCGAGCAGGCCGTGGGGTTTGCCGCGAACCTGGGTGTCGAGCAGTATGATCTGCCAGTGGTCCCCCACCAGCTGCTTGGCCTCGCTGATCCCGGCGGCATGCAACTGCTCCGTCATCAGCGGGCCGTCGTCATGATTGCCGGGCAGCCAGTAGATGGGGCGAGCCAGGGGCGCCATCATGGAAGCAAAACGCTGATAGGACTCGGGGCTGTGATCCTGGGAGAGATCCCCGGTCGCGAGCACCAGATCGAATGGATGTGCATTGTCCTTCACCCGTGTCAGCACGGCATCCAGACTCTCGGCGGTGCGCACAGCCAGCAGTCGTCCTTCGGCACTGGCGAAAAGATGGGTATCGGTAATCTGTAACAGACGCACGTTTCCGTCCGGCGCCTGAGGTAGCTCTGTTTCCAAAATCACGCTTCTTTTTATGAGTTCAACTAGAGGATGTTAATCAAGCTGGTGCCATGTTTGAGACAAAACTTCAGCCATTCGGCCAGAAACAGATTTACCTGCTCCTTTTCATCCCTGTGGTGCATTTTTTGATTGGGATAATCATAACGTGGTTGCAACATTGAAATCTGTTGCGCGGCACACACTTCCGCCATGCGCACATCATGATACAAACGAATCTCGATACGAGCCTGCAAGTAGCTCGGCAACTCGGGATTATCCTGGGTCAGGATCACCTGGCTGGTGAAACGGCTGTCATCGCTGACGGTCAGCCTGAACTGCAGGCCGTTTCCCACCTGATAACGGCGCTCGTCCCCCACGGTACCACCCGGTGGCAGCAGCTTCATCAAGGCCATGTAGTTCACCTCGCAGGTACGCTGCAAGGACATCAGGTCAGGCACATGGCGCTTGGCGAGGAGTACGGACATCTCAGCGCCCCGCCAGCCAGCGCGTCTGCAGCTCACCATGATTGAGCGCCAACCATTGCAGGGCGATGACGGAGGCGGCGTTGTCGATGCGCCCCTCTTTCAGCCAGGCGTAGGCCTGCTCGCGGCTCACCACGTGCACCCGGATGTCTTCCCCCTCTTCCGCCAGACCGTGGATCCCGGCGGCCTGACTGGCGTCAACTTCCCCCACATAGACCTCGATCCGCTCGGTGCTGCCCCCGGGGCTAACCAGATAGCTGATGGCATGCTCAC
The DNA here is from genome assembly GCF_040215105.1 of Aeromonas veronii. NCBI lineage: Bacteria > Pseudomonadati > Pseudomonadota > Gammaproteobacteria > Aeromonadales > Aeromonadaceae > Aeromonas > Aeromonas veronii. The sequence goes on from NZ_CP157875.1 coordinate 4,092,669, forward strand.
AGCGCCCCACCTCGAGGCCCGCCTCTTCCACCGCCTCCCGACGCACCACGGCCTCCGGGGTCTCCCCTTCGTCGATGATGCCGGCCACCAGTTCCAGCAGCCAGGGGGTGGTGCCTGTCTCCATGGCGCCGATGCGGAACTGCTCCACCAACACTATCTGGTCACGCACCGGATCATAGGGCAGCAAGGCTGCGGCATGGCCCCGTTCGAACAGCTCGCGGACGATGGGCTCGTTCCAGCCACCGGCAAATAATCTGTGCTGCAGGCGATAGACGTTCACCTTGAAGAATCCGTTATATCCGGATGATTTTTCGATGATTTTCACATCACTACCCGAGTAGTGACGGGTTTGTGGCAAGGTTTGCTGCGACATACGACACTCCTGCCAGCTTGACTTGGCGAGGTTTGACCATAATATTCGAGAACATGAATGAACGTTCATTCACTCATTCTCGCTGGCGATAGGGGATGGATTTTAGCAGCCACAGGGTATTTGGCTAGGCACGCAGCCCAGAAAATCCCCCCGAAACCTTGACATTACCGCTGCTGGAAAAGAGACAGTTCGCATTCAAATTTGCTTATAGTAGAGTGGTTAAGCTGAAATCAAGCTTGCTCGGTGACAATCTCTCCTCCCTCTTCATCCAGCGGACAGCTTTGGGTTGATACATAAGGTCAAAACTATCATATGAAAAGAACACTCTTGTCAGTCATGGTGATGCTGGGTGTGAGCAGCGCTGCTCATGCCGAAAACCTGCTCGATATTTACCAACAGGCCCAGGTCAAGGATACCCAGCTGCTGGAGTCCAAAGCGAGACGAGACCAGGCCTTCGAGAAGATCAATGAATCCCGCGCAGCCCTGTTGCCACAGATCAACCTGGGTGCCGGTCTGAACTATCTGCAGAACAAGAACGACACCCAGACCAACACCGGAGCCAACGGTTCCCTCACCCTGGATCAATCCATCTATCGCCGCAGCAACTGGGTCAATCTGGATCTCACCGAGAAGAGCGCCACCCAATCCGACGTGGGCTACAACCTCGAAATTCAAAACCTGATGCTGCGTACCTCCCAGGCTTACTTCGATGTGTTGAAGGCCATGGACACCCTGGAATTTGTACGCGCCAACAAGGTCGCGGTCGAGCGTCAGCTCGAACAGACCCAGCAGCGCTTCGAAGTGGGCCTGACCGCCATCACCGACGTGCATGAAGCCGAGGCCGAGCGCGATCAGGCGCTGGCAGACGAGATCAATGCCGAGAACACCCTGGACAACAGCTACGAGAGCCTGCGTGAGCTGACCGGCATCGATCACCGCCAGCTGGATGTGCTGAACACCGATCGCTTCGCTCCGCAGAAGACGCCGTTCAACTCCGACAAGTGGCTGGAGCTGGCGCTGGACAAGAACCTGGAGCTGCACAGTGCCCGCATCGGCAAGGACATCGCCAAGGAGCAGATAGATCTGGCCAAGACCGGTCATGAGCCGACCCTGGATCTGGGCGCCGGTCTCAGCGCCGGTTACAACGACTACAAGGACGAGATCCGCAACCCCGAGAGCAACAGCAATCAGGGCAACGTGGGCTTGACCTTCAATCTGCCGCTCTATACCGGCGGGGCCACCACCTCCCAGGTCAAACAGGCGCAGTTCAACTACGTGGCCGCCAGCGAGCAGCTCGAGCGCAGCTTCCGTTCGGTACAGAGCACGGTGCGCTCTTCCTACAACAACGTGAACGCCAGCATCGGCTCGGTCCGCGCCTACAGCCAGTCCGTCATCTCCGCCGACAGTGCCCTGAAGGCGACCGAAGCCGGTTACGAAGTGGGGACCCGCACCATAGTCGACGTGCTGGACTCCACCCGCAAGCTGTACGAAGCCAAACAGAAGCTCTCCGAGGCGCGCTACAACTACATCCTCAGCATCCTCTCCCTCAAGCAGGCCGCCGGTACGCTGGAGCAGAAGGATCTGGAAGACGTGAACCAGGGCCTGATGCCCGCCCCTCAGGTCACCAAGAAGTCCTGATCCGGTTTCACGCCATGCAAAAGGCGACCAGTAAGGTCGCCTTTTTGTTGCCTACCCCCTTCATCAGGGCGGACGGACACCATCAAAAAACCCGGCCTCGGCCGGGTTTTTCATGACATATCAACCTTAGCCGCGTTCGCGAATGGTCTTGATGATGTCGCTGGTGGAGCAGCCGTCCTCGAAGTTCAGCACTCGCACCTCGCCGCCGTTGGCGGTCACTTCGGCGTAGCCGGCAATCTCTTCGGGCTTGTAGTCACCGCCCTTGACCAGCAGATCCGGCAGGATCTCGGCGATCAGCCGCTGGGGAGTGTCTTCGCCAAAGGGCACGACCCAGTCCACGGCACCGAGTGCCGCCAGCACCGTCATGCGGCGCTCGGTCGGGTTGACCGGGCGACCCGGTCCCTTCAGGCGACGCACCGAGTCATCGGTATTGACCGCGACGATCAGGCGATCCCCGAGCTTGCCAGCGTTGGCCAGGTAGGAGACATGACCCGCATGCAGGATGTCGAAGCAGCCGTTGGTCATCACCACCTTCTCGCCCCGCAGGCGGGCAGCCTGCACGGCCACCTTCAACTGAGCCTCGGACATGACGCCGAAGCCGGTTTCGTGCTCGGTGTAGAGCGCATTGGCGAGCTCGACCGGGCTGACGGTGGAGGTACCCAGCTTGCCGACCACGATGCCGGCGGCGGTGTTGGCCAGGGCACAGGCCTCGTCCAGACTCTTGCCGGCGGCAAGGGAGGTCGCCAGGGTAGAGATGACGGTATCGCCGGCACCGGTCACGTCATAGACCTCGTGCGCCTGGGCAGGCAGGTGCAGCTCGGGCTGACCTTCGCGGATCAGGGTCATGCCGTTCTCGGAGCGTGTCACCAGCAGGGCCGCCAGCTCGAAGCGCTTGACCAGCTCCAGCCCCTTGGCGACCAGCTCGGCCTCGTTCTTCACCTTGCCCACCACGGCCTCGAATTCGGACATGTTGGGGGTCAGCAGGGTGGCGCCACGGTACTTCTCGAAATCCGTCCCCTTGGGGTCCACCAGCACGGGGATGCCGACGGCGCGGGCGCGGGCAATCATGCCGGGTACGTCGTTCAGGGCGCCCTTGCCATAGTCGGAGAGGATCATCACGTCCGCCCGGGGCAGCGCCTGCTCGACCTTGTTCATCAGCAGGGAGGCGTCCACGTCGTGGAAGGCCTCTTCGAAGTCCAGACGCAGCAGTTGCTGGTTGCGCGACAGCACCCGCAGCTTGGTGATGGTCGGATAGTCCGCCAGACGAACGAAATCACAGGCGACCTTGACCCCGGCCATCTGGCTCGCCAGGGCATCGGCCGGCTCATCCTGACCGGTCAGTCCCAGCAGCACGGCGTGGGCACCGAGCGCGGCCGAGTTCAGGGCCACGTTGGCGGCGCCACCCGGGCGCTCCTCGATGTGTTCGACCTTGACCACGGGCACCGGCGCCTCGGGGGAGATCCGGCCGGTGGGGCCGTGCCAATAGCGGTCCAACATGACATCGCCAACGACCAGGACGCGGGCTTTTTCAAACTCGGGCAGGGTGATCTTCATCTGTATCGGCTCTCAAAACCTGAAAAATTCAGTCCCGGATTTTATCACACTCTTTTCCCTGGCGTGAAAAAAGCGCGGTAACCCCAGCGGTGGCGGCCCTTCCCCGTCGTTTGACCCCTCTGACCAGATGCGGCGATTCGCACCCGCCCCCCCTTTTCGGATAGAATCCTCAGATTGCGCTTAACACCGTTCGCACGGGGCCAGTGCCGCGAGGCCCTCTCCCTCATGCGGCCTCCCGCTGATTTGCGATTGAGAACAAGAGACTCTTCATGGCCCAAGAACACGCTCCCCGCCTCGAACCCCGTCTGTTCCATCCCCGTTATTGGGGCAGCTGGCTCGGCCTCAGTCTGCTCTGGCTGCTGGTGCTGCTGCCCTGGCGCAGCCAGATGTGGCTGGGCCGCCAGCTCGGTACCCTGGCTCGCAAGATATTGAAATCCCGCGTCAAGATCGCGCGCCGCAATCTGGAGCTGGCCATGCCCGAGCTCAGCCGGGATCAGCGAGAGGCCTTGCTGGTGCAAAACTTCGAGAGCGTGGGCTGCGCCATCTTCGAGGTGGGCATCGCCTGGTTCTGGCCGGACTGGCGGATGCGCCGCCTGATGAAGGTGGAAGGAGAAGAGCACGTCATCGACGCCGTCGAGAGGGGCCAGGGCATGCTGCTGCTCTCCTGCCACTTCCTGACGCTGGAACTCAACGCCCGCTGCTTCGGCCTGGTACGGCCCGGGGTCGGCGTCTACCGCCCCAACACCAATCCCGTGCTGGAGTATGCCCAGTACCACGGCCGCTGCGCCTCCAACAAGTATCTGGTGGACCGGCTGGACGTGAAGGGGATGATCAAGGCCCTGCGCAACGGCGATGCCCTCTGGTACGCGCCGGATCACGACTACGGCGCCCATGCCAGCGTCTTCGTGCCCTACTTCGCGGTGGAGCAGGCCGCCACCATCACCGGCACCGCCACCCTGGCCCGGGTCAAGAACACCGTCACCCTGCCCTGCTACAACATCCGTACCCAGGACGGCTACACCCTGCACATCGGGGCGCCCCTGACGGATTATCCGAGCGGCGATGACGTGGCCGATGCCGCCCGCGCCAACCGGGAGATTGAAGCCGCCGTACGCCGCGCGCCCGAGCAGTACATGTGGCTGCACCGCCGCTTCAAGACCCGCCCCAATCCGGAGGATGCGGGTTTCTACTAAGCGCCGCCCCACGAAAAAGCCCTCGCACAGCGAGGGCTTTTTGTTATCGGCCTGGGAGTCAGCGAACCAGCCGGTAGATGGCGTAACCCGGATGTTTGGCATCACTCATTGGCAGAGTGGACTGATAGCTCAAGTCTGCCCCCGCCAGGGCCTTGGCCTCATCCCGTGGCGAAGAGTAGAGCCGCACGTCCACGCCCGCAGGCAGTGCCTTCATGTGCCAGTTGTCGTTGGCCGCCGGGCTGAAGCCGGACGGGTTGTCCGCGGACTGGGACTTCAGATACTGGGCGATGATCTCCCGCGTCTCGAAGGGATCTTCGTGGACGATGTTGCTGCCATCGATCCCCGGGAAGTGTCCGCCGCCGCTGGCACGGTAGTTGTTGGTCACCACGTAGAACTTCTGGGCCGCATCCAGGGGCTGGCCGTTGAAGGTCAGGCCGCTGATGCGCTGGCCATCGCTCACCTTGGCGCCGTCCTTGTTGTAGCGGGCAGGCTGGGTGATGTCCACCTCGTAGCTGACCCCGTCGATGACGTCGAAGTTGTAGGTGGGGAAGTTCTCGTTCACCAGCCACTGCACGCCCGTGTTGCCGGCGTCTATCTGGTTGAACTGGCCGGCGCTCATCTCCAGCCACTCCTTGACGGTGGCGCCGTTCACCTCCACCACCTGCAGGGTGTTCGGGTAGATGTAGAGGTCGGAGACGTTGCGCAGGGAGATGTTGCCCTGGGCCACATAGGTGAAGTCATTGATGCCGTTGCGACCACCGCGGAAGGGGGCGGCCACCGAGAGGATGGGATAAGCCTCCTTGAGCAAGCCGTCTTTTTGCAGCTGCTCGGCATGCTGGCGCTGGGCGTCGCTCACCAGTTGGACGGACGGATCATCCTGCACCAGGGCGAAGAAGCTGTGGATGGGGGAGGTGATCTTGCCAAGCGGCTCGTCCAGCCAGAGGTTGGTGGCATCGTGATCCGCCTGCACCAGGTCCACCACCCGCTGATCCACGGCGCTGCCTTCGCTGGAATCGATCTTGCGCAGGCTGGCCTGGCTCTGCTTCACCTGCCACTTGCCATCCACCTGCTCCAGCTTGAGATCGATGATGCCGAGGTGATTGCCCCAGTAGCCGGGCATGACGGTGGGGATGCCACTCAGGGTGCCAGCCTGGTTGTCCACCTCCGGCAAGTCCGGGAAGTCGCCGGGGAAGTTCTTGTGGGCGTGGCCCAGCATCAGGGCGTCGATGCCCTTCACCTTGGCCAGGTGCCAGGCGGAGTTCTCCATCATGGCCTCGTAGCTGCTGGCGTTGATGCCGGTGTGGGCGACCACCACCACGATGTCGGCCCCCTTGGCGCGCAGCTCCGGCACGTAATGGTTTGCGGTTTCCACCATGTCGGCCACCACGACCTTGCCCTCCAGGTGGCGCTTGTCCCACTGCAACACCTGGGGCGGGGTCAGGCCGAGGATACCGACCTTGACGGTTTGCGGCTGGCCCTTGTCATCCGTCACCTTGCGCTCCAGCAGCAGGTAGGGGGTGAACTTGTTGCCGCTCCAGTCAATCTGCCCCTTGGCATCGCGCTTGAAACTCCCGGCCTCGAACACGTTGGCGTTCACGTAGGGGAACTTGGCCCCCGCCAGCACCTTGCCGAGGTAGTCCAGCCCGTAGTTGAACTCGTGGTTGCCGAGGTTGCCGGCGTCATAGCCGAGTTCGTTCATGGCCTTGAACACCGGATGAGCCTGCTTGTCGAGGTAGCCGGCGCCGGACTGTTCGAAGATGTAGTCAGCCAGCGGCGTGCCCTGAATGAGATCGCCGTTGTCGAGCAGCAGGTTGTTGGGGTTCTCGGCGCGGGCGGCCCGGATCAGCAGAGCCGTGCGGGAGAGGCCGAATTTGTGATCCTCCTTGTTCTGGTAGTAGTCATAGCCCAGCACGTTGGAGTGGATATCGGAGGTCTGGATGAGACGCAGGGAGACGGCTCCCGGTTGCGCCTCGCTGTCGTTGTCGCTGCTACAGGCAGACAACAGCACGATGGCGGCAATAGCCCCCAGTTTCATGGTTTTATTCACTGTCTATTCCCTTTTTTTATGAGTGACGCTTTACCAGCGACGGGAATTTAACAGACGAATATGTCAGCAGATGAAGCCGGGACTCATTTTTATGAGGCCCGGCACAAAATTAACCTTATGACGCCATCAGGGCCCCGAACGCCAACTTGGCCGCCAGCACCAGCATGATGATACCGACAATAATATCAATGGCTTGCTGCACTTTTCCCCGAGCGAGCCAAGGTGAAAGCGCCGCCGCCCCGAATGCCAGGCTGTAGAACCAGACCAGGGAGGCCAGCATGGCCCCGGCCGCGAAGGCGGGCCTGAGATCCTCGGCGAACTGGCTGCCGAAGGAGCCGAGCAGCATCAGGGTATCCAGGTAGACGTGAGGGTTGAGCAGGGTCACCCCCAGGGTCATGGCCAGCACGCTCTTGATCCCCATCAACTGGGGGGAATCCGCCAGCGCCCCGCCCTGCCCGCGCCAGGCGCTGCGCAGGGATCGCACGCCGAACCAGCCGAGGAAGATCACCCCGCCCCAGGTCAGCAGCGCCAGCCCGATGGGGCTGGCCGCCAGCAGATTGGCGCCGCCGAACACACCGATGCCGATCAGCACGAGGTCGCACAGGCAGCAGAGGGTGGCCGTCAGCAGGTGATGGTTGCGGTGGATGCCCCGGCTCAGCACGAAGGCATTCTGGGCGCCGATGGGAATGATCATGGCGAGGCCGAGGGTAAAGCCTTGCAGGGTAGTGGCAAACATAGGGGGTACGTCCAGTGAAGAGATGGACGGCACTATAGAGCCTGCCTCTTCATCAGAGAAATTCATTCATTTGCTGATGCATTAGCCATTCTGATGACAGAAGCGGTTCGCCATTCCCCCTCCCCTGTCAATAGCAGGATCTGACAATTGTCCCTCCCCCTCCCCGACCCGAGAATCGTCAGGGTTATTTCCCCGGGCACGGCAAAACGCCGGCCAGACGGGGAGAGACGCAATCCGGCATCCCGCGATGACAAGGATCTTGGCACTGTGATCGGGAGAGGTGGAAGTGAGTTCCATGAGAAGCCCAGCGACAGCTTATTGTCGCCAGGCCCGGGATCATTGCAGCAGCGAGGGATAGTTGGTGATCACGACCTGTTCCAGGTTGGGCAGCAGAATGCCGCTGCTCACCCCCTTGGCGATGGCCTGGTAGCGGTTCATGGAGCCGGTCTTGCGGGTCACCTGATTGAGGTGGTAGTTCACGGTGCGCTCAGTGATGCCGAGGATGCAGGCGATCTCGCTCGAGGTCTTGCCTTCGCTGGCCCAGAACAGGCACTCGGTCTCCCGCTCGGTCAGCGCCTCCTGCTCCTCCTCCAGCATGCTCTTGCGCACGATCCGGATCGCCGCCTCGAAGATGTAGTTGGACATCCAGGAGAGGATGGGCGAGGACTCCAGCAGCAGATCGCTCGAGGCCCGCTCCCGGGTGATGAAGGAGAGAATGCCGTTCTCCCCCGCCGCCCCGTGCAACGGGAAGGAGATGCCGTTGCGCAGGCCGAACTCCGCCGCCAGCCCCATCACATCCATGCTGCCCTCTTGCAGGAAGCGCGCCTTCTCGTCCAGCCGGTTCCAGTAGATGGGCAGGGTCTGCTTGCGGGCGAGCTGAATGATGGGATCACAGGAGAGCATGTGGTTGGCCGTGTAGGCCTGCACCCAGGAGTCGGGGCACTGGTTGAACAGCACCACCTTGGGCCTTTGCATGGACATGGGCAGGATGAGCGCAAAACGATAGTAGTCGTAACCCATTCCCAGGGTGAAGCGGCCGATCAGTTCGGCCAGCCGATTGCCATCGGTCACCAGTGTGAAATGTTCCAGATACTCAAGCAGTTGGTCGCGTGTCATTAGGCTAGCCCCCCTAGACAAGGCTTTGGATTATAGCGCCGAAACATGAAATGGAGAGACATGAATGCTTGTTTTCAAAGGAAAAATAAAAGAACACCCCAAATGGGAGGTCGAAAACGAGCTCTATCGCTTTCGCAAGCGAGTCTTCTCCGATCGGCTCGGCTGGGATGTGGAAGCCCACAAGGGGCTGGAGCGGGACAGTTTTGACAAACCGGACACCCACTGGGTGCTGATCGAAGACGAACAAGGGCTGTGCGGCTGCATCCGGTTGCTCAGTTGTGCCCAGGATTACATGCTGCCCAGCATCTTCCCCTGCGCCCTCGCCGGCGAGATGGCTCCCCGCGGCCCGGAGGTCTGGGAGCTGACCCGGCTCGCCGTCGACGCCAGCCGGGCTCCCCAGCTCGACAACGGCATCAGCGAGCTGACCTGCGTCATCTTCCGCGAGGTCTATGCCTTCGCCAGAGAGCAGGGGATCCGGGAGCTGGTCGCCGTGGTCAGCCTGCCGGTGGAGCGCATCTTCCGCCGCCTCGGCCTGCCCATCGAGCGCCTGGGCCACCGCCAGGCCGTGGATCTCGGCGCGGTGCGCGGGGTCGGCATCCGCTTCCTGCTGGACGAGCGCTTCGAGCGCGCCGTCAACCGGCCGCTGCGGGGCCGCTACAGCCGGGCCGGCGAGTTGCTCGGCACCCCCTGAATCCACTCAGCCCGCCCCATGCGACCGACCCTCCGGCTCTCGCCATAAAAAAGTCCCGGGACAGTGCCCGGGACCAAAACTCTCGCTATGGCCCGTTTCCACCCCATGCAAAAACGGACCGAGTGAGTATCCAATGAATCTCATTCGCCCGCTACTGTCACTTATCACAGTGGCCGACCTGCACCTTCCCGGCAGCCGGGATGCACCAGAGCCCGCTGCGCCTGGTTGCCAACCCCGCGCGTTCAGTAGCATATTTACTGATATTGAAACTTTCATAAGGAATGCTGATGAAGGCACTGGACTACAAGCTGCTGCTGGCGCTGGACGCCGTGATGGAGGAGCAGAATTTCGAGCGGGCCGCCCAGCGCCTGCACCTCACCCAGTCCGCCATCTCCCAGCGCATCAAGCAGTTGGAGCAGCAATTCGCCGAGCCGCTGATCATCCGCAGCCAACCCCTGCGGGCCACCGAGCTCGGCCAGAAGTTGCTGGCCCACTACCGTCAGGTGCGCCAGCTGGAGCTGGAGTTGGCGGGGGAGCTCTCCCCCGAGGAGCCCCAGGCACCGGTGCGGGTCAGCATCGCCATCAACGCCGACAGCCTGGCCACCTGGTTCCTGCCCGCCCTCGGCCCGCTGCTTGAGCAGCACCCCATCGAACTGAACCTGCTGGTGGATGACGAGAGCCGCACCCTCGACAAGGTGCGCGAGGGTCAGGCATTCGGCGCCGTCAGCCTGCAGCCCCAGCCGCTCGCCGGTTGCTGTGTCGATGAACTCGGCGAGATGCGCTACCTGCTCACCGCCAGTCCCACCTTCGTCGCCCGTCACTTCCCGCACGGCCTCACCGCCGCCGCGCTCGCGAAGGCACCGGCGGTGGCCTTCGATCAGCGCGACGACATGCACGTGAGTTTCGTGGCCCGCCACTTCGACCTGAAACCCGGCGGCTACCCCTGTCACACGGTGCGCTCCTCCGAGGCCTTCGTCGCCATGGCCGAACAGGGGCTGGCCTGCTGTCTCATTCCCGAGCTGCAGATCCGTCGCCAGCTGGCGGAGGGCAGCCTGCTCGATCTCTGCCCGGATCTGCACCTGGTGGAGCGGCTCTACTGGCATCGCTGGGTACTGGAGCGGGGGCTGCACAAACAGGTCTCCCAGCGCCTGATCGTGCAGGGTCGCCGGGCACTGCAACCCCGCTGACGCGGCCATTCACCTTGGCTTTGGGGGGGTAAAAACGTATAGTGCTGGGCGATTCTTCATCGGTTTCCACCTCAGGTTCCTCACTTATGTTTCAAGACAATCCGCTGCTGGCCCAGCTCAAGCAACAAATCCGCGAGAACATCCCCAAGAAAGAGGGTGTGATCCGCGCCTCCGATCGAGGCTTCGGCTTCCTGGAGGTCGATGAGAAGAGCAGCTATTTCGTGCCCCCTCCCTACATGAAGAAGGTGATGCACGGTGACCGGGTGAGCGCCCTGATCCGGACCGAGAAAGAGAAGGAAGTGGCCGAGCCGGACGCCCTGCTGGAGCAGGCGGTGACCCGCTTCGTCGGCCGCGTGAAGATGTTCCGCGACCGCCTCAACGTGGTGCCGGATCACCCCCTCATCAAGGACGCCATCAAGGCCCGCGCCAAGAAGGGTCTGGACGAGAAGTCCTTCAAGGAAGGGGACTGGGTGGTGGCGACCCTCAAGCGCCACGCCCTGGTGGACGGCAACTTCTCCGCCGAAATCACCCAGCTCATCGCCGACAAGGACGATCACAACGTGCCCTGGTGGGTGGTGCTGGCGCGCCACAATCTGGCCCAGATTGAACCGGCCGACCTGCCGGAGTGGAAGGTGATCGAGGAGGAGGAGCTGCCCCGCACCGACCTGACCTCTACTCCCTTCTTCACCATCGATGGCGCCAAGACCAAGGACATGGATGACGCCCTGGCCATCCGCAAGCTGGACAACGGCTGGGAGCTGCTGGTGGCCATCGCCGATCCGACCGCCTATGTGGCCGAGGGCAGCGAGCTGGATCTGGAAGCCGCCAAGCGCGCCTTCACCGTCTACATGCCGGGCCGCAACGTGCCCATGATCCCGCGCACCCTCTCAGACGAGCTCTGCTCCCTGAAGGAAGGCGAGGAGCGCAACACCCTGTGCGCCCGCCTGCTCATCGCCGAGGATGGTCTGCTGCTGGAGGAGACCGAATTCTTCGCCGCCCGCATCAACTCCCACGCCCGCCTCTCCTATGACGACGTTTCCGACTGGGCCGAGCACGGCAAAGCGCTGGATATCGACGCCGGGGTGCTGGCCCAGTTGCCGCTGATGAAGGCCATGACCGAGGCGCGCATCAAGTGGCGCACCGAGCACGCCCTGGTGTTCCCGGATCGCCCCGACTATGACTTCGAACTGGGTGAGAACGGCGAGGTACTGGCCATCCACGTGGAGCCGCGCCGCATCGCCAACCGCATGGTGGAAGAGTCGATGATCGCCGCTAACATCTGCGCCGGCCGCGTGCTCGGCAAGCAGGTGGGTTACGGCATCTTCAACGTCCACACCGGTTTTGACGAGGAGTCCCTCGATGGTGCCATCGAGCTGCTCAAGACCGCCGAGGCGCCGTTCGAGAAGGAAGAGATCGCCAGCCTGTCCGGCTTCTGCGCCCTGCGCCGCTGGATAGACAACCTGGATACCCGCTGGCTGGACGGCAAGATCCGCCGCTTCCAGAGCTATGCGCTGATGTCCTCCGAGCCGGGTGCCCACTACGGCCTGGGGCTGGACGCCTATGCCACCTGGACCTCCCCCATCCGCAAGTACGGCGACATGGTCAACCATCGTCTGCTGAAAGCCGTCATCGCCGGCAAGGCACCGGGCCCGCGCCCGAGTACCGAGCTGACCGAGCACCTGACCGCCTGCCGCCGCCTGCATCGCATGGTGGAGCGCGACATCGGCGACTGGCTCTATGTCCGCTACCTGATGTCTGCCGCCGGCACCGATCAGGTGTTCAACGCCGAGATCATCGACGTGATGCGCGCCGGCCTCAAGCTGCGCCTGCAGGAGAATGGCGCCGTGGTCTTCATGCCCGCCCGCCACATCCTGGACAACAAGGACAGGCTGGAGTGCAACTGGGACAACGGCCGCGTCTATCTGGACAAGACCGAGGTGGTCTACGAGCTCGGCCAGGTGATCCAGGTCAAGCTGACCGAAGCGGTGGAGGAGACCCGCTCCCTCATCGCCAAGCCGGCGGTGGCGCTGGTGCCGGGCCCGGCGCCGGTCGCCCCGGCCGCCGATGCCGAGACGCCGGCCGATCCGGCTCCCCAGGCGGAGTAAGCTCTCCCCTTTCAAAAGGCCCGCCCCGTGCGGGCCTTTTTCATGGCGGTGCCCGGGCCGATCACCACTCATCCCCACCCCGTGTCCTTTCCTGATCCTTCCCCCTCAGGCTTACTACAGACGAAACTCTGCTCCCCTCCCTCTCTCTGCCTGAAAGTGGGCAACAAATCAGAGTGATTCATCGCTCAGTTAGCCCATTGCATGGCAGATCCATCGCTGCCACCCCCGGATGCAGGCTCAGCGACCGAGCCCCAATTGGAATCAAATTCACATTTTGTGACAAAAATCACATTGACAACCACTCGCGGCAGGCATGAAAACGAGAGGTAAATCACGGTAAAACATCGTTCGCAGCAGAAAAGAATGAAAAGTAGCCAAAAAACAGTTCTAAATCGTGATTGAGATCACTCGTGAGGGAGGGGGGAGGGAGGTGTATTTGAGAGGCAAGTCACAAGATGCCCCGTTTTCAGCCTAATTTGATCGCAAGCTGGTAGATTGAAGTTGCTTAGACGACCCGGATGGGGGTTCGGCAAAACCCACCACTCCGACTACCACTCTTAATCAAACAGGCTTAAAACGGGGTCCCGACATGTTATCACCGGATACCAAAGTCAAGATACAGAATTTTGGACGCTTCCTGTCCAATATGGTCATGCCCAACATAGGCGCCTTCATCGCCTGGGGCTTCATTACCGCCCTCTTCATCCCCACCGGCTGGCTGCCCAACGAGACGCTGGCCAAGCTGGTTGGCCCCATGATCACCTACCTGCTGCCGCTGCTCATCGGCTACACCGGCGGCAAGCTGATCGGTGGTGAACGGGGCGCCGTGGTCGGTGCCATCACCACCATGGGGGTCATCGTCGGCACCGACATCCCCATGTTCATGGGTGCCATGATGGTCGGCCCCCTCGGTGGTTGGGCCATCAAGCGCTTCGACAAGGCGATGGAAGGCCGGGTCAAGAGCGGCTTCGAGATGCTGGTCAACAACTTCTCCGCCGGCATCATCGGCATGCTGTGCGCCATCCTCGCCTTCTTCGTGATCGGTCCCTTCGTCAAGGTACTCTCCGGCGCCCTGGCTGGCGGTGTCGACTTCCTGGTCGCCCACAGCCTGCTGCCGCTGACCTCCATCTTCGTCGAACCGGCCAAGATCCTGTTCCTGAACAACGCCATCAACCACGGCATCTTCTCGCCGCTCGGCATCCAGCAGGCGACTGAACAGGGCCGCTCCATCTTCTTCCTGATCGAAGCGAACCCGGGTCCCGGCCTCGGCGTGCTGCTGGCCTACATGGTGTTCGGCCGTGGCAATGCCAAGCAATCCGCTGCCGGTGCCTCCATCATTCACTTCTTCGGCGGCATCCACGAGATCTACTTCCCCTACGTGCTGATGAACCCGCGCCTCATCCTGGCGGTGATCGCCGGCGGTATGACCGGTGTCTTCACCCTGACCCTGTTCAACGCGGGCCTGGTCTCTCCGGCCTCCCCCGGCTCCATCTTTGCCGTGCTGCTGATGACGCCCAAGGCCTCCCTCATCGGGGTGCTGCTCTCCATCGTCGCCTCGGCCACCGTCTCCTTCCTGGTCGCCGCCGTCTTCGTGCGTGCCCAGCAACCGGAAGCCGACGAAGCCGATGCCCTGGGTGAAGCCACCCGCAAGATGAAGTCCATGAAGGGTACCAAGCCAGAAGCCGCAGCGGCCAAGAAGCCCGGTGGTGAACTGATGGCGGTACGCAACATCGTCGTCGCCTGCGATGCGGGCATGGGCTCCAGCGCCATGGGCGCCGGCATGCTGCGCAAGCGGGTAGAGGCCGCTGGCCTTAACATCAGCGTGACCAACCGCGCCATCAACAGCCTGGACGATCAGGTGGATCTGGTCATCACCCACAAGGATCTGACCGACCGTGCCCGCCGCCATGCGCCGCACGCCCAACACATCTCCCTCAACAACTTCCTCGACAACGCCCTCTATCAGGAGCTGGTACAGAACCTGAGTCTGGCCAGGGCTGCCAACGACGACGTAGCCAACCCACACCTGCTGGTGGCCGCCAACGACGACAGCTTTGAGCCGCAGAGCACCGAGGTCTTCACCCTGAGCCTGCAGGACGTGCACCTGGGCCTTCAGGCCGACAACAAGGAGGCCGCCATCCTGGCTGCCGGCAAGCTGCTGGCCGAGCGTGGCTACGTGGCCCCGGACTATGTCGACGCCATGCTGGAACGCGAGCAGCTGGTCTCCACCTATCTTGGCGAGTCCATCGCCGTGCCCCACGGCACCATCGCCGCCAAGGAGCACGTGAAGCGCACCGGCATCGTCATCTGCCAGTACCCGGCCGGCGTGCCGTTCGGTGAGTCCGCCGACGAGGTGGCGCGGCTGGTGATCGGTATCGCCGCCCGCAATGACGAACACATTCAGGTAATAACCAAGCTGACCAATGCACTGGATGAACCGGGTCTCATCGACCGGTTGGCCAGCACCCGGGATCCCCAGGAGTTCCTGGATTTACTGGGTGCCGAACAGGCCGCATAACTCATCATCGTCTTTGGTTGTAGAGGTTAATATCATGAAAACATTGCATTTTGGTGCCGGCAATATAGGCCGTGGCTTCATCGGTAAACTGCTGGCCGACGCCAGCCACCAGGTCACCTTCGCCGACGTCAACGAGACCCTTATCGATCAGCTCAACCACCGCCAGGAGTACAAGGTGCTGGTGGTGGGCACGGATCAGAAGCTGGATGTGGTACGCAACGTGGCGGCCGTCAGCTCCGCCGGGCAAGAAGTAATCGATCGCATCGTCAGCGCGGATCTGGTGACCACGGCGGTGGGCCCCAACATTCTGGACAAGATTGCCAGCACCCTGGCCAAGGGGCTGCAGGCCCGCTTCGATGCCGGCAACCTGACCCCTCTCAACGTCATCGCCTGCGAAAACATGG
The DNA here is from genome assembly GCF_040215105.1 of Aeromonas veronii. Taxonomy (NCBI): domain Bacteria; kingdom Pseudomonadati; phylum Pseudomonadota; class Gammaproteobacteria; order Aeromonadales; family Aeromonadaceae; genus Aeromonas; species Aeromonas veronii. The sequence continues at coordinate 4,108,231 of NZ_CP157875.1, forward strand.
TGCGCGGCACCAGCCACCTCAAGCAGGAGGTACTCAAGTACCTGCCGGTCGAGTATCATGCCCGGCTCGACGCCTGCATCGGCTTCGTCGACTCGGCGGTGGATCGCATCGTGCCGCCCGCCGCGGCCAACGACGATCCCCTTGAGGTGACGGTGGAGAGCTTCAGCGAGTGGATCGTCGACCAGACCCAGTTCAAGGGCGAGCTACCCAAGGTGGCGGGCATGGAGACGACCGACAACCTGATGGCCTTCGTCGAGCGCAAGCTGTTCACCCTCAACACCGGCCACATCGTCACCGCCTACCTCGGCAAGCTGAGGGGCTACCGGACGGTGCGTGACGCCATCGAGGATCCGCTCATTCGCAGCAAGGTGCGCCGCGCCATGGAGGAGAGCGGTGCTGTGCTGGTACAGCGTTACGGCTTCGATCCGCGGCTCCATGCCGCCTATATCGAGAAGATCCTGGCCCGCTTCGCCAACCCCTATCTGGTGGACGAAATCGACCGGGTGGGCCGTCAGCCGCTGCGCAAGCTGGCGGCGGGCGACAGGCTGGTGAAGCCGCTGCTCGGCACCCTGGAATACGGGCTGCCCAATGATCATCTGCAGGAGGGCATAGCGGCGGCGCTGCATTATCGCAATGCCGACGACCCTCAGGCGGTAGAGCTGCAAGCCTTGCTGGCGGAGCTCGGCCCGGCCAAGGCCCTGGCACGAGTGACCGGCCTGGATGCAGACAGCGAGATCGTTGCCGCCATCGTCGCCCGCTATCAGGCCCTGTGAGGACCCACTGGCGGTGTCCTGGTCTGCCCCGTCACGGGGTGACCAGGTGCCGCCAAGTTAAAAACCGGGAGAGAGCCTGGCTCTCTCCCAGTCAGCTGGACCCCAAGTATCTATGACCACACACCAGGAAGATGAAGTACTGGAACGACTGAACGAGCAGGATGGCCCCCGCGGCTTCTTCCTCGAGGTCGTGACCATCCTGGAAGAGGCGGTCGACTCCCTGATGCGGCGCGCGTTCCGCCAGGAGGAGTATGCCGTCAAATACGCCATCGAACCCCTGCTCAACCAGAGCGGCCCCCTCGGCCAGCTGGAGGTGCGCCTCAAGCTCATCTTCGCCCTCGGTCTCATCTCCCTCGAGCACTATCAGGACATCGAAGCCTACATGAAGATCCGCGATTTTCTGGTGCGCGACCCCAAGGATTACCGTTTCAGCGACAAACCCGTTCGCGACCTGCTCGATCGCCTGCATGGCATCAGTCAGGCCAGCATGATGCCGCAGGATCCCCCGGCCAACGAGGAGGACTGGCCCCTCTACCAGATGCAGCTCAACCGGCTCGATCAGATGGTACGCTCCGCTCTGGTGCTGGCGGTGACCGACTGCGTCACCGAACTGCACAAGGAGAGCCCCATCTAGTCGCGCCGCACATTCCGCTCCCATTTCCCCCTCCACCGCCCGGGCGCGGGCCGCCTCCCCTGTTCCAATCGAATGTCAATTTGCCCCGCTTCCCCGCTACACTACTCCCAGTCCCATTACCTGCCCGAGGTTGGCATGATTGCACTCTCCCTGGCGGGGATCGCCCTGATCTCCCTGTTGGCCCAGTGGCTGGCCTGGTCCCTGCGGGTGCCAGCCATCCTGTTTCTGCTGCTCAGCGGCCTGTTGCTCGGTCCCGTGACGGGGGTACTCGATCCGGATGCCCTGCTCGGGGATCTGCTGTTCCCGCTGGTCTCCCTGTCGGTGGCCATCATTCTGTTCGAGGGGGCATTGACCCTGCATCTGGCCGAACTCAAGGGGATTGGCAAGGTGGTGCGCAACCTCTGCTCCGTCGGCATGCTGGCCAGCTTCGCGGTGATAGGCGGTGCCAGCTACTTCCTGCTGGGGCTGGATTGGCGGGTCGCCATGGTACTCGGTGCCGTGCTGGTGGTGACGGGACCGACCGTGGTAGCCCCCATGCTCAACGTGATCCGGCCGGTGCGGGAGGTCGACAAGATCCTGCGCTGGGAGGGGATCGTCATCGATCCCATCGGAGCCCTGTTCGCGGTGCTGGTGTTCGAGGCCGTTCGCCTCGGCAGCCAGAGTGACGTGCTCAGCCACACCCTGCTGGCGCTCGGCAAGACGGTGGGAGTCGGCACCCTGATCGGGGTGGGCGCCGGCTGGCTCACCACCCTGCTCATTCGCAAGGACTGGCTACCGGTCAGCCTGCACAAGTTCGGCGTGCTGGCGCTGGTGCTGGTCACCTTCACCCTCTCTGACTGGATCAGCCACGAATCCGGCCTGCTGGCGGTCACCGTCTTCGGCATCTGGCTCGCCAATCAGGAGGGGCTGGATCTGGAAGAGGTGCTGGAGTTCAAGGAGGATCTCGCCGTCATCCTCATCTCCTCCCTGTTCATCCTGCTGGCGGCCAGGCTCGATCTGGCACAGCTCTGGCAGCTCGGGCCCATGGTGCTGCTCCTGCTGTGTGTGGTGCAGTTTGTGGCCCGCCCGCTCTGTATCCTGGTATCGACCATGGGATCGGATCTTCCCTGGCGTGCCCGCGCCCTGCTCAGCTGGATTGCCCCCCGCGGCATAGTGGCGGCGGCAGTGAGTGCCTCCTTTGCCATCAGCATGCACGAGGCAGGCATTGCAGATGCCGACAAGCTGGTGCCCCTGGTGTTCGCCGTCATCATTTTCACCGTGGTGCTGCAGAGCCTGACCTCTGCCCCCCTCGCCAACCTGCTCGGCATGCGCCAGAGCGCTCCCAATGTCTGGCTGCTGATCGGCGCCAACTCGGTGGCCCGTGCCATCGCCAAGGCACTGGCGGATCAGGGCATCCCGGTGCAGCTGTCGGATCCCGCCTGGGAACACTGCAAGCTGGCCCGCATGAGTAACCTGCCCTGCTACTTCGGCAATCCGCAGTCGGAGCAGGCCGAGTTGCACCTGCCGCTTACCAGCATCAGCACAGTGCTGGCCCTCTCCCCCAACCGCCACAACAACGCCCTCGGCGTGCTGCACTTCGCTCACCTCTATGGGGAGGAGAAGGTCTACTCCCTGCGCTCCAGCGATCAGCACGGCAAGGCGAACCGGGAGAGCGCCACCTTCCGCGCCCGTCAGAATCTGTTCGGAGCCGAGATGAACTTTGCCCGCCTGAGCGGCCTGCTGAGCCGAGGGGGTCAGATCAAGGCGACCCGGCTACGGGAAGCCTTCGACTGGAATCAGTATCAGGAGGCCAATCCGGGCGCCATACCGCTGTTCCTGCTCGATGCCAAGGGGCAGCCACAGGTGGTCACCGGCCCCATTCAGCCCCAGACTGGCGAGCTGGTGATCGCCCTGCAACCGCCCCGCGACGCTCCCGTCCCGGATGCCATCAAGTAATCAGCGCCTGAGAGATGATCGAGGGCTGGCCGGACAGGGCTCCGCCCAGCCCGGGCAACTAGAATGAAGGTGAGTGTCATCGGTCATAGGAGGATGTCATGACGGTCACCGAATTGCGGACATTGCATCAGCAACAGCGTTTCAAGGAGGCGGAGATCCTGCACGATGTCATCTCACCTGGCTGGATCGTGGAATTTCGCGGGCAGGACGGTCGTCTGTACGCGATGACGGACACTCTGGGGTGCCCGGTGAGCTTCGCCTCCGCCGAGGAGGCGCGCGATCATATTCACCGGGTGGCCGATTGTCCGGTGCAGGTCGAGCATCTCTACCACTTCTTCGAACGCTGAGTCAGCCTGTCCATGAAAAAAGCTCCCGAGGGAGCTTTTTTCATTCTGGTTGCAGGGGCACGGCCTCCCTCTCCTCCAGCTTCCTGACCGGTTTTTGCAGAATCAGGTTCGCCGGATAGGTGACCATGTCTCCGTTGTCGTCCCGCACTCGCACGTAGAAGAGACCGATCTCTGTGATGACCCCCGTCACGGAGTCATCCTTGTCGAGGATGCGGATCCGATCGCCAATCTTGTAGGGAAAGGCGAAGAAGATGGTGATGCTGGCGGTGATATTGGAGAGGATCGACCACTGCGCCACCATGGCGACGCCGAGTACCGCGAAGAAGGAGGAGGCCAGTACCACCAGGCGAGAGAAGTCGAGTCCCCAGACTCCGGCCAGGATCAGCAGGGTCGCGCACCCCAGCAGGAAGTGGAACACATGCTCCACGTAGAGCACCCGGTTTTCACTCACCTGCCTGGATTTGGCCAGGGCCAGCAGGCTCTTGTGGATAAGCCCGCGAATAAGGGTGTGACCCAGCAGCAACAGCAGGGTCACGCCAAAAGATTCCCACGTCGTCATCTTCGCTCCTTACCACCAGCGTCTGTGTTTGAGCCAGACGCCCAGCCCGACGGCCAGCGCCAGCAGGGAGCCGCTGAAGATCCAGAAGGCGGCTGGGCTCTCGGCCCCCGGCATTCCCCCCAGGTTGATGCCGAACAGACCGGTCAGGAAACTGGCCGGCAGGAACAGCAGCGCCATGACCGACATCTGGTAGGCGCGGCGGTTGGTCGCCTCCGCCATCAGGTTGTTGATCTCGTCCGCCAGCACCGCGGTACGGGCCACCCCGGCATCCAGATCGTCCAGCCAGCGCCGCAGGCGATCGGCAATGTCGAGCAGGCGGCGCCTGTCATCTTCATCCAGCCAGCTAATCTTCTCGTTGGCGAGGCGGGCCACCAGATCCCGCTGGGGAGAGAGGTAGCGGCGGATCATGATGAGTTGCTTGCGGATCCTGGCCAGACGGCCGTTGGGGGGAAGATCCCGCAGCAGAACCTGCTCTTCCAGCTCCAGGATCTGATCGTGCAGCTCTTCGACAAACTCCCCCGCCCGGTCGGTCAGGGCATCGCAAATCTCCACCAGCCAGTCAGCTGGCGAGTCGGCTCCGCCCCCCAGCTTCAGCTGTTCGAACACATCCCGTTCAGACAACAGGGGGCGACGGCGGCTGCTCAGAATGAGATCGGGGGTGATGTAGATCCGCAGCGCCACCATCTCCTCGGGGCGGTGATCCTTGTTGTGGTTGATGCCGCGCAGGATCAAGAGCACCGTCTCCCCCATCCGGACCAATTTGGGGCGATTGCTTTGGCCGAGCAGAGATTCACGGACCACCTCATTGATGAGCGGCGTCTGCAGCAGCCAGCGAGCCGCTTCCGGATTGCCGTAATCCAGGTGCAACCAGCTGGGTTCGGCGGCGGGGATCTCGCTCCCCACCGCCAGAGGCTGCATGCCCCCCTTGCCATCCAACGTCAGGCCGTAAATCACATCATTGGGCACCCGATCCATCCACTCATCCTTTTCGCGTCGATTCATCGGGTCAGCTTACACGAAAGCGCGGCCTGGCTCAGCCCCGGGCGGTCTCTCTCGGCCAGCCATGCTAAGATGTGCCCTTCGTGTGAACCATTGGAAACCATGCCATGCCCATCTGGGTCGATGCCGATGCCTGCCCTCTCCCGGTCAAGGAGATCCTCTACCGTGCCGCCCACCGCACCCAGGTCGTTACCACGCTGGTAGCCAATCAGGGGCTGCGCGTGCCTCCTTCTCCCTTCATCAAGACCCAGCAGGTGGAGAAAGGTTTCGATGTGGCGGATCACGTGATAGCGCAGCAGGTTAAACCCGGTGACCTGGTCATCACCGGCGACATTCCGTTGGCGTCTTGGGTGATCGACGCTGGTGGCGAAGCACTCAATCCTCGCGGCGAGATCTATACCCGCGAAACCATACAGGCCAGACTCGGTATGCGTAACTTCATGGAGGAGCTGCGATCGGCTGGCGTCCAGACCGGTGGGCCCGCTCCCTTCAATGCCGCCGACAAACAGCGCTTCGCCAACGCCCTGGATAGATGGTTGCTCAAGGGCAAACTGACTTGACCCAGCACAGCGCTCCTCTTGCCACCATGGGCTTGGCTTGCCGGCCCATGGACTCAAGTCATCCCTTCCCATCCAGTTTCGTCCAGCCTGCTGTCTCACCTAAGTCTTGTCCTCATGCCATGGTTCACACCAAGGCCATCGATACCTGATTGCCGCCTTCTCCACCGGCAGAACGGTTCATCAATATAACTAAAGAACGGCGATTTGTTACAAAGCAATACTTTTAATTATATCAATAGCCATTGAAATACCCCTTCCCCTGACCTAGACATATTAACAAACCACAAATAATAAACTTATCCATAGCAGTCATCTAGGATTCACACCCTTAGCATTCACACCCACATAGAAAAGAGGGCTTGTCTCATAAAAAGCATCTATCACTAGAATTTAATACAGATAAATCAGCACATTGATAAAACATGTCATTCAACAAAAACAGAGATAAATATCTCTGCAGGATTCGCTGTCCCCTCATCAGGGTGAATCTCCTCTTACCTTAAGCACAGAGATTAAAGGGGAATATCCATGAGCAAGCCAATGACAGTATTTCTTTCGCTGTTTCTTACCTTCTTCTTATTCAGCTGCGGCGGAGGAGGCGGAGGGGGAGGCACCAAACCAACGAATCCATCCGCCAAAACTATCACCAAAATAGATATATCTGGCGATACCGCAGGCAATCAGGCCCGGGCAGAAGCCAACCCCAGCACCCCCCTTGGCCTGAGTACCCAGTATTTGGCCATCGCCACCTATAGCGACAACAGCACCGCCAACATTACTGACGTCGCCAGCTGGAGCAGCGCCGATACCAGCATCGCCACCATAGATGCCATGGGATTAGCCAAGACACTCAAGGTCAGTGAGACGGTGATCACCGCCAGCTATCAGGGAGTCACCAGCAATAGCTCGGAGCTCACCATCACGGATGCCATCCCCACCCAGGTTTCCATCATTCCCCCGACCACCAAGCTCGCCAAGGGGTTGTCACTGCAGTTGCAAGCCATTGCTACCCTCTCGGACGATACCACCAAGGATGTGTCGACTCAGGCCAGCTGGCAGAGTGACAACCCATCCGTGCTGAGCGTCGATAGCCAGGGGAAAATCACCGCAAACGATACTGGTGATGCGACTGTGACGGCCACCATATTGGGCGTCACTGGCCAAACCACTGTTTCTGCCGTCAATCTGGCCGTCAGCCAGATCCAGATCATTCCGGCCTCCGTGCAACTGGCCATCGGCACCACCACCAAGTTGACGGCCATTGCCACCTTTGCCGACAACAGCACCCAGGATGTCTCCTCCCAAATCGCCTGGCTGAGCAGCAACAACGCCGTTGCCACCGTCGATAGCACAGGCCTGGTGACCGGTGTCGCTGCGGGTTCAGTGACGCTGTCCGCCACCCTGCTCGGCGTCACCGCGACTACCAGCATTCAGGTCAACAACGCCAGCCCTACCGCCCTACAAGTCATTCCTGCCGTCTCGACCATTGCCCTCGGTACCAAGAGTCAGCTGCAGGCCATCGCCACCTTCAGCGACGGCTCGACTCAGGACGTGTCGGCTCAGGCACTGTGGAGCAGCGACAACCCCGTCATCGCCAGCGTAGACAGTCAGGGACAGGTCTCGGGTAACGGCATAGGCCAGGCCAGCATCACCGCCACCCTAGGTTCCGTCAGCCGCAGTGTCAGTCTGACCATAACCAATGCCATCGCCACCTCGTTGCAGATCATTCCGCCCACCGCCTCCCTGCCTGCAGGCACCAAGTTGCAATTCCAGGCCATCGCCAGCTTCAGCGACAACTCATCGCAGGATGTTAGCGACCAGGTCAGCTGGATTAGCTCGGATAACAGTGTGGCGGTCATAGACCAGTACGGTGAGGCAACTGCGGTCAGTACAGGAGGAACAAACATCTCGGCCCTCTTCCAAGGCGTCAGCAGCAATACTGTATTGCTGGTGGTCACCAATGCCACCGTCAGCAGCGTCCAGGTCGTCCTCGATAGCGGCAGTGGCACTCTGGCCAAGGGCAGCTCGGTCCAGTTCAAGGCTCAGGCGGTGTTGAGCGATGGCAGTACGCTGGATGTCTCCAACCAGGCTGCCTGGGTCAGCAGCGATCAGACCAAGGTCACCATCGATACCCAGGGTCTGGCGACCGGGGTCGCGGTGGGTACCAGTACCATCACTGCCAGCGTCAATGGCGTGACCAGCGCCGGGACAATCTTGACGGTCACCAACGCTATCATCGGCCAGATCCAGATCACCCCTCCCATTCTCACCCTGGCCAAGGGTACCAAAGGCAAGTTGACGGCTATCGCCACCTATAGCGATGGCACGACTCAGGACATCTCTAACCTGGTGGCCTGGAACAGCTCGGATATCGGTGTCGCCACCGTCAACCTGTCCGGTGAAGTCACCGCGGTCACCATTGGCAATGCCACCCTCACCGGTCGCGTGGGCAGCGTCACCAGCAATCCAGTCAGCCTGAGCGTCTCCAGTGCCAGCGTGAACCAGATCGACCTGTCTGCGACGGCATCGACTCTGGCGGCTGGCACCAAGACCCAGTTGACTGCCGTTGCCAACTACTCCGATGGCAGCAGCCAGAACATCTCGAGTCTGATCTCCTGGAGCAGCAGTGACAGCAACGTTGCCACCGTCGATACCAATGGAGAGGTGACGGCAGTATCCCCCGGGACTGCCACCATCACCGGCAGTTTTGGCGGGCAGACCAGCACCCTGATCATCACGGTCACGGCGGCAACGGTCAGTACCATCCAGATCAGCACCCCCTTGGCCTCCCTGGCACTGGGTACCAATGGTCAACTGAGGGCGCTGGCAACCTACTCCGACAATACGGTGGTGGATGTCACCAGCCAGGCCAGCTGGAGCAGCAGCTCTCCCGCCTTGGTGAGCGTGGATGCGAGCGGCCAGATCAAGGCTCTGGCCGTGGGTTCTGCCAACATCAGCGGCACTCTGGGCGGCATCACATCCACCATCAACATCGCGGCAACGGCTGCAACTGTGAGTTCGCTCAGCATAGAAACCATCCCCAATCTGGCGAGTGGAAACGAGGTACAGCTCAAGGCGACAGCAACCTTCAGTGACCTGACCACCCAGAATGTCAGCGCCCTTGCCCATTGGCAAAGTGACGATATTGGCGTGGTGACCGTCACCGGCACCGGGGTTGCACATGGGGTGGCGGCAGGCAATGCCAATATCAGTGCCAGCTTCCTGACCGGCTCAGACAGCAAGCCGATCACCATCACGGCAGCGACTCTCGGCAGCCTGACGGCCAGTTGCACCACCCAGGTCCAGCTCGGGCTGCTCGGCCTCCCGATTGCCAACATAGTGACCCGCAAGGCCGTCGCCAGCTTCTCTGATGGCAGCACGCTTGATGTCAGCAACAGCGTCACCTGGAGCAAGAATGGTGTTGTGCTCGGGGTAACCCTCAACAATATCGACATACTGCTGTTGACCCAGCAGGTGACTTACCAGGCCACCCTCAATGGCGTGACCAGTAATACCGTCACCTGTCCTTAAATAACCGGCATCGCCTCATCGTCCCTGCGATGGGGTCCTTGCCCCAGACAAAGAGGCCGCCACATTGGCGGCCTCTTCATTTTTCTGGTCACCCCCATACAGCACGAGACCGTATATCGATGCTTCCTATCACAAAAGAACAACCCCCTGCCTGGGCAGGGGGCTGTTGGCAAGACAAGAGCGACTTGTCAGATCATCACACCGGCGATCACAGCGGAGAGCAGGCTCACCAGAGTGGAGCCATACACCAGCTTCAGACCGAAACGGGAGACCATATTGCCCTTCTCTTCGTTCAGCGCTTTCACCGCACCGGCGATGATGCCGATGGAGCTGAAGTTGGCGAACGACACCATGAATATGGAGAGAATGCCGACGGTGCGCGGAGAGAGATCGGCGGCGATTTTGCCCAGATCCATCATGGCCACAAACTCGTTGGTCACCAGCTTGGTTGCCATGATGGAGCCAGCCTGCAGTGCCTCCCCGCTCGGGATACCGAGGATCCAGGCGATGGGGTAGAAGATGTAGCCCATCACGTGCTGGAAGTTGACACCGAAGGCCACCTCAAACAGGTAGTTCACCAGGGCGATCAGGGCGATGAAGCCGACCAGCATGGCCGCCACGATCACGGCCACCGAGAAACCGGCCATGATGTATTCCCCCAGCATCTCGAAGAAATTCTGGCGTTTCGGGCTATGGTGCTCGTCACCCTCTGCCAGGCTCTTGGCGTCGGTGACCGTGTTGTCAGGCTCATAAGGATTGATGAGGGAGAGCACCACGAAGGTACTGAACATGTTGAGCACCAGCGCCGCGACCACGTAACGCGGTTCAATCAGCTGCATGTAGGCGCCGACGATGGACATGGACACGGTCGACATGGCGGTCGCCGCCAGGGTATACATCTGCTTCTCGTTGAGGTGCGGCAGTATGTTTTTGAGGGCGATGAAGTTCTCGGACTGGCCGACGATCATGGAACTGATGGCATTGAAAGACTCCAGCTTGCCCATGCCGTTGATCTTGGCCAGCACGGTACCGATGCCGCGGATCACCAGCGGCAACAGGCGGATGTACTGCAAAATGCCGATCAAAACGGAGATGAAGACGATGGGCATCAGCACCATCAGGAAGAAGGAGAACGCCCCCTCATTCATCAGACCACCGAAGACGAAATCGGTCCCCTGTTTGGCAAATTCCATCAGCTTGGTGAAGCCTGCGGCAAAACCACCCACCACCGCCAGACCCACTTCGGAGTTCAACATGAACCAGGCCAGTGCCAGTTCAACCACCAACAGCTGGCCGATATAGCGCAGCTTGATCTGCTTCCAGTTGCGGCGGTTTGCCAGCAACGCCAACACGAGGACCATGACCAGTCCGAGCACAAAGTGAACGTATTCCATAGCGGTAGCACCTGAGTGAGTTTTAATTTTTTAACCGGCGCCATCATAGGGAATTGCCTATTTAAAAATCGGAGGGGCATCACAATTTGCAGTAGAAATATGTACCCAGAATAATACAAACGTTTTTAAATTAATTAATCTGCAAGAATACGTTTCAATTAACCAAGATAGTCAACATAAACCAACATAAACAATGACTTGCAATACTGAAACCCGGTATTGATATACACTATGTAATCAAAGACAGGTTGATTAATGGCTTGAAAATGCCTGCTTGAAGTATATTGCGCTGCTTTATTTAATCACTTTCGATTGAAAAACGTTTGTATTCTTTGAGCATAATTAGTCATCCCCCTATGTTCGTCAGCCTGCCGTCGACATAGTCAGGATTCATCCAGACATCACACGGCTCGTTGCCCCAGGAGCCGCCGGGCTGCGCTCAAAAATCCGCCACAATCCATCACAGCGAGCATGACTTCTGGTACAATGCGCCCCCTTAAGCGCACCGCGCTCCCGGTTTTCTTTGAAATAGAGTCTTTTTGTGAACAACAGCGAATTTAGCAGCCTCAACCTCTCCCCCGCCCTGCTGGAGAACCTCGCCAGCCTGGGCTACCAACAGATGACCCCGATCCAGGCCCAGAGCCTGCCCCTGGTGTTGGAAGGCAAAGACCTCATCGCCAAGGCCAAGACCGGCAGCGGCAAGACCGCCGCCTTCGGCCTCGGCCTGCTCTCCCGTCTCAACGTCAACCGTGTCGACGTGCAGGCCCTGGTGCTCTGCCCGACCCGTGAGCTGGCAGATCAGGTGGCCACCGAGATCCGTCGCCTCGCCCGCGCTATGCCCAACGTCAAGCTGGTGACCCTGTGCGGCGGCACCCCGACCGCCCCCCAGTCCGCGACCCTGAGCTTCGGTGCCCACATCGCCGTCGGCACCCCGGGCCGCATCCTCAAGCACCTGGAGCAAGGCACCCTTGAGCTCTCCAGTCTGGAGACCCTGGTGCTGGACGAAGCGGATCGCATGCTGGACATGGGCTTTGGCGAAGACATCAACCGGGTCATCAGCCATGCCCCCGCCCGTCGCCAGACTCTGCTGTTCTCCGCCACCTACCCGGAGGGGATCGCCCAGATGAGCCGCGGCGTGCAACGCAACCCGGTGGAGGTGAGCGTGGAGTCCCTGCACGAAGGCAGCGCCATCGAACAGAAGCTGTATGAAGTGCCTGCCGGTCAACGCCTCGAGGCCCTGACCTGGCTGCTGAGCCACTATCAGCCGAGCTCTTGCGTGGTGTTCTGCAACACCAAGCGCGCCTGCAACGACGTGGCCGACCACCTGGCCGCCAAGGGCTTCTCGGCACTGGCGCTGAACGGCGATCTGGAACAGCGGGAGCGGGATCAGGTGCTGGTGCGCTTCGCCAATGGCAGCTCGACCATCCTGGTCGCCACCGACGTGGCCGCCCGTGGCCTCGACATCAAGGAGCTGGGCGCCGTCATCAACTATGAGCTGACCTATGACCCCGAGGTGCATGTGCACCGCATCGGTCGTACCGGCCGTGCCGGACAGCAGGGTCTGGCCCTGAGTCTCTATCAGCCCAATGAGGCCCAGCGCGTCAACTTCATCGAAGAGTACCAAGAGGCTCCCATTCCCCAAGGGGATCTGAGCGAGATCGGGCGCGAGCTCAAACCCGTCACGCCACAAATGGTGACCCTCTCCATCGATGCGGGCCGCAAGAGCAAGGTGCGCGCCGGCGACATCCTGGGCGCCCTGACCGGGGAAGGCGGCATTGCCGGCAGCGAGGTCGGCAAGATCCAGATCTCCGAGCAATACTCCTACGTGGCGGTCAAACGCCAGGTGGCGAGTGCCGCCCTCAAGCGGCTGCAGGAAGGCAAGATCAAGGGTCGCAGCTACCGTGCCCGCAAGCTGGGTTAAGACTCCCGCCATGAGCCAGACGCAGGCGCCGATGTGGCGCCTGTTTCATTTTTCCATGCCATGACCGCAAGGGTGATGAGATGACCCAACAGACACTACCCGAAGTGAGTTGCCAGAACTGTGAGGCCTGCTGTTGTCGCCTCGAGGTGATGCTGTTCACCGATACCGGTGTACCGGATCGCTATGTGGAGGAACGGGAAGGAGAGGTGCCCGTGATGCACCGGCTGGAGGATGGCTGGTGCGCGGCACTGGATCGCAACACCATGATGTGTCGTATCTACGAGGTGCGCCCCCTCATCTGTCGGGAATTCGAAATGGGCGAGCCGGACTGCATCGACGAGCGGGACAAGTGGTTCATCCATCTGAACTGACTGCCAGCGGCTGCCTCTATGACACCGGCTCTTCAACGCGGAGCCTGCCGTCCAGTGCGGCCAGCTGTTCCCTGACCCAGTTCATGGCCTCCTCTTCACTCTCGCAAAAATGCACGCCCTGAAATGGCAGACCGGCAAAGACCCGCTCCGCCAGATACTGTTTGAAGCCCCCAGCCATCACCACCGCCAGAAAGGCGCAGCCGTTGGCCGCGCACCAGCCAAACTGGCTGCGAAAACGGGCAAGGACGTCGGGACCGGCAGCCTCGAACTCGGTCGCTATCTCGACGATCCCCCAGGGAGCCTGACTCAGGCTGGCGATCCGCCGACTGAACTCGGCCTCGTAGGCCATGGCCCCCGCCAGGTTGAACGCGCCAATCGGACGACAGAGCAGCACCCGTTCCCGCTGCTGCAACTCGAATTGACCGTGCGGTTGCAAATACACAACAACTTCCTCCTGGATTTTCCGCTACCCTGCTCACCCCATCAATATGCCACAAATAACTGACACAGTAATCAGTTGCAACCCATTTCATTACTACAATTATTTTTATAATCAATAAATTAGGCGCTAGCCGCCAACCCAGGCACAGCGAACAAAGGCCAGGCCCCGAACGCTCGGCGCTGTTTTATTGCAGTTAACAAAACGTTGCTGCTATCATCCGCGCCAGCAAACCTTCCACCAGCTGCAACCTTCACCCCGACCGCAAGGATCTGAGATGAAAAACCACGACGCGACTCATTACCAGCGGATCTGGCGCTGGCACTTCTATGCCGGCCTCTTCGTCGCGCCCTTCCTGATCCTGCTCTCCCTCACCGGTATGGTGTATCTGTTCAAGCCCCAGCTCGACACTCTCATGTATCCCGAGCTGATGAAGGTTGCACCGGCCACCCAGACCCTGAGCGCGGATCAACTGCTGGCCAAGGCGGTGATCGCCATGCCGGATGCCAGCCTGCGCAAATACTTTCCCCCCACGGCGCCGGATGCCAGCGCCCAGATAGTGGTCCATCGCCAGGGCAGCGAGCTGACCCTGTTCATGGATCCCGCCAGCGGCGCCCTGCTCGGCACCATGGACAACAAGTGGAATCTGCAGGCGGTGGCGCGGGCCCTGCATGCCGAGCTGATGATAGGCACCACGGGGGATCGATTGATCGAGCTGGCCGCCGGCTGGGGCATAGTGCTGCTTATCAGCGGTCTCTATCTGTGGTGGCCCCGCAAGGGACCCGGCGTCGGCGGCATCCTCTGGCCCAGAATGAACCAGCGGGGACGACTCTGGTGGCGGGATCTGCACGCCGTGGTCGGCTTCTGGGGGGCGGGTTTCCTGCTGCTGCTGCTGCTGAGCGGCATGACCTGGACGGGGTTCTGGGGGGATCAGTTCGCCAACCTCTGGAATCGCTTCCCGGCCGCCATGTGGAACGAGGTGCCCAAATCCGCCCCCCTCGCCCGCAGCCTCAACCATGCCCACGAGCAGACGGTGCCCTGGGCCATGGAGAGCACCCCCATGCCGAGCTCCCAGCCCGCCAGCGAGGGGCATGATCACAGTGCCATGGGGCACGGCGGTCATGAGGGCATGGTGATGGCCAGCCACCGCATCCCGCTACAACAGGTAGTCGACATCGCCAGCGAGCGCAAGGTCGTCCCGGGTTACAGCATCACGCCCCCCTCGGGGGAGACCGGCGTCTACACCATCGCCATCTTCGCCGACGATCCGCGCAACGACGCCACCCTGCACATCGATCAATACAGCGGCAAGGTGCTGGCGGACGTGCGCTGGCAGGATTACGGCCCGGTCGCCAAGGTGGTGGAGACCGGCGTCATGCTGCACATGGGCAAGATGTATGGCTGGCCCCATCAGCTCGCCATGTTCCTCATCTGCCTGATGGTATTGCTGAACGCGGTGAGCGGGCTCTGGATCTGGTGGAGCCGCCGTCCCCAGGGCCGCCTCGCTGCACCGCCCCTGCCCGCCAAGCTTCCCCCCATGCGGGGCGCCATCGCCGTGCTGGTACTGCTCGGGTTGGCCTTCCCCCTGGTCGGGGCCTCCATGGTGGTCATCTGGCTGCTGGACACCCTGATCTTCTCCCGCCGTCCGGCGGGTGCGACCCAGGCTGGCGGCTCCCGCGGCTAGCATCATCATCAGCCAGGCTAATAAAGAAAGGGCTCCCATCAGGAGCCCTTATCGTTTTTATCCCACCCGGTTACTCCGCTTCAACCAGGCGGATGATCTTGCTGGCCTTCTCGAAATGGTCCAGTCGGTGAGTCTGGATCCACCAGGTCGCCGCCTCCATCAGTAGCGCCGGATCCTCATTCTTGTTGGCAAAGAAGGCGTAGAAGGAGACGCCGACACCTTCCCCTTTCTGGGCGATCTTCTGCTGGCAGACCCGGAGCATCTTCTCTCTCAGCGACGCGCGCATCCATCTGTCTCCTCAGTGCCCTGCCTCGACAAAACCGGCTCGCAGTGTATCGATGGGCAGGTAACGGCCGATGATCACCAGCCGCGAATGCGGCGCCTCTTCTTCTCCCCAGGGGGAGCCATAGTCGAAGCCCACCACCCTGTGCACCCCCTGCACGATGAGACGGCGCGGCTCCCCTGCGATGGCCAGCACCCCCTTGTAGCGCAGCATGTCATTGCCGTGCTGCTCGACACAGGCGTCCATGAAGGCGCCTGCCCGCTTCAAATCCAGCTCGCCCCCCTCGAACAGATGGGCCGCGATGGCATCGTGCCAGGAGCGGGGTCGGGCCGAAAGGGGCGAGAAGGCCTCGAAGCCCTGGTCTCCCCCCCGCACGATACGCAAACCCGAGCTCAGACCGAGATCATCGCTCAGGGTAAAGGCCTCCAGATCGAGCCAGAGCGCGGCCGGGCACTCCCCCTGCACGATGTCGAGGATCTCGGCCCTGGGGTTGATCCCGTGGATGCGGGCGATGGCGGCTGCCCGCGCCGCCTCATCCACCCTGTCCGTCTTGGTGAGCAGGATACGGTCGGCAAAACCGAGCTGGGCAGCCGCCACCGGATGCTCGTCAAGCTGGCTGCCGATGTGATCGCAATCCGCCAGGGTCACCACGGCGTCGAGGCGCAGGGCGTCCCTCAGCCCCTCCTCCACGAAGAAGGTCTGGATGATGGGGGCGGGATCGGCAAGCCCCGTGGTCTCGACGATCAGCCGCTCGAAGTGAAGCTCTCCCGCTGCCCGCCGGGCCAGCAGATCGCTCAGAGCGGCGCTGAATTCGCCCCGCACGCTGCAACAGACGCAGCCGTTGCTGAGCTCCACCACGCTGACCCCGGCGCCCCCCTCCAGCAAGGCGCCGTCGATATTGGCGGCGCCAAACTCGTTCTCGAGGATGGCCACCGAGGCATCGGCGTGGTGGCGCAGATAGTGGTTGAGCAGGGTGGTCTTGCCGGCGCCGAGAAAACCGGTCAGCAAAGTGACGGCTACAACTTGCGTCATGATGGAAGTCCTGTGGGGAAGGGATGAGTGGCCGCTCCCAGCCACGCCGAGAAAACCGTCCAATCGAAGGTGACCGCTACAGCCTGGGTCATGAAAAGGATCCTACAGCAAAAGGATTAACAGCAGCGCCCGCCATTCTTGCCGCCATAGCGGGCATCCTGGCGTTCGCGGAAGAACTCGTCGTGGCTCATGGGGGTCTGATCCGGGTGGGTCAGCCGCATGTGCTGCACGTAATTGTCGTAATCGGGCACCCCCACCATGAGTCTGGCGGTCTGCCCCAGGTATTTGCCCGCCTTGGCCAGGGTATCGAACATGGTTGCTCCTTGAACCGCTTGCCCACAAACCGGCACCGGGGTGCCGGTTTGTGGAACCACTTACTTGAGGCTGGGGGCCAGATCGCCGTCATCATCCGACTTGGAGGAAGCACCCTTGCCCGCCGGCATCGGCTGATACGGGGTCTCGTTGGCGGTCGGCTGCGGATCGTGCAGCGCCTTCATGGCCGTCTTCAGGGAGAAGAAGGCGAGGATCACCACCACCGCCATGAAGAACAGGGTCAGCCCCGCGTCCAGCCGGTTGTTGAACACCAGCTGGGCCAGCTGGGATTCGGTGTACTGGGCCGGAATGGTGCCACTGTCGATCATGGCCTGGAACTTGTTGGCGATGGCCAGGAAGCCGAGCTTGGGATTATCGCTGAAGGTCTTCTCCCAGCCCGCCGACAGGGTGCAGATGAGCAGCCAGCTGGTGGGCAGCAGGGCGACCCAGGCGTAGGCCTGGCGCTTCATCTTCACCAGTACCACCGCGCAGAGCATCAGTGCCATCCCCGCCAGCATCTGGTTGGCGATGCCAAACAGCGGCCACAGGGTGTTGATGCCACCGAGGGGATCCACCACACCCTGATGGAGGAAGTAGCCCCAGGCCAGTACGCACAGGGCGGTGGCGAGCAGGTTGGCCGGCAGGGAGTCGGTGCGTTTCAGGGATGGAGAAATAACCCCCATCAGATCCTGCAGCATGAAGCGCGCGGCCCGGGTGCCTGCATCCACCGCGGTGAGGATGAACAGCGCCTCGAACAGGATGGCGAAGTGATACCAGAAGGCGACGTTCATCAAGCCGCCGAGGGCGCCGTGCAGTATGTAGGCCATGCCCACCGCCAGGGTCGGGGCACCGCCCGCCCGGGCGATGATGCTCTGCTCCCCCACTTCGCTGGCGATACGGGTCAGGGTCTCCGGGGTGATCTGGAAGCCCCAGCCGCTCACCACGGCGGCGGCGGAAACCACCACGTCGGCAGTGCCCGCCGGTGCCAGCACCGCCATCGGGCTGTTCATGGCGAAGTAGACACCCGGATCGATGACGCAGGCGGAGACCAGGGCCATGATGGCGACGAAGGATTCCATCAACATGCCGCCGTAGCCGATGAAGCAGGCCTGGTTCTCGTTGGCCAGCATCTTCGGTGTCGTGCCGGAGGAGATGAGGGCGTGGAAGCCGGAGACGGCGCCGCAGGCGATGGTGATGAACAAGAAGGGGAAGAGATCACCGGCCCAGACCGGGCCAGAGCCGTCCACGAACTGGGTCAGCGCCGGCATCTGCAGGGTCGGCTGGGTCACCAGTATGCCGATGGCCAGACCCACGATGGTACCGATCTTGAGGAAGGTGGAGAGGTAGTCCCGCGGTGCCAGCAGCAGCCAAACCGGCAGCACGGAGGCGACGAAGCCGTAGCCCACCAGCATCCAGGTCAGCTGCACCCCGTCGAAGTCGAAGTAGGGGGCCCAGGTCTCGCTCTCGGCCACCCAGCCACCGGAGACGATGGCGAAGATGAGGCACACCAGGCCGATGATGGAGACTTCACCGATGCGCCCCGGCCTCAGGTAGCGGGTGTAAATCCCCATGAAGACGGCGAGCGGTATGGTGAAGGCCACCGTATAAGTGCCCCAGGGGCTGTGAGCCAGCGCCTTGACCACTATCATCGCCAGCACCGCCAGGATGATCACCATGATCATGAAGGTGGCAATCAGGGCGATGACCCCGGCCGTCGGTCCCATCTCCGACTTGATCAGCTCGCCGAGGGAGCGGCCGTCCCGACGGGTGGAGACGAACAGCACCATGAAGTCCTGCACCGCCCCCGCCAGCACCACCCCGGCCAGCAGCCAGAGCATGCCGGGCAGATAACCCATCTGGGCCGCTAGCACGGGGCCCACCAGGGGGCCGGCGCCGGCGATGGCGGCAAAGTGGTGGCCAAACAGCACCTTCTTGTCGGTCGGCACATAGTCCAGACCATCGTTGTGACGCACCGCCGGGGTCATGCGGGTGCTGTCCACCGCCAGTACTCGCTTGGCGATGAAGAGGCCGTAGTAGCGATAGGCGATGAGATAGACGCACACCGCCGCCACCACTATCCAGAGTGCGTTGATCTGTTCACCCCGGTTGAGGGCGATGTAGCCAAGGGAGCAGGCGCCGGCCAGTGCCAGCAACCCCCATCCCAGATGTTTTCCCAACTTGTCCATTTTGTGCTCCTTCCATGGATTTTTTACACAAGCAGTCAGATACGGTTACATCTCTATAGCAATCCGAGGAGTGCCACAATCGGGGCCCGTCACAACTCGCTCAGCGATGCGCACAATTTCTCAATATTGCCGACCGGATCACGGGCGGCCGGAGACGACCACCCGGAGATGGCTGAATGAATTGAGAAAAGCGGCGGCAGCGGCCACAAAAAAGGCCCCTCGCGGGGCCTAATACCTGTCATCTCCCCTCAGGAGAGGGCGAGACCGGTGGAGAGCAGCAGGCTGTAGAGGAAGGCACTGATGGCGGTCTTCTTGAGGGCGCCGGTCAACACCTCCCCATCGAAGCTCAGCCGCAGGGTGCGGGCGGCGTCGGTGAGGGGCTTCAGAGCTGGCAGGAAGATCCAGGGCCAGAGACCGGCGTTCTGCGTCAGCAGGAAGGCGACGGTGGCCAGCACCGCCGCCCCGAGCAGAGCCCAGTGGTAGGCGATGGCGCGGTTGCGGCCGAGGCGCACCGCCAGGGTGATCTTGCCGCTGGCGGCATCGGTTTCGATGTCCCGCACGTTGTTGATGTTGAGCACGGCGGTCGCCAGCAGGCCGCAGGCGGTGGCGGGCAGCAGCAGATCCCACTGCAAGGTATGGGTGAACAGGTAGTAGGAGCCGAGCACTCCCAGCAGGCCGAAGAACAGGAATACCGAGATGTCGCCGAAACCGCGATAGCCGTAGGGGGTCTTGCCCACCGTGTAGGTGATGGCGGCAACGATGGCCGCCCCTCCCAACAGGATGAACAGCAATATCTGCTGCCAGGCCTCGCCGAAGGCACAGGCCAGCAGGGCGAGACCGCTGACGATGGCCGCCAGCGCCGTCATCCCCATGGCCACGCACATCTGCTTGCGGGTGATGAGACCGGACACCACGGCACGCTGGGGGCCGATCCGTTCGCCGTTGTCGGCGCCGGAGACCGCATCCCCATAGTCGTTGGCCAGGTTGGAGAGGATCTGCAGCAGGATGGCGGTCAACAGGGAGAGCCCCATGATGGTGCCGTCGAAGGCACCCCGGCTGGCGGCCAGCCCCGACCCCAGCAAGATGGAGGAACAGGCGAGCGGCAGTGTTCGCAAACGCGCCGCCAACAGCCAAACAGAGAAGGTATTTGTCATATTGTGATGGCCAAACAATCAGATATTGATCGTGTTAAGGGTTATCGAACCGGATTTCGGTATACTTGGCCCCGTGGGAACGCTTTGAGCTCCCTCGGGCAATTTACATGGAAGAATGGGCAGATAATATATAGGAAATCATCGCCCTTTGGCATCAACCTGCGCCATCCTCCCCTCGGAGCGATCGCCATTATCCGGCTCAGACAAGACATCCATGTTGGCTCAGACCCATATCAAGCAACAACTGGACGCCCTGCGTCACAGCAATGTCAGCGGCTTCGTGCGGTTGCGCGTGGCGGCACCGGTGCAATCCTTCCTGGGCTGGCTGGCGGCGCAAACCCTCTATCCCCGAATCTATTGGCAGGCCCGCGGCCCCGAAAGCCCCGAATATGTGGCCCTCGGCTGCATCCATGAACTGACCCGCCCCCGGGATATCCGCCAGGTCTGTGACAGCATCGACGCCGGCAGTGACGACAGCCCCCGCTATTATGGCGGCCTGGCGTTCGATCCCGATCAACCCGGCTGGCCGGGATTTGGCCCCTGCCGCTTCGTGCTGCCGCGCATCGAACTGGTACGCCGGGGCGAGTGCGTCAGCCTCTGCCTGAACCTCTGGCTGCCCGCACGGGCTGAGACCGCCGCCTTCGATGCCGAGTTGCAAAGCGCGCAAGCCGCCCTCGATGCCCTGTTGCCGGAATCCCCCCTGCCCGCGCTGCACAAGCGGGAGTGGCGGCGGCAGGATTGCCCGTCGCCCGCCCTGTGGCAGCAGCTGGTCGGCGCCGTCACCAGCCCGGCGGCCCAGGCCCACACCCCCAAGGTGGTGCTCTCGCGGGAGAGTCGGCTGGATCAGTGCGATGCCGACCTGTCGCCCCTCTCTCCCTGGTCCCTGCTGGCCCAGTGGGCAGGCCATGCCCAGGAGTGCTTCCACTTCGGCTTCCAATTCACCCCGGCCCAGGCCTTCATCTCCTGCTCCCCCGAGCGTCTCTATCGCCGCGAGGGGCGCCACCTGCTGACCGAAGCGCTGGCGGGCACCATTCGCCGCTCCGGGGATGCAGCCACCGATGAGCGGCTGGCGGCGGAGCTGCTGGCCGACAGCAAGAACCGGCTGGAAAACAGACTGGTTCATGCGGATATCCTGAACCGCCTGGCCCCCCTCACCAGCCACACCAGCCTGACCGAGCCACGGATCCTCAAGCTGCGACTCTTGCAGCACCTCAAGTGCGACATCGAGGCCGACCTCCACCCCGAGGTCTGTGACTGGCAACTGCTGGAGGCCCTGCACCCCACTCCGGCGGTGGGCGGTGCACCGCGCGAATCGGCGCTGGCCTTTCTGCGCGAATACGAGCCCTATGACAGGGGCTGGTATGCCGGCGCCTGTGGCATGCTGAGCCGGGAGACCTCCGAGTTCGCCGTCGCCATCCGCAGTGCCCTGGTACAGGGGCAGACCCTCCGCCTATACGCCGGGGCTGGCATAGTGGCGGGATCCGAACCCGTCGCCGAGTGGGCCGAACTCGACAACAAGATAGCCAACGTGCTCTCCCTGCTGGGATAGCGTTTTCCATCGTTTCCTCACTGCGAGAGCCTCATGTCCGCGCGCCCAGCCTTTGCCACTCAACACGCCACCTTCAACCACGTCTGGTCTTCCCTCCTGCTGGAGGAGCTCCATCGTCTCGGCGTGCGGGACATTGCCCTGGCCTCCGGCTCCCGCTCCGCGCCGCTGACCATGGCCGCCGCCGCCCATGAGGGTTTTCGTCGCCACCTGCATTTCGACGAGCGGGGCCTGGGCTTCATGGCCCTCGGGCTCGCCAAGGGGACGGGGCGACCGGTTGCGGTGATCATGACGTCGGGCACCGCAGTGGCCAACCTCTGGCCCGCAGTGGCCGAGGCCCAGCTGACCGGCGTGCCCCTCATCATTCTCTCCGCCGACCGGCCTCCCGAGCTCATCGACAATGGGGCCAACCAGGCCATCAATCAGCAGGGGATCTTCGGCCACTACCCCGTCTATCAGCTCAACCTGCCGAGCCCCACCCAGACCATTCCCGCCGCCTTCGTGCTGAGCTCGGTAGATCAGGCCCTGGCCCAACAAGCGCGCACCCCGGGGCCGGTGCATCTCAACTGCATGTACCCCGAACCCCTCTATCCGGGTGAGCACTATCAGGAGTTTGGCGACTATCTGGCGCCGTTGGGGGACTGGCTGCACTCCGGTGAACCCTGGAACCCCTGGCTGATGGGGGAGCAGGCTTGCCCTCCCCAGGCCGACTGGGCGGCGCTGACGGGCAAGCGTGGCGTCATCGTCGCCGGCCGCATCCAGGATCCGGTGCAGGGCGAGGCGGTGGCCGAGCTGGCAGAGCGCCTCGGCTGGCCATTGCTGGCGGATCTGCAGAGCCAGATCCGTTTCGATGAACGCAACCACATCCACGTGGATCTCGCCCTGCAAAATGGCGACTTCGCGGGTGAACTGGCCCGCGCCGAGGTGCTGCTGCAATTTGGCGCCCGCCTCGTCTCCAAGCGCCTCGGCCAGTTCATCAGGCAGCACTCCTGGCAGGATTACTGGCTGGTGGACCCGCAGCCGACGCGCCTCGATCCCGATTACCGGCTGCGCCGCCGCCTGCTGTGCGAACCCGCGGCCTTCGTCGCCGCTCACCCGCTCCCTGCGGCGCAGACGCGGCAACCCTGGCACCGGCTGGCAAAACACCAGCAAGGAGCCAGCCAGCTGATCCGCACCGCCTGCGATCGCTTCTCCGAGCTCGGGGTCTGCCATCGTCTGAATCAACTGATCCGGGGCCAGTTGTTCGTCGGCAACAGCATGCCCGCCCGGCTGATGGACATGCTGGGCGAAACCGGCAAGAGCCCCAGCCGGGTGATGACCAATCGCGGCGCCTCCGGCATCGACGGCCTCATCGCCACAGCCTACGGCTTCGCGCAATCGGTCGAGCAAGGCAGCGATGAGCCCACCACTCTGCTGCTCGGGGACTTGAGCGCCCTGCACGATCTCAACAGCCTGGCCCTGCTTCGCAAGGGGAGCCAACCCCTGGTGGTGATACTGCTCAACAACGACGGCGGCAGCATCTTCCGCCTGCTGCCGGTGCCAACCCAGGATCAACTGCTGGAGACCTATTACTGCCTGCCCCACGGTCTGCATTTCGAGCACGCCGCCGCCATGTTCGGCCTCGCCTATCGGGCCCCCACCTCGCTGGCCGAATTCGAGCAGGTCTACACCACCGCCCTGGAAAAAGGCGTAACGCTGATTGAAATCAAGGTACCGAGCAACGAAGTAGCCGAGGATCTGAAAGCACTGGGGAACGCCATCCGTGCCCTCTAATCCTGACAGTCGTGATCTGCCGCTGGTACTGCTGCACGGCCTGCTCGGTGATGGCCGCGACTGGCAGGGGGTGATCGACGCCCTGCCCGGGATCCCATGCCACGCACTGGATCTGCCGGGCCATGGCCGCAACCAGCATCTACGGGTACACGGTTTTGACGAGGCCAACGCCTGGCTCAGCGGCGAACTCGAAACCCGCGGCATCCGCCACTACCGGCTGGCGGGTTATTCCCTCGGCGGGCGGCTGGCGCTCTATCACGCCAGCCACTCCCCTGCGGGGCTGCAGGCCCTGCTGCTGGAAAACTGCCATCCCGGGCTGCCAAGCGGCGAGCGGGCCGCCCGCCTCCGCCACGATGAGGAATGGGCCAGTCGCTTCGAGCACGAGCCCCTGGCCGAAGTGCTGGCAGACTGGTATCGCCAGCCGGTGTTCGCGGATCTCGACGAGGAGGGACGGGCGCGACAGCTGGCCAGGCGCCTTGGCAATGATGGCCGGGCGGTGGCCGCCATGCTGCGGGCCACGTCGCTGGGCAAGCAGCCGGAACTCGCCCCCTGGCTGGCATCCACGGGCTTGCCCTTGACCTGGATCTCCGGCAACCGGGATCAAAAATTCCACCGCCTGGCTTGCCAGCTGGTGGAGCAGGGTTGCAATATCAATCACTTGGCGCTGGATGGCGGCCACAATCTGCACGCCGACCAACCCGAACGCTTCGCCGCCTGCCTGCGTGACTGGCTAGGCAGCACCTGAGCCGACCACCTGTCCGGCCCCGATCCATTCCGGCCTGCCCCTGCGGGCCGACCAACCACAAGAGAGTGCACATGATTGAAGCAATGACGGAAGCGGAACTCTACGCTCCTATCGAATGGCAGGATTGCTCTGCCGGTTACGAGGACATCCTCTATCACAAGTCCCAGGATGGCATTGCCAAGATCACCATCAACCGTCCCCAGGTGCGCAACGCCTTCCGTCCCCGCACCGTCAAGGAGATGCTGCAGGCCCTGGCCGATGCACGCTACGACGATCGGGTCGGCACTATCATCCTCACCGGCTTCGGCGAGAAGGCGTTCTGCGCCGGTGGCGACCAGAAGATCCGGGGCGACTACGGTGGATACCGGGATGACGAAGGCACCCACCACCTCAACGTGCTGGACTTCCAGCGCGACATCCGCACCTGTCCCAAGCCCGTGGTGGCCATGGTGGCGGGCTACGCGGTCGGTGGCGGCCACGTGCTGCACATGATGTGTGACCTGACCATAGCCGCGGACAACGCCCAGTTCGGCCAGACCGGCCCGAAAGTCGGCT
This sequence comes from Aeromonas veronii, assembly GCF_040215105.1. Taxonomy (NCBI): domain Bacteria; kingdom Pseudomonadati; phylum Pseudomonadota; class Gammaproteobacteria; order Aeromonadales; family Aeromonadaceae; genus Aeromonas; species Aeromonas veronii. The sequence goes on from NZ_CP157875.1 coordinate 4,132,964, forward strand.
CCTTCGACGGCGGCTGGGGTGCCTCCTACATGGCCCGCATCGTCGGCCAGAAGAAGGCCCGCGAGATCTGGTTCCTGTGCCGCATGTACGATGCCCAGCAAGCCCTCGACATGGGTCTGGTCAACACCGTGGTGCCTTTGCCTGAGCTCGAGCGCGAAACCGTGCGCTGGTGCCGCGAGATGCTGCAGAACAGCCCCATGGCCCTGCGCTGCCTGAAGGCGGCCCTGAACGCCGATTGCGATGGTCAGGCCGGCTTGCAGGAGCTGGCGGGCAATGCCACCATGCTGTTCTACATGACCGAAGAGGGTCAGGAAGGGCGCAACGCGTTCAACGAGAAACGCCGTCCCGACTTCTCCAAATACAAGCGGAACCCCTGATGACACTCGCCCTCTATCGCTACCATCTGCCTTTTATCCAGCCTCTGACCTTTCACGGCAAGGTGGAGGCGGCGCGCGAGGGCTTGCTGGTGCGCATCGACGACGGCTGGGGGGAAATCGCCCCCCTGCCCGGTTTCTCCAAAGAGACCCTGGCCGAGGCCCAGACCGAGGCCATCGCCTGTCTGACACAGCTGGCGAGGGGTGAAGCCATGGCCCCCCGCCTGCCCTCGGTGCAATTTGGCCTGGACTGTGCCCGGCGTCAGTGGCCTGAACAGACCGCCACCTTGCCCGACCCCTATCCCCTCATTCAGGGCTCTCCCCAGGAGCTGCTCAAGAACTGGAAGCTGTGGCTGCACGAGACCCCTATCAAGGCCAAGCTGAAGGTGGCCCGCTACCCCATGCGGGATGAACTCGCGCTGATCCGCCTGCTGCTGGACAGACGCCCCAATCTCAAGCTGGTGCTGGATGCGAACCAGGGCTGGACCCGCGAGGAGGCCTGGGCCTTCTGCGGCCACCTGGACGCGAACCGGATCGAATACCTGGAAGATCCCTGCGCCCGCTTCGATGACATCGCCTTCGTGGCCGCCCGCACCAACATGCCGGTGGCACTGGACGAACTGCTGAGCCAGGGGGAAGCCTGGCAGCCCATCCCCCAACTCAAGGCCCTGGTGCTCAAACCCATGCTGCTGGGCAGCCTCGCCAACAGCGAGGCCCTGGTGGCCAGAGCCCGGGAGCTGAGACTCAAGGTTATCGTCTCCTCCTGCTTCGAATCCGGCGTCGGCCTCGGCCAGCTCGCCCGCCTCGCCGGGGAATGGGCACCGGATCAGGCGCCGGGTCTGGATACCCGTCGCTGGCTGACCGGGGATCTGCTGGACAAGCAGGGCCACCCCGATCTGGCACAGCTCAAACCCCTGTTCCACCGTGATTGAAGCCCAATCACCCGTTATCGGGCAGGCCACCGAGCCCTGCCCGGTACGCCACTGGGCCCGGCTGGCCCCGGAGCGGATCGCCATCCACGCCGCCACGTCGCAGGCACGGCCGCTTTGCTACCGACAGCTGGATTTGAGGCTCAACGCCCTCTGCGAGCAGTTGGCATCTTCTGGCTTACGGGCCGGCGACAGGTTGGCCGCCGTGGTGCGCGGTGCCGAGGCAGATGTTCTGTTGGCCTGGGCCTGCATTCGCAGTCAAATTGTCTTCTGCCCCCTCAACCCCGCCTTCCCCCTCAGCCGACAGGCCGAGCTGGCGAGCCAGCTCGCGGTCGCCGCCTTCTGGTCGGCGAGCGAGATCCCAAAGGGCCCCTGGCAAGGGCTGAAACTGGATTTCGAGGCTGAGCTGGAGGCCGGGGACAAGCCGCTGCTGCTGATTCCCGAGCGGCAGAGCAACATGATCCTCACCTCGGGATCGAGCGGCATGCCCAAGGCGGTGGTGCACCGTCTCGCCAACCACCTCGCCTCGGCCAGGGGCTCAAGCACCCTCATTCCCCTGGATGAGGCGTGCGGCTGGCTGTTGTCATTGCCGCTGTTTCACGTCGGCGGCTACGCCATCCTGTTCCGGGTCTTCCTGGCGGGGGCCGCGCTGGTGCTGGACGATCGCAGCCAGCCCCTCAAGGATCGGTTGGAGCGCCAACCCATCACCCACCTCTCCCTGGTACCGACCCAGCTCTGGCGCCTGCTGGCCCAGGGCTTCGATCCCGCTCGCACCCGGTTGCGGGAGCTGTTACTCGGCGGCGCCGCCATCCCGGAGCCCCTGGTGAACCGGCTCGCATCCCTGGGGCTGACCCCCAAGGTAAGCTACGGGTTGTCGGAGATGGGTAGCCAGGTCTGCACCGGCCAGCCCGCCGGCGCCGGGGTGGTGGGCCGCCCCCTGTCCGGGCGGGAGGTCTGCATCCGGCAGGGGGAGATCTGCGTGCGCGGTGCCACCCTGTTTGCCGGCTACTTCCAGGCGGGCGGGCTGGCGCTGCCGCTGGACGCCGAGGGGTGGTTCCACACCCGGGACAAGGGCCATTTCACCCCGGACGGTGCGCTCGTGGTGGAGGGGCGACTCGACAATCTCTTCATCTCGGGCGGCGAGAACATCCAGCCAGAGGCCATCGAGCAGCGGCTGGTGGATCACCCCGCCGTGGCCCAGGCCCTGGTCGTCCCCATCCCGGACGAGCAGTGGGGCCAGCGCCCCGCCGCCTTTATCGACTGGCACCAGGAAGCCATCGACGTCGCCGAGATGAGCGCCTGGATCAGAGCGTCATTGCCCGGCTTCATGGTGCCGGATCGCTGGCTGCCCTGGCCGGATCTCGGCGGCAACCTCAAACCCTCCCGCACCCGGCTCGCCGCCCTGGCCGCCTCGAGCTGACCCGCCAGGGGCGGACCCTCGCCCCTGTTCCCCCCATGCCCCCGCTGCCTACCCCCATATAGGGCTAAGCCCTTGCTATCGATGTGGCTCCCAATGGGGCTGACTTTGCCATCTTGCATGTGAAAGGCATGATTGCCCCGGCCCAGTTGGCCAATTGATATTCCTTTGGCACCCAATACCCTCCCTAGTCCCCCACGCCCATCCATCCACCAAAGGGATCAACATGAACTACCTGGGTACCCGGCTGCTGTTGTTGGCAGCCCCAAGCCTGCTCGCCACCTCGGCGCTGGCCAACTACAGCACCGACTGGCGGCACTACCAGCTGGACGGCGAGACCAGCCGCCAGCTGGGGGATCGCCTCACCGAAGTCACCTACGAGCTGAGCGCCCGCGACAGCGGCGCCCCCTATCAGCGGCTGCGGGTTTACCGCCGCTTCGACTGGCAGACAACCGACCTCGCCCCCCTGGCCGAGCGGCAGTGTGGCGAACCCAGGGTCAGGGTCGAGCAGGGCTGGCAGATCCGCTACCTCAGTTGCGAGCAGGTGGTGCCGGTGGGCAAGGCGATCCCTGCCAGCAGCTATGACTTCGGCTATGGCCTGAAGCAGGGCCGCTGGGAGCCCCTGGCGGGGACACCGACCGCCCCGCGCCAAGATAGCCTGCCGCTGGCGGAGCGGATCGTCCTCGGTCACAGCGAACAGGAGCTGGATCGCTGTGAACTCGGCGACGATGGTCGCTGTACCGAACAGACATGGCAGTATCACCCCCGGGAGTGGCAACAGCTGAGCGTGCTGGAGGAGACCCCCAACGAGCGGGATGGCCGGCTCGAGCAGATCTTCTTCCGCCTGCAACCCGTGGCTGGCAGCCAGGCCGCCAGCCAGGTGCGTGAACTGCACGTCTGGCGCCAATACAACTGGTTGCTGGAGGAGGCCAAGGCCCAGCAGGAGTGCGACGAACCCCAAACCCGCACAGAAGGCACCAGGACCATCAGCTACCGGGTTTGCCGCCAGACTCTGCCCGCCGGCAGCGAGGTGCAGGTGATGCTCAAAGATACCGGCTATCAATACCCGGTCGGGGGGAGCGAGTGGCAGGCCTTACCAGAGACGGCCGAATGGCAGGAGAGCCGGACTCTCAATCGTCCCATCATACTGGCCAGCAAGGAGGAACAGCTCGACTGCCGCCGTGCCGATGGCCGTGCCTGCTCCGAACCCGAACTGCCGGGCACGGATCTGCTGGACGCCGACGCGGCCAGGATAGTGCAGGATGCCAGCGGCCAGCCCGCCCCCGTGTGGCAGGAGAACTATGGCCACAACGACGCCAAGCTGCTGGCGGTCTCCCGCGGCATCCAGAGCCTGCTGGCAGCCAACCAGCCGGCCCACCCGGCCATGAAGCTGCTGCTGGAGTACGTGCGTGCCCACAACTATCACAACTACGGCAAGCACAGGGAGGATGGCCCCGCCGCCGCCGAAGCCCTGGCCGAGGCGCTGACCGCCCTCGGGGCCCATCCCCTGCTCTATCCCGAGCAGGCGAGCGATGAGGTGGGGGGCGTCATCGGTGCCTGGAGCATCGCCCTGCACGGCCAGTTCAGGAGCCCGGCGGTGCAGAGCCGGTTCGGCACCCTGCTCGGCCAGTTCAACCAGATGCTGGCCTACAGCACCCGCCACGCCAGCGAGATCAACGGCCGCCATCCCTGGGCGACCGGCCTGTTCGATCTGCTCAACTTCATCGACTTCGCCAGCGACTACGCGACCCCCTTCGCCGCCGACTTCCGCCAGCAGGATGCTGAGCTGCGCAAGCAGCTGCGTGCCATCGGCATGAGCGAGCTGGCCCTGTGGCAAGGGCGGGACGGCCCGGATCTCTTCCTGCTCAACAACGTGCTGGATGCCTACACCCGCCTCTACCGGGTGGTGCGCTACACCCGTCCGGACGAGGCCGAGACCTATCGCAAGGGGCTGGATGAGGCCGTCATCGCCCAGATCCGCCACCACGGCCTGATCCCTGGGGGATCCCAGAGCCCGGATCTGCTGGAGGAGATGTCGCTGACCCTCTCCACCTACTACCTGACCTACACGGATCGCACCAGCGAGGCCTGCATCAGCGGTGACTTCGCCGGGCTCTGCACCCCGGTGCGGGTTGAAGACGTGCTGCCATTCGAGCACACCTGCTCCCCCACCCTGCGCCTGCGGGCCCAGGATCTGACCATGAGCCAGGCCGAGGGGATCTGTCGCGAGCTGGGGGCCGAGGAGCAGCAGTTCCACCAGCAGATGGAGACCGGCGGCCAGCCGGTGGCGGATGACCTCAACGAGGCGCTGGAGCTGGTGATCTTCGACTCTTCCTCCGACTGGAAACGCTACGGCAGCGCCCTGTTTGGCGGCGTCTCCACCGACAACGGCGGCATCTACCTCGAGGGGGATCCGGCGCGCCCGGGCAACCAGGCCCGTTTCTTCGCCTACGAGGCGGAGTGGAAACGCCCCGCCTTCCAGGTGTGGAACCTGCGCCACGAGTACGTCCACTATCTGGATGGCCGCTTCAACCAGTACGGCAGCTTCGGTCACTACCCCCTCAACCGCACCACCTGGTGGTCGGAAGGGCTGGCGGAGTTCATCGCCCACGGTCAGTGCTTCGCCCGCGGTCTGGACAACGTCAGCGCCCGTCCGGCGGGCGAACGCCCCAGCCTCGCCGAGATCCTGCACCTCGATTACGACAAGGGGGGTGAGATGGTCTACTCCTGGTCCTATACGGTGCACCGCTTCCTGAACGAGACCGGGCGCGGCGGCAGCTGGCTGGCCATGGCCCAGGCCCTGCGCGGCCCGGATCAGGCCCAGGCCATGAGTGCCTTCGAAGGCGAGCTGGACACGCTCATCGCCAGCGACAGCGAGGCCTACCAGTCATGGCTGGCCGACGAGCTGCTGCTCTGGTGGGCGGCCAACAAGGAGTCCGAGGCCTGCCAGGGCAACGATTCAGCCCACTGAGTTCCCTCCTTGCCATCACAGGGGCGGCCATGTCGCCCCTGAACCCTCCCGCCCAGCCTCCCCCAGCGACAGTCTCTGCCCGAGTGACACCCTTCGGGGCCATCAAGCCTGACGCCAGCGCCCAAGTTGTAATAGAATGGCTCCTTGTCATCCCTTACTTCAGACCCGAATCGCGCCGCGCATGAAGAAGTTTGCCAAGATCCTGCTCGCCGTTCTCTGCCTGCTGCTGGCCTTTGTCGCCGCACTGCTGGGCTACAGCGAATGGACCGTCTCGGACGCCCGTCACTACACCTATGACGACGTCGATGCCGTGCCCTACAACCGGGTCGCCGTGGTGCTTGGCACCTCCAAATACCTGATCGGGGGCAGCCCGAATCACTACTTCAAATACCGGATCAAGGCCGCGGCCGAGCTCTACAACAACGGCAAGGTGGACTACATCCTGGTCTCCGGCGACAACGCCACCGTGCAGTACAACGAGCCGCGCCAGATGCGGCGCGCCCTGATCCAGGCGGGCATCCCCGCCAGCGCCATCTACAGCGACTACGCGGGTTTTCGCACCCTGGACTCCGTCGTGCGGGCCAAGGAGGTGTTCGGCCAGTCCCGCTTCACCGTGGTCTCCCAGGCCTTCCACAACGAACGCGCCATCTTCATCGCCCGCCACTTCGGCATCGAGGCCGTCGGCTTCAACGCCCTGGATCCCAGCGCCTATCAGGGCATTCGCACCCGGGTGCGTGAAGTGGGCGCCCGCCTGATGGGGCTGCTCGATCTCTATGTGCTGGACAAGGGCCCCAAGTTCCTCGGCGAACCCATCGTCATCGGTGGCCCCATTCCCTGCGAGGCCCTGAGCACCCTGGGGGCGAGCCAGCCCTGCCTGCCCCTCCCCACGAGTCAGGGGGAGCCCGCAAAACCGCTGAAGACCGGCCAGGGCGGCGTGGACAAGCCTGCTCCGGCGACCCCCGCCAGCAGTGCCAGCGACACTCGCGAAGCCAGCAGCTCGGCGGTCCCCACCGGCTCGGCAACCGACTGAGACGCATCGTCCCAAAAAAAGACCCGCCAGCTGGCGGGTCTTTTTTTCATGGGCTGTGACGGGCCGGACTCATGCCAGCGCCTGCTGGTAGCGGCGCGCCACCTCGGCCCAGTCCACCACGTTGTAGAAGGCGGCGATGTAGTCGGGGCGCTTGTTCTGATACTTGAGGTAGTAGGCGTGCTCCCACACGTCCAGCCCGAGGATGGGCACATGACCCTGCATCAGTGGGCTGTCCTGGTTGGCACTGCTCTCTACCTGCAGCTTGCCGGCCTTGTCCACCACCAACCAGGCCCAGCCACTGCCAAAACGGCTCAGGGCCGCCTGGGTGAAGGCCTGCTTGAAGGCATCCAGCCCCCCCAGATCCCGCTCGATGGCGGCGGCCAGGGCGCCGCTCGGCACGCCACCGCCCTGGGGGCTCATCACTTGCCAGAACAGGCTGTGGTTGGCATGGCCGCCACCGTGGTTGCGCACCGCCCCCTGGATCTTGGCCGGCAGGCTGTCGAAACGGGCCAGCAGTTCATCCACCGGCAAGGCGGCGAGTTCAGGGGCCCCTTCCAGGGCGACGTTCAGGTTGGTGATATAGGTCTGATGATGACGGCTGTGGTGGATCTCCATGGTCAGGGCATCGATATGGGGCTCCAGTGCATCGTAGGCATAGGCAAGGGCGGGCAGGGTATGGCTCATGTTCGTCTCTCTTGGTATGGGGTTAATGCAGTCGGGAGGCTGGCTCGGCCTGACACAGACACTGGCCGAGGCAACGTTGAATGCCGTCGTGGCTACCGTGTCTGCGCACGAAGGCAAGCAGCTCGGTACGGGTGTTGTGGCTGTGGCGCTGGGCCGAGGCACGCAAGGAGGCAGAGCAGGCCGGTGACTGGCTGGTGGCCAGCAGGCAGTCATGGATATGGCACAGCATGTCGGCGGCCCTGTCTGGCAGGGTCATGGCGATCAGCAGATCCGCCATGTTGTGATGGGCCACCACCAGAGCCGCCACCGCTTCATCGGCATCCGGCCAGAAGGAGAACTGCTGGCGAGCCAGCCAGAGCGCCTGCTGGTAGCAGTCGAGCGCCCTGGCATGTTCACCGGCATCGAAATGGCGGTTGCCGCACAGGGTCTGCTGTTTCCAGTGCGCCATGCTGTTGTCCGCGTCACTCGCGCCGACCCATCCCTTCACCCAGCTTGCCGTCATGCCTTGAACACCGAAATGATAATAATTATTATTTAACTTATTTGTGCTGAGAACACAAGGGATAGATTTGCCACTCCCTTCTGCCCATATGGGTAGTGTTTTGTCGAGATGACCGGTTTAGTGACCGCATCCACAGATACATTCGAGTTCAGCGACCATGCTGATGGGCACTGGCATGAGGCCGGTGGCTGCCAGGCGGCAGTCTGTCGACACAAGGATGATGCAAATGAAGAGATGGCTTCTGGCGCTGCTCTGCGCCCTGCCCCTGCTGGTCCAGGGGGCTGGCTACACCCAGACCCGTTATCCCATCGTGCTGGTGCACGGGTTGTTCGGCTTCGACAAGCTGCTCGGAGTCGATTATTTCTACGGCATTCCCCAGGCCCTGAGCCGGGACGGGGCCAGGGTCTACGTGGCCCAGGTCTCCGCCACCCAGAGTTCCGAGCTGCGTGGTGAACAGCTGCTCAAACAGGTACAGCAGGTGCTCGCCATCACGGGGGCGGAGAAGGTGAACCTCATCGGCCACTCCCACGGCGGCCCCACCATTCGCTACGTGGCCTCGGTCGCCCCCGAGCTGGTCGCCTCCGCCACCAGCGTGGGGGGGGTCAATCAGGGATCCGAGATAGCGGATCTGGTGCGCGCCAACGTCACACCGGGCTCGGCCGCCGAACAGCTGGCGGTGGCGGCGGCCTCGGCCCTGTCCGGGGTCATCTCATTGCTCTCCGGTGGCAGCAGCCTGCCCCAGGATCCCCTCAAGGCGCTCGATGCCCTCACCAGCAGCGGGGCCCAGCGCTTCAACCAGCGCTATCCGGAAGGGCTGCCCAGCCAATATTGCGGCGAAGGGCCGCTGCGGGCCGCCAACGGGGTCTACTACTTCTCCTGGAGCGGGCGCGGCAACATGACCAACATCCTGGATCCGGTGGATCCGGCCCTGGCCCTGACCGGCACCTTCTTCAAGGAGCCCAACGACGGCCTGGTCGGCGTCTGCAGCAGCCACCTCGGCAAGGTGATCGGCACCGGCTACCGGATGAACCACCTGGACGAGGTGAACCAGTCCTTCGGCATTCACCACCTGTTCGAAACCGATCCCCTCACCCTCTATCGCCAGCACGCCAACCGCCTGCAGGGGCTGGGGCTATGAAGCGGGGAACCCTGATACTGGGGCTGCTCTGTCCAGCCCTGCTGCTGGCGGGGCTGGTCCTGTGGCCAGCCCCCTACACCAGCCTGACGGCCGCCCCCGAGCGCGGGGCCCTGCGCCACCAGCTGGCCCAGCGCATCGAGCAGGGAGAGACGGGCGAGGAAGACGAGCTGATGCGCCGCTATCAGGGATTCCTCGCGGCAGAAGGGAGCCTGACGGTACCGACGGATCCCGGCCTCGCCAGCCTGCAGCTGCTGTTCGACGAGCGCGAGCAGTTGCGCCAGCTGAGCTTCACCCCGGCCGAGCAGGATCAGCTGTTTGCCGAGGATCGGCTGATGGAGCAGTGGACCCTGCGCCGCAAGGCGTTGGCGGAGGCGAGCGATGCCGACAAGCCGGGGCTGGCCACCGGGCTGGAGCTCTGGCTGGCGGAGCAACCCCAGTGGTTCAGGGAGGCCGACGCCAATGGCCGTCTGCTGGCCGACCTGCAACAGATGGAGCGTCTGCCAGGGGATGAGCGGGCAGCCTTGCTGCAGGAGCGGCTGGGACAGGAGGCGGCGGATCGCCTGCACCAGCTGGAGCAGGGTCAGCAGGCATTCGATCGGCAGCTGGCGGGCTATCTGGCGGAACTGACCCCTCTTTCCCTCGACGACAGGCTCGGACAGCAGCAGGAGATACTGGCCAGATGGTTCCAGCCAGAACAATGGAAAAGGGTAGAGGCACTGACCAGGATAAAACTCGGTGAAACCCGATAGGAAAACCCCCTGTCCGGCTTGCCCGGGCCAGGAATAGCGCGAGTGATCCAGACAACGAGGGGGCCAGCGCCCCCTCGTTGTCTGTCGGCCGCCTTATTGCGGCTTGTTGGCGGCAGGCATGGGCTGCCAGGTGAGGCGGGTCACCTGGGTGCCCTGCAGCTCGCAGGTGAAGCAGAGATCCTGCCAGCCCTTCTCCTGGCGCAGGGAAACTTCCCCCTTCACCCCCTCTTCGCTCACCTTGATCTTCTGTGACTCGACCTCCACCTTGTCGCCCTTGGCCAGCGCCATCAGCTTGCCGCTGCACAGCCACTGGGCCAGCTCGGCCCCCTTCAACTTGACGCCCCCCTTGGCGGCCTTCTGCTCCGCCTGGCTCGGCACGAACAACTGGCTCAGTTCGGCGGCCCGTCTGGTGAGCCACTCCTGACGCTGCTGCATGCTCATCTTGCTGACGAACTCCGCCGGCTGACCCTTGTCATCCAGCCACTGGTTCAGGGTGCCCGCGTCGTCGAAGGCGAACTGGGCGGCCGGCTCCTTCACCCCGAACAGCTTGCCCCCCTTGAAGTAGTAGCGACTCTCCCCTTCCAGCTTGCCCAGCTCGTTCATGATGGGCACGGCGATGATGACGGGCTGGCCGTCGATCCAGGCCTTGATGTCCACCCCGTCATGACTGAACAGCCGGGTGTCGAGGGCACTCTCGGCCCCCTTCTCCATCAGGGTAAACTGTTCGGCCAGGGTGGCGGCGAGTGCGGGCAGGGAGCTGAGCCCCAGCGCGAGAGCGATCAGGGTATTGCGCATATGTGTCCTGTGATGGCCCGGGGGCCTTGGGTTAACGCTCTATCAACCAGACCTGGAGCCCAGCCTTGTGTTGCTCGTCGAGCGGCCGGGACTGGCGGGTCTGGTAATTGAAATGGATCAGGGTGGTCTCGCCGGTGACGGCCAGCTCCCCCTCTTGCCAGGCTTCCTGCCACAGGGTAAACGAGCTGGTGCCGATGCGGCGCACCCCGGTCTTGATGGTCACCGGCTGGCCGTAGAACAGCTCCCGTTTGAACTGCACCTCATAGCCCGCGATGATCAGATGCCAGTCACGCACGTCCAGCTCGGGAGTGAAGAGACGGAACACGGGATCCCGGGCTGACTCGAACCAGACCGCCGGTACCGTGTTGTTGATGTGGCCGAGGGCGTCTGTCTCTTGAAAACGGGGTTGGATCTGCATTTCCAGCATAGATATCGACTCCTTGTCGTGGGACCGGGCACAGGCTAGCGCGCCCGCTGCCGCGACTCAAGCCTGTCGGTGCCCGGCCGGGATCAAGCTCCGTTTTCTGTCTGCTGCGCCCCCTGTTCGGGTTTTAACCAGGCGCTGCGAAAATCGAACCAGCCCAGGGCCGTCATACGCACGCCATGCACGCCCACCCGGCTCTCCAGCTCCAGCCAGTGGTGAAACAGGGGCACGAACCAGTGCTGGCGCTGCACCTGCGCCAGCAGGGCGCGGGGGCCGGGGACCTCCTCCTCGGCGCGCCACTGCGTCAGACCCTGCCACAGGGCCTGCTGCTGCCCCCACACCCGACGCAGCAAGGGGGTGCCCTGCAACCAGGCGTAGGGGGCGAAGGCCTGCTCGTGCTCGAGGTTGAGGGTGCCGAGCCAGAGGTCCACATCCTCATCCACGCCGCTTACCCAGCGATCGTAATCCAGGAAGCGCACCTCGAGCCGGATCCCCTGTTCGGCCAGCAGGCTGGCCATGGCGCGGCCGCACTCGTCGAACTCCAGGTGCTGGTTGAAGCAGGCCATTACCAGCCGGGCCGGCAACCGCTCGGGCTCGGGGAGTGAAGCCGCCAGCCCCTCCCGCCAGTGAGGCAAGAGACCGAGGGCACTGGTCCAGCCCCGTTGCAACTCGGGGGCGACCCGCGCCATCAGGGCGATGGGATTGAGCAGACGGGTCAACCAGTGGCGCAGAGCCGGATCCTGCAAGGCGGCGGATCTGTCGTCCTGCAGCAGGAAGTAGCAGCCGGACTCGAGTTCGGACTCCCCGCGCATGGTGCCGAGCTCCGGGCTGTCGCTGCCCAGTTGCAGGTGGCTCTCCAGGCGTTCAGCCAGCTCGGGCAGCATCCAGATGTCGATCTCGTCGAGCAGGGCACGCAGGCCGAAATAGTCGTCAAAGGCGCTCAGGCACAGGTGCAGCGGATCATTGGTGGTTACCCGGTAGGGACCGGTGCCGACCGGCTGCAAGGGGAATCCGGCCGTGCCCCTCAGCTCCCGGGGCAACACCGCCGCCACCGGCTCTGCCAGCAGATGGAGCAACCAGGGATCCGGGCTGTCCAGATGCAGATCCAGAGTGCGCGGCCAGGGGCTCTCCAGCCGGGTGAAGTGGGCGAACAGGGGGCGATCCCGCAGCGCCTGCAGGCTGTCTATCACATCCTCCGTCTCCAGCTCGCGACCATGATGAAAACACACCGCCGGCCTCAGGTAGAAACGCCAGTGCCGGGGGCCGAGGCACTCCCAGTGGTGGGCCAGATCCCCTTCTATTTCCCCATTTTCCTCATTTCGCCGGGTCAGACCGTTGAAGATCTGGCGGCTCAGGTGCACCTCGGAGCGGCGCAGGGGGGCCGTGGGCAGCAGGTGGGGCAGCGGGCGGTAATAGGGTACCCGCAGGATCTGGCGTCCGGCCCGGGTGGCCTGGCCGAGCTGCTCGATGAGCAGCGGGGTGAGCAGATCCAGCCGATCCTCCGCCACCCTCACCGCCTGGGCCAGCAAACCTTGCTGCAACAATGCCCGCAGGCGACGCCGGATCAGCCCCTCCTGATTGTCCAGCAGGGTCAGCCGGGAGCGACGCCCGCGTCCCGCCTCGGCGGTCCAGTTGAGCCAGCCCTGCTCCTGCATGCGTCTGAGCAACAGGCGGGCGTTGCGCGGGGTGCAGCACAAGAGATCGGCCACCTCGGCGAGGCTTATCTCCCGTTCGTCAGCCCCGAGTTGCTGGGCGAGTCGTTGAAACTGCTGATAGAGACGAGTGGTGGGCATAAAAGAGGAAATCCATGTACGTGAAGTCGTCAGTTTTTACTTCCTCATTTTAGCTCAATACTGATGCCGAACATGAGTACAACGTCACAGGAGCACCATCATGAGCCATGTATCTACCCCCAAGCCGAACCGGACCCAACAGATCCTGCGCCGCTACTTCCTGCGGATCCTGCCCCGCTCGCTGCCGCTGATCGAGGATCCCATGAACCAGCTCAACCGCCTGATGCAGTGGGACATGACCCAGATCGACGACAGGGAGTACCGCCGCCGCTTCTAAGCCCCGGGACAGGGGCCGGATCACATCGCCAGCAGAAGCAATAGCTTTGCCGGATCTGCCTGTTTACAACGGGTCAGAGGCTGCTAGATTGGACGTCTATCCATCTATAACAGCGAGCTACATCCAGCAAGGAGTGTGTGATGAAAGATGCGACCCTGGCCCTGCACCACGGCTTTTCCCACGACCCCACCACCAAGGCGGTGGCCGTGCCCATCTACCAGACGGTGGCTTACGAGTTCGACAACGCCCAGCACGGGGCGGATCTGTTCAACCTGGCGGTGCCCGGCAACATCTACACCCGCATCATGAATCCCACCAACGACGTGCTGGAGCAGCGCCTCGCCGCCCTGGAGGGGGGCATCGCCGGACTGGTGGTATCGGCGGGCTCCGCCGCCATCACCTATGCCATCCAGGCACTCACCGCCGCCGGGGACAACATCGTCTCCACTCCCCAGCTCTACGGTGGCACCTACACCCTGTTCGCCCACATGCTGCCGAGCTTCGGGGTCGAGGTGCGTTTCGCCAAGGATGACAGCGCCGAGGCCATCGCCGCCCTCATCGACGACAGGACCAAGGCGGTCTACTGCGAGAGCATCGGCAACCCGGCGGGCAATATCGTCGATCTGGCGGCCTTCGCCCGGGTGGCTCACGCCCGCGGCGTGCCCCTCATCGTCGACAACACGGTCGCCACCCCGGTGCTGTGCAAACCCATCGAGCACGGCGCCGACATCGTCGTCCACAGCCTCACCAAGTACGTGGGGGGCCATGGCAACTCCCTCGGCGGCGTCATCGTCGACTCGGGCAAGTTCCCCTGGGCGGATCACGCCGGGCGCTTCCCCCAGCTCACCCGGCCCGAACCCTCCTACCACGGGGTGGTCTATACGGAAGCCTTCGGCCCGGCGGCCTTTATCGGCCGGGTGCGCACCGTGCCCCTGCGCAACACCGGCGCGGCGCTGGCCCCCATGAACGCCTTCCTGCTGCTGCAGGGGCTGGAGACCCTGAGCCTGCGCATGGAGCGCCACGTGGATAACGCCCTGCGGGTCGCCCACCACCTCAAACATCACCCCAAGGTGGCCTGGGTCAGCTATGCCGGCCTGCCGGGCCACCCCCACTACCCGCTGGCGGAGCAGTACATGGGGGGTCGCCCCTCCGCCATCCTCTCGTTCGGGTTGAAGGACGGTTACGAGGCGGGGGTACGCTTCTACGATGCGCTGAAGATCTTCAAGCGGCTGGTCAATATCGGTGACGCCAAATCCCTGGCCTGCCACCCCGCCTCCACCACCCACCGCCAGCTGAGCGAGGCCGAGCAGGCCAGAGCCGGGGTCAAACCGGAGATGATCCGGCTGTCGGTGGGCATCGAGGCCATCGAGGATATACTGGCGGATCTGGATCAGGCCCTGGAGGCCTGAGGCCGCGCATGTCACCGTCCTGTCTATAGCAAAACGCCCCGTCAGACGGGGCGTTTTGCATGATGGAGAACGACAGGCGCGGGATCAGATCGCGTGGGAGAGGATCCTGGCGACCTTGTCCGGATCGATGTCCTGATGCTCCCCGAGGGCGGTCAAGTCGAAGCGCTTCAGGTTGGAGCAGATCCCCGGGATGCAGGACGCATCCAGGCCGTAGTCGGCGAGGCGGGTGCCCACCCCCATCTGCTGGAAGAACTGCTCGGTGCGGATGATGGCCTCCTCGATGCGCAACGCCCTGTCTTCCCGTCTGGAATGCCAGACCCGCTCGGCAAACTGGGCCAGCTTCTCCTGCTTCTGAGACGCCTGCTCCCGCAGCAGGGAGGGCAGCACCACCGCCAGGCTCTGGGCGTGATCCAGCCCGTGCAGGGCGGTGAGCTGATGGCCGATGGCGTGGGTGGACCAGTCCTGGGGCACCCCGCGCCCGATGAGACCGTTCAGGGCCAGGCTGGCGGCCCACATCAGGTTGGCCCGCACCAGGTAGTTAGTGGGCTCCGCCAGCGCGCGCGGACCGTTGTCCACCAGCACCTGCAGCAAGCCTTCCGCCAGCCTGTCCTGCACCTCGCCCCCCACCGGGAAGGTGAGGTACTGCTCGGTGATGTGGATGAAGGCATCCACCACGCCGTTGCCGATCTGTCGGGCCGGCAGGCTGTAGGTGGTGGTGGGATCCAGCACGGCGAAGCGGGGCTGCACCAGCTCGCTCTTGAAGGAGAGCTTGGCGTCACCCCGGCTCACCACGGCGGCGGGGTTGCTCTCCGAACCGGTGGCCGGCAGGGTCAGCACGCAGCCGAGCGGCAGCGCCGCGTCCACCGCCGCCTTGTGCAGCAGGATGTCCCAGGGATCTTCCCCCTCGAAACGGGCGGCGGCGGCCACGAACTTGGAGCCATCCACCACGGAGCCGCCCCCCACCGCCAGCAGGAAGTCGATGCCCTCGCGTTTGACCAAAGCTACCGCTTCCATCAGCTGATCGTACTGGGGATTGGCGCCGATGCCGGAGAACTCCTGCCACTCCATGCCCGCCAATGCCCGGGTCAGCTGCTCATAGACCCCGTTCTGCTTGATGCTGCCCCCGCCATAGAGCACCAGCAGGCGGCTGCCCGTCGGGATTAGTTCCGGCAGGCTGGCGATCTGGCCTTCCCCGAAACAGACCCGGGTCGGATTGGCATATTGGAAGTTGTACACGGCAAAGCCCTCGGTTGAATGCATGCAGGGGGATTGTGCGCCCCCCGGCGGGCAAGGTCAAAAACGGGATCCCCTTATCAAATGGCGCGGGGGGACACGGAAGGGGGATGGTACTCAGGTGTGACTTTGCTATGGTGGTAACGGGGAGCGGCCATCCGGCCCTTGCCCTCATCGGTTCATCGCCGCCGCATCACCATCGGGTGCGCACCATTTTCTGATCACAGGATCTTTATCATGAAGCTGAAACACGCATGGATTGCCGGTCTGCTCACCCTCTCGTCCGTCTCCCTGGTACAGGCCGCCGTGGTCACCACCAATGTGGCCGTCACGCCGGGCAGCGCCAGCCTGGCGGAAGAGGTGACGGCCCAGGCGACGGTCACTGCCATCGATCTGGCCACCCGCAAGGTCAGCCTGAAGAATGCCGACGGCAAGCCCTTCGATCTGATCGCCGGGGAAGAGGTCACCAATCTGCAGAACATCAAGGTGGGGGATGTGGTGGCGCTGCGCTACCTGCAACTGCTGGATCTGGAGCTGCTCAAGGGCACCGCCGGGGTACGCAAACGGGTGGTCGAGGTAGAAGGGAGCAAGGCCGCCGCCGGGCAGGAGCCGGGCGCAGGCGCCGGCATGCAGGTGACCATCTATGCGGACGTCATCGACATCGACAAGGCGACCCAGACCATCAAGGTCAAGGGCGTGGACAAGACCCTCACCGTCAAGGTGAACGACCCCGCCCAGTTTGCCCTGATCGCCAAGGGGGATCAGATCAAGGCGGTCCAGACTACGGCCATCGGTATCGGCATCGTGCCAGAGCAGAAGTGATCACCCCCTGATCCACGGGGAGGGCACACCTCCCCGTCTCCACCATCCCGCACCTGACCCCTGCTCTCGCCGCTGTGCGCCCCCAGCCACCCGGTGGCAAGCCCTTGCCTGCGGCCAACAACGATTGCCGTTTGGGTCAGGTTTTTACCCTCAGGCGCTCTGCGTCTCTGACGCCTTGCCGGTGAGTCTGTCCATGGCTGCCTTGAGCATGGCATCCCGCTGCTCGGTCAGGGCCTTGGTCTGTGCCTCCCGCTCCTCGCCGGAGAGCTGCTTGTTGCCGGCCACCTCCTTGAGCTGACTCTCGATGGCGTCAAATTTCTTGCGATCAAAGCCCAGCGCCTTGTCCACCAGCTGCTGGACCAGCACATTATTGGCGCTGCCGCTCTGGCCCGTGCTCTTGCCGCTCTTGGCCAGGTGTTCATAGGTCAGCACCTGCTGCGCCTTGCCGGTCATCACCTGGCTGGAGAGGCTGACTTGCTGATCCCAACCGCCGCCCTGCTGGCTGTCGCTGGCGCTGAGGGTGGCCAGGGCCCGTTGCTGGGACGCGCTCTGGGCGAGTTGTTGACCATAGGGTTTGATATTCATGAGAGCTCCGCGCTGTCTGCCGGCCCGACCGGCGTTTGGGGATGCTTCCCCGTGATGGCAACAGCAGAGCAAGTTGCAGGCCAAGTTGCCGAGATGCCGTCCAGACGCACCCTTTCACCGCAGATCCCGCTGCCCAGGCACCATGGGGCCACAGCCCTCACCACTTATTGCTCTCATCACCGAACAAAAGCCATGAATGCCCCACAGATCACAAAATAAACAACTACAGAGGAATAAGATGCCAGCGCACAATACGGTCAGGACGCGGTATTGTGGATGAAGTGTTTGCAATATCAATAAGATGCAGACCAATCTACCGGCATCCCCAGGTTGCCGCCCAAGGCCTGCGGCAAGCCCCCTCTCCTCATCCGGCCTGACTCACACTCACTATCAGCTTCGGGCAACCCCATGAAAAAACACACCTTGAGTCTTCTCAGTGCCACCCTGTTCACCCTGATCGGCAGCAGTGCCGATGCCTGCACCGGCCTCATCGTCGGCAAGGGCGCCAGCGCAGACGGCAGCGTGATGATCGCCAGAAACGAGGATTTCGGCGTCAACAACTGGAACAAGCATCTGGTCTTCCATCCCGCCAGGCAGAACGAGGGCAAGCTGTGGAAACTTGGCAACGGCCTTGAAGTGCCCATGCCCAAGGCCTTCCTCGCCTACTCCGCCATCCGTGACTGGGATGCCGTCACCAGCGAGCCCGCCGGCGGATATTACGAGGAGCGCGGCATCAACGAAGCCAACGTCGCCATCTCGGCCACCACCAGCGCCGAGGTCAACGAGCGGGCCCAGAAAGCCGATCCGCTGATCGAGACCGGCGTCATCGAGGCCGTCATCCCCACCCTGATCCTGCCCCAGGCGAAAAGCGCCAAGGAGGGGGTCGAGCTGCTCGGTCGCTATGTGGAGCAGTACGGGGCCGGTGAGGGCAACAGCCTCTATCTGGCGGACGTGAACGAGGCCTGGCTGATGGAGATAGGCTCCGGCCACCACTGGATCGCGGTGCGGGTCCCTGACGACAGCTACGCCATGGTGGCCAACGGCCTGCGCATCCACGACGTCAATCTGGACGGCGCCGATGTGCTGCACTCCCCCAAACTGCTGGAGTTCGTGCGCGAGCACAAGCTGCTGGACAACGCCGATGCCAAGGCCTTCAACTTCGCCAAGGCGTTCGGGGTCATCGCCGACCCTTACAACGTGGACAGGGAGTGGCTCGGCCAGCAGATGTTGAGTGCCTCCCACCAGCAGTCCACCCGCCAGGCGCAGTATCCCCTGTTTATGAAACCGGATGCCCCCATCGCCGTGCCGGATGTGACCAGGGTGCTCAGCGCCACCTATGAGGGCACGCCACTCGATGGCAAGGCGGAGCGGCCCATTCGCATCGACCGGCAGCTCGAGTCCCACATCATCCAGTTGCGCAAGGAGATGCCCAAAGAGCTGCAGGGGCTCATCTGGCAGAGCTACGGCGTGCTGGCCGAGTCGGTGATGGTGCCCCTCTACAACACCCTGGAGTCCTATCCCCAACCCTATCGCACCGGTAGCGACAGCTACTCCGACGACTCCGCCTATTGGCAGTTCCGCAGCCTGACCGCGCTCGCCAACACCAATCCGGGCAAGTACCTGCCCCTGTTGCGTGAGGTCTGGGCCAAGCAGAGCGACAAGTACCACAAGGAGGTGGCGGTGCTGGACAAGACCCTCAAGCAGACCTATGCCAGCGACAAGGGTACGGCGTTGCAACTGGCGTCGGATTACTCCTACGGTCAGCTGGAACAGAGCTATCAGCTGGCGAAAGCGTTGCGCTTCAAGCTGATGACGGATCTCACCAAGAGCACGGAGAAGAAATATTCGGAGGAGGAGTTCAAGAAGATCATGAGCCTGTAGGGTCAGGTATCAACAAAGAGGCGCCATCAGGCGCCTCTTTTTATTGCATCAGAGGGATCAGTGGCGACTGATATGGAGCGGCCCGAAGGTCTGGGCCACCGGCATGATCTCGATGCTGTTGATGTTGACGTGGGCGGGCTGCTGGCTGACCCAGAGCACGGTATTGGCGATGTCTTCCGGCTGGATGGACTTCACCCCCTGATAGACGGAGGCCGCCTTGGCGTCATCCCCGTGGAAGCGCACGTTGGAGAACTCGGTGCCGCCGCACAGGCCGGGCTCCACATTGGTGACCCGGATGGCGGTGCCCGCCAGATCCGCCCGCAGGTTCAGGCTGAACTGCTTCACGAACGCCTTGGTGGCGCCGTAGACGTTGCCGCCCGGATAGGGGTAGGTGCCGGCAATGGAGCCGATGTTCACCACGTGGCCGCGATTGCGCTCCACCATGCCCGGCAGCAGCAGGCGAGTGAGCAGGGTCAGGCCGCTGATGTTGGTGGCGATCATCTGCTCCCAATCCTCCAGAGCCGCCTTGTGGGCGGGTTCGAGCCCGAGTGCCAGGCCGGCGTTGTTGACCAGCAGATCCACCTGCTGCCACTCGGCGGGCAGGCCCGCGATGGCGGCGCGGGTGGCGGCCTTGTCCTGCACGTCGAACACCAGGGGCAGGAAGTTCTCCCCCAGCTCCCCGGCCAGGCTGGCCAGCCGCTCGGCACGGCGACCGGTGCCGATCACCTTATAACCGGCGCCCACCAGCAAGCGGCTGATGGACTCACCAAAACCGGACGACGCGCCCGTTACCATTGCAATCATCGGAACCTCCATTGTCATTTATCTAATTGATAGCTAAAAGAATTCATTCATCTCCCGCCGGCTTGGCGAAGCGTCGCCAGAGAAATGCCAGCAGGTGCAGCCCGAACAGGCCGGAGCCCGCCAGGGCAAACAGCAGGGCGGTGAGAGCATTGACCGAGGTGTCGGCCCCCAGCCACCCCCAGGCTAGCCAGCCGATGGCCCCGATGAGGAGGGTCTGGGCGGCGCAGACCGGGCAGCGCCCCAGCTTGGCGCGGATGCTGGTCGCGAGGCAGTCATCACAGCTCATGTGTCATCCCTCGGTTTCTGGGCATCCCGGCTCATGGGTTGTCCCGTTGCTCCGCTTGCAGCACCAGCACCAACCGGTGTGCATGCTGACCCGGCCCGTAATAATCCGGCAGCCTGAGGCGGGAGCGAAAGCCCAGCTCGTGGTAGAGGGCGCCGGCCTCGGGGTTGGCATCGGACACCTCGAGGCGGATGGCCCCCCAGCCTGCGGCCCTGCCCTCGGCGATTACCTGCTCCAGCAGGCGGCGGGCCCAGCCCTGGCGGCGCACCGTCCAGCGGATGGCGAGGGTCTGGATGGTGAGCCGATCCCAGCCCCTGTGCTCCAGCACGCAGAGATAGCCCATCAACTGGGCCTTGTCGTCTTCCAGCAGCAGGGTGCGGCCCTTGGCCTGGTTGAGCAGATAGTGCCAGCGGCTGCGGCCGAAGGCGACCTCGGGGGAAAAACAGTAGCGCTCCAGCCGGGTGATGGCGCCCAGATCGTCGGGGTGGGCGGCCCGTAGGGTCAACAAGGCGTTATCCTCGTTCGGTTATTTATCCTCAGCACCAAAAATGCGACTTGTATCACAAGTTACCAAGGCAGATGATTAGGCACTGTAACCTCTTGTTTCCCCTCGCGCCATTGTCGTGCTTGTCGGTGCATCGAAGCCCACTGGGGAGACTGCCATCCGGGCAGTCCTTTTGTGGAGCCGAAAATATGAGTACCTATGTCATCGTCGAGGAGCTCGGCGACTGGCCCTGCCATGCCGACTACCTGCTGACCGCCCGCACTTACCTGCAGCACGGCCTGCCCACCACGGGTGGTCGCCCCCGCATCATCAACCTCTGTCGCAGCCTGGAACACCTGAGTGCCGGCTACTACTGCTCCCTGCTGGCCCAGGCCCGCAGCCACCACTGTCTGCCGGGGCTGCAGGCCATCAGCGTGCTGCAACCCCAGCAACCGCCGGCCAAGCTGTGGCGCAAGCTGCAGGGCTGGTTGAGCCGCCAGAGCGAGGACAGGATCCGGGTACGCGCCATCTTCGGGCAGTGCGAGCAGAGCGAGCTGGCAGGGCTGGCCCGCTACTACTACGGCCTGAGCCAGCTGCCGCTGCAGGAGCTGACCCTCAAGCGCGGTCGCCACGGCTGGTCGGTGCGCCAGCAGCAGAGCCTGTCACCACTGGAACTGAGCCAGGGCGAGCGGGAGCTGATGCTGCAACATGCCCAGGCGCTGGTGGGGGCCGCTGACGAAGAGCAGGCGGCCCCCCTCTATCAACTCGCCATCCTGGTGGATCCCAACGACGGCCGTGCCAGCAGCGACGAACTGGCCCTGCGCCGCTTCATTCAGGCCGCCGCCGCCCAGGGGATCCAGGCCGAGATCCTGGCACCCTCGGCCATCGAGAGGCTGCCTGAGTTCGACACCCTCTGGCTGCGATCCGAGACGGCGGTGGGTCACTACACCTTCGAATTCGCCCGCCGCGCCGAACAGCTCAAGATGCCGGTGATCGACAGTTCCCGCGCCATCCTCGCCTGCAGCAACAAGCTCTATCTGTACGAGCTGATGGTACGCAGCGGCGTCCCCATGCCGCCGACCATGGTGGTGACCCGCCGTGGCCGCCACCATGTGGACGAACTGGTACAACGGCTCGGTCTGCCGCTGATCGTCAAGGTGCCCGACGGCGCCCAGGGGCGGGATCTCGCCATGGCAAGCGACGAGATCCAGCTCGCGCGTCTGCTGGACGAGGGGCTCGGTCGCTCCGCCCTGCTGCTGGTACAGAGCCGGATCCCCGCCGAGTTCGACTGGCGCATCGGCTTCCTCGACGGTTCGCCGCTGTTCGCCTGTCGCCGCTTCCGGCCCGAGCCCGGCAACCGCATCCGTCGTCGCAAGCACCCCCTCGACATGAGCCGCATCGAGGCCCTGCCCCTCACCGAGGTGCCGGAGCGCGTGCTGCAGACCGCCCGCCGCGCCGTCCATCAACTCGGCAACGGCCTGTTCGGCGTCGATCTGCGCCAGCAGGGACGGGACTGCGTCTTGCTGGAAATCATCGACAATCCCTGGATCCGTGGCGATATTGAAGACAAGGAGGCAAAGGACCTCTATGAGCGCCTGGCCAGGGCCTTCCGGCAGCGACTGGAAAACCGGGGACAGGGCGCGCTCGGATAACAAGCATCGAACGCAGAGGTGAACATGATGACAACGCAGTGGTGGGACATAGCGCCCCTCGGCTGGGAGAATATCCTGGCCTGCCTGGTGTGCGGCGGTCTGGTGGGGCTGGAGCGCCAGCTTCACGGCAAGCCGGTCGGCATCCGCACCTCCTCCCTCATCGTCCTCGGTACATACTGTTTTCTCGCCATCGGGGCCACCGTCAGCACGGTGGCCGCCGATCAGGCTCGGGTACTGGGCCAGCTCATCACCGGTATCGGCTTTCTCGGCGCCGGGGTCATGATGACCCGGGACGGCCAGGTGCAGGGCGTCACCTCGGCAGCCACCATCTGGATGCTGGCCGCCCTCGGCGCCCTCATCGGCATGGAGCTGCTGCGCCAGGCCTTGCTGCTCACCGGCGTCACCCTGGGGATCCTGGTGGGTGTGCACTACCTGGAGAGCAGCTTCAAGAGTCTGCGCCGCGGGGTACACGACAGACTGGAGCTGTGGCGCAGCGGCAACGGTCATGCTCCCGCCCGCAACCACAGGGATGAGCTCGGCAGCGGCATCGAGAAATAGCGAGTGCCGGCGAAACCGGAACCATGCAGCAGGGCTCCATATCGGAGCCCTGCTTGTTGTTGGGGTAAAGGTGCGAGGTGGCGCGCTATTGCAGCAACAGGAAGCGTCCGCTGAGCGGCGGCAGCTCGACGGTCACGCTGCTGCCTCCGATGGCCAGCCGCTCGCCGCTTTGCAGATCCACCAGGGCACTGCCGCTGCGCAGCTTGCCGACCGGCACCCCATAGCTCTGAGGCGTGCTGGAGACGTTGAGCAGGTAGACGACTTGCTCGGCTGCCGTCTGCTTGATGTCCCCGTAGACGCTGCCATCGGCCACCAGCTTGACCCGCTCCCCCTGATAGAGGGCGGGGTGAGCGGCGCGCAGGGCCAGCAGCTGGCCGAGCCAGGCCTTGAGATCCGCCTGTTCGCTGCTCGGCACGAAATCGGTGACGCCCGGCACCTTGCCGTCGCTGCGAGCCACGTGATCATCGCACAGCCCTTGGGCCGCGCAGTCGCCGCTCACCTGCTTGGCAAAGCCCGGCACCTCGTCACCAAACTCCTCCCCGTAGTAGAGGGTGATGGGACCGGAGCGGGCCGCGAGGAAGCTCAGGGCCGCCTTGTGGCGCAGCCAGTAGCCCGCCGGATCGAAGTTGCCACGCTGGAGCAGGTCACCGAAGCGCACCAGATCGTGGTTGCCCAGCATCAGGTTCGGCATGGCGTGGCTGGGGTAGTTCTCCACCTTGTTCCAGCTGGCATCGAGCACACCAGCCCCCTGCCCGCCCTTGCCGGACTCTTCCACCGCCAGGGCCTGCACCAGGCCGTAACGCAGGGGGAAGTCGAACGCCGAGGGGAGTGCCGGCTTGTCGCTCGGGCCATAGGCTTCACTTCGGATCTCGTCCGCCCCCTTCCACACCTCCCCCACCAGGTAGCCCAGGGTGCCCCACTGCTGACCTGCGGCCTTGCGAGCCGCGCTCGCCTGCTCCACCTCGGTGCGAATGGCGCGCCAGTCGTCCAGCCCGAGCTGATAGGCCTGATCCAGGCGCCAGCCATCGATGCCGTACTGCTCGACCCAATAGCGAGCAACTTCCTTGAAGTAGGCGAGGCTCTCTGGCTTGCCGTAATCCACCAGCTGGCCCGGATACCCGGCGCCGCCGCTCTTGAGGGCAGGCAGACGTCCCTCGGGGGAAGGCTTGCTCACCCCGACTGTGTTGACGTGGCCGAACACCCCATCGAGCAGGACATAGAGCCCCCGCTTGTGGGCCTCGTCCACCAGGGTCTTGAGCTCCGCATTGGTGCCGAAATTGGGATCGACGTTGAAGAAGTCGCAGGCGAAGTAGCCGGTGGCATCCAGCCTGTCGTCCCCGCCCTGACCGGCGCAGGAGTCAAACACCGGAGTGAGCCAGAGAGCGTTGACGTTGAGGCTCTTGATGTGATCCAGGCTCTGGATGATCCCTTGCAGATCCCCGTTGTGCCGGGAGGGGCCATAGCCGACCCCGTAGTTGGCAGCCCCATTCCCGTCGACGAAGGACTCCACCATCACCTGGTAGATCCGCAGGTTGCAAGCGGCCAGATCCGTGCCATAGCAAGCCCTGGCGGAGGCAGGAGGAGAAGGTGGATTGACCACCGGCGGCTGGGTCTCAGTCTCTGTGCTGCCGCCACCACTGCCGCATGCAGAGAGGAGCATGGCTGCCCCCAATAGGGCGCCATGGCGCAACTTTCCCTGTTTCATTGTTATCTTCCCGCTGTGGAGGTATCGGCGCAGGGTGCGCCGTACTGATGCCATATTAACCAGCGGACAGAAGGAGGTCTGTGACTGAAAACGTTATCTGGTTCAGCGTGTTAGCGCTGCCGGCTCAGTGCAGGTTACGGCTGTTGAACGCCTCGCGCTCGTCGATGGGGGTGATGAGGTGATAGACCTCGTGAGCGGCCAGCACGCAGCCTCCCGGCCAGGCCAGCTGATGGCGATCATTGATGAAGACCCGGGCACAACGTCGTTCCGTGTCCAGGGTGGCAAACAGGGGTTGCTCACGCCAGGGGGTCAAGTCCAGCGCCCCCGTGGTTCCGTCCGAAAGCACCACAAACAGACACCATCCCTGCAGATACTCCACATCCAGAAAGACCGGCATGATCTCGGCTCCATTCGAGAGATTCCGGCGCCATTATAGTGAAGCGCGCCCCATGCTTTGTGATGCCCATCACGTTTCAATCAGCCGTTTATACCGTCATTTTGCGTGAGATTGCCCAGTAAAACCGGCAACCACCCCGCTCCCAGCAAATTTTCCTTCCCCTTGCCGCAACCTTATCGAACCGCCACTGTCATACGTTTGCAACATCATAAAAATGGCCCCGGATGGGCTTAACAGACAGGCTTTTTTCAGGAAAAACAATGACAAAGATAAGGAATTGGCTGGGCCCATTTTGGCCCATTGCCGTGTTTTCAGTGATCGCGCTATTTGCCCTCTCCGCGAGCCGGATAGGGCTCGGGCTCTGGCAACAGGAGCGGGTTGAGGCGGTCAACGGCTGGTCTCAGATGTTGCTGCAAGGCCTGAGGGTCGACTTCGCCACCCTGTGCTGGGTATGGGGCGTCCCCGCCGTCTTTACCCTGCTGCTGGCCGGTCCCCATGCCCTCGGCCGAGCCTGGATGCAGCTGATCCGGCTCTGGCTGACCCTGGGGCTCTGGCTGATGCTGTTCCTCGAGATCTCCACCCCTTCTTTCGTCACCGAGTACGGAGTGCGCCCCAATCGCCTCTACATCGAATACCTCATTTATCCGAAAGAGGTGCTGGCCATGCTGTGGGCCGGCCGCAAGGGGGAGCTGCTGCTGGCCCTGGTGTTCAGCACGGGCGTGCTGGCTGGTGGCTGGTGGCTCGGGGGTCGCCTGATCCGCAACCTCAGCTTCCCGCGCTGGTATCTGCGGCCCGCCTTTGCCCTGCTGATCCTGGCCATCGGCTTCCTCGGTGCCCGCTCCAGCCTGGGTCACCGCGCCCTCAACCCGGCCATGGTGGCCTTCGCCAGCGATCCTCTGATCAACGCCCTGGTGGTCAACTCCTCCTACTCCCTGTTCTTCGCCATCAAGCAGATGGGGGCCGAGGAGAACGCCAGCGAGTTCTACGGCGAGCTGCCCCAGCAGCGGATCCTGGCGCTGGTGCGCGAGGAGAGCGGGCGCCCGAGCCAGGACTTCAACTCCGAAACCCTGCCGAGCCAGAGCTTCAACGAGGCCAGCCATACCGGCAAGCCGAAGAATCTGGTGATCCTGCTGCAGGAGAGCCTGGGGGCCCAGTTCGTCGGCTCCCTCGGCGGCCTGCCGCTGACCCCCAACATCGATGCCCTGTCGAAGGAGGGTTGGGCCTTCAACCAGCTCTACGCCACCGGCACCCGTTCAGTGCGCGGCATAGAGGCCGTGCTGACCGGTTTCACGCCAACTCCGGCCCAGGCCGTGGTCAAGCTCGGCAAGAGCCAGACCAACTTCTTCACCATCGCCGATCTGCTGCGGCAGCGGGGCTACAGCACCAGTTTCATCTATGGCGGCGAGAGCCACTTCGACAATATGCGCAGCTTCTTCCTCGGCAACGGCTTCAGCCACATCGTCGAGCAGAAGGACTTCAAGAACCCGGTGTTCGAAGGCTCATGGGGCGCCTCTGACGAGGATCTGATGGCCAAGGCGGACGAGACCTTCCGGGCTCTCAGCAAGGAGGGCAAGCCCTTCTTCAGCCTGGTGTTCAGCTCCAGCAACCACGATCCGTTCGAGTTCCCGGATGGCCGGATCGACCTCTATGAGCAGCCCAAGCAGACCCGCAACAACGCCGCCAAGTATGCGGACTATGCCATCGGCGAGTTCTTCAAGAAAGCCAGAGCATCGGATTACTGGAAGGACACCCTGTTCCTGGTCATCGCCGATCACGACAGCCGGGTCGGCGGTGCCAGCCTGGTGCCCATTCCCCGCTTCCACATCCCCGGGGTCATCGTCGGCGAGGGCATCACCCCGCGCCAGGATCCGCGCATCGTGAGCCAGATAGACATGGCGCCGACCCTGCTCTCCCTGATGGGGATAAGCGCCGACTACCCCATGCTGGGCAAGGATCTGACCCAGATACCGGCAGACTGGCCGGGGCGCGCCCTCATGCAGTACGACAAGAACTTCGCCCTGATGAGGGGCAACGACGTGGTGATCCTGCAACCGGAACGGGCGCCCGAGGGGTATGAATATGACCCGGCCAGCCAGCGGCTCACTCCGGCTGCGCAACCGGATGCCATGAAGGAGGCGGCGCTGGGACTGGTGCTCTGGGGCAGCCTGGCCTATCAGCAGGGGCTCTACCGGACCGCGCCTGACAGTCGCCTTGTGCTGAACTGATGCGATTTTACAGACAAAAAAACCGCCATTTGGCGGTTTTTTATTTCCTCATGCTAATCAGGAGGGGGAGAAGCAGGGGAGTGAACGGCTGAACTTGTGCTCGAACACCAGGGACGTCTCCAGATGCACCACCTCTTCCCGGGCGGTGAAGTGATCGAACACGAAGTTGCGCAGGTGCTCGGTATCGGCGACGCACAGATGCACCAGGAAGTCGTCCTTGCCCCCCATGTGGAACAGGCTGATCACCTCGGGCAGGGCCAGGATGGCGTCACGGAAGGCGTCGATGATCTGCCGGCTGTGGCGGGCCAGTTGCAGGGAAACCATGGCCTGGATATGACCGCCCAGCGCCTGATAGTCCACCTCGCAGTGCGCCCCCTTGAGCACCCCGTCCTGTTGCAGTTTGCGCACCCGCTCCAGGCAGGTGGAGGGCGCCACGCCGACCAGGGCGGCCAGGTCCTTGTTGGTCATGCCCGCATCGCGAAACAGGTGGGCCAGGATGTCCAAGTCCAGTTGATCCAGGTTTCTCATCTTCACTCCTTGCATCACTCGATTTTTTTAAGACTCTGCCCGTAATCCGGGCCGAACACAACGCTCATTGACATGGCAATCACTGCCTCTATGCTTTGCCGCACTCGGGCCTGGCACCGACAGCGTCGTTCAACACCTATCGACCCCTCACAAGGAACCCCATGCACCCCTCCCATCCGTTCTGGAGTCTGGATGTCCCCCGTTTCGACGGCCAACTGCTGCTGACCCCCTGCCCCGGCACCCAGCAGGTGTCCGCCCCGCACGCCCTGAGCCAGTTGCAGCTGGCCGGTGCCCGAGCGCTCATCACCCTGGTCACCGCCGACGAGCTGGCGGCCCAGGGCCTGCATCGGCTCGGCGCCGAGTCTGAGGCCAGGGGCATGGCCTGGTACCATCTGCCCATTCGGGACGACGAGGCGCCGGATGCCCAGTTCGAACAGACCTGGCGCCAGTTGCTACCGGAGCTCATTTCCTTGCTGCGAGACGGCAAACAGGTCGCCATTCACTGCCGCGGCGGCAGTGGTCGTACCGGTCTGGTGGCGGCCGCCCTGCTGATGGCGCTGGGCCAGCCACAACCGGAGGCCATGGCCTGCGTCCGGGCCCACCGCCCCAGGGCATTCACCCTGGGCAGCCACCGCCTCTGGCTCGATGGCTGGGGAGCTCGGCTGGCGGACTGAGGCAATTCAACCGCCGGACTGCTCGCAGGCCCACTGTCTCTTCGGGATAGCGGATAGACCGGCCGTTGGCACCTCAAGGCTTGGGCGGCTGGTAAGTAAACACCTTGCCGATGTCTTCCACCTTGTAGCTGGTGAGCTGGTAGACGTAGTAGTTGAGCCAGTTGGAGAACAGCAGGTGGCCGTGGCTGCGCCAGCTGGCTCGCGGCGTCCGGGTCGGATCGCCCTCCGGGTAGTAGTTGACCGGCACGACGGGGGTGAGCCCGGCCGCCAGATCCCGCTGATACTCTCCGTCCAGGGTCAGGGCGTCGTATTCAGGATGACCGGTGACGAACACCTGACGGCAATCCTTGGTCGCGGCCAGATAGACCCCCGCCTCTTCGGACTCCGCGAAGATCTGCAGATCCGTGTGGGCGCGGATAAGATCCCCATCGAACGCCGCATAGCGGGAGTGGGGGGCGACGAACTCGTCGTCGAAGCCCCGCAGCAGCGGCTCGTGCTCATCGAGACGATGATGACGATAGACCCCGGAGAGCTTCTCGCCGTGAGTCTGTTTCTCCATGCCGTAGAGCGCCTTGAGGGCCGCCTGCACCGCCCAGCACAGGAAGAGGGTGGAGGTCACATGCCGATGGGACCACTCGATGATCTCGACGATGCGCGGCCAGTAAACCACCTCCTCGAACTCCACCAGCCCGAGCGGCGCCCCCGTGATGATCATGCCGTCGTAGTTGTTGCCCCGCACCTGTTCGAAGTCGTGATAGAAGTTCTCGAGGTGCGCCTGGGGCGTGTTCTTGGACTCCCTGTCGTCGATGCGCAGCAGATCCACGTCCACCTGCAACGGCGAGTTGGAGAGCATCCGCATCAGCTGGATCTCGGTCTCTATCTTCTTGGGCATCAGATTGAGGATGAGCACCCGCAGGGGGCGGATGTTCTGGGTGACGGCCCGGGATTCCGTCATGACGAAGATGTTCTCTTCCCCCAGCACTTCGGCGGCGGGCAACTGGTCCGGGATCTTGATCGGCATACTGACTCCCTGTACTGCATCGGTAAACATGTCTGGACATCTAGAAGCCTATAATAAAGCGCCCGCCCTGTCATCAGATAGCTTTTCTTCATTCCGCCCTTTGACTAGCATACGACTTCACTCTGTTTTTCATGCCCAAGCCCATGACAGGTATCAAGATCTCGGTAGATCGGCTGCAAGTCGGCAATTATGTCTCCCTGCCACTGGGCTGGCGCGAACACCCCTTCCTGTTTTCCAGCTTCAAACTCAAGAGTGAACAGGAGATAGCGCTCATCCGCCGGCTCGGCCTCAAACTGGTCACCATCATCCCCGACAAGAGCGATACGCCCCCCAAACCCCTCGACCAGGTCGCTCCCCCATCAGCCGATGGCGGTGCCCTCGCCAACCGCCAGCAGGAGATGCAGCAGGAGAAGGCCAGGCGCATCGAGCAGTTGCAGCGTTATCGCCGGGATCTGCAGCAGTGCGAGAAGCAGTTCCAGCAATCCCTGGCCCAGGTACGCAGCCTGATGGGCAAGATCCAGTCCCGACCCCTCAACGCCATCGGCGAGGCCCGGGAGCTCATCAACGCCATGACGGAGCAGCTGCTGTCGGTGGACGAGATGGTGCTGCACCTGGTCTCCGACAGCGAGGATGGCAACAGCCTGCAGTTCCACTCCCTCAACGTCAGCGTGCTCAGCATGCTGCTGGCCAGGGAGTGCAAGCTGCCGGCGGAGGCGATCCGCCAGGTCGGCATGGGGGCGCTGTTCCACGACATCGGCAAGTTGAAGCTGCCGAGCCAGCTGCTGCGCAAACGCGGCCCCTTCACCAGACCCGAGCAGAATCTGATGGCCCAGCATCCCCGCTTCGGCCTGGATCTCCTGAGCCACGCCAAGGATTTCCCGGAGCAGGCCAGGAGCATAGTGCGCCACCACCACGAATATCTGGATGGCAGCGGCCCGGAGGGGGTCAAGGGGGCGCAGCTCGATCCTTTGACCCAGATAGTCTCCCTGGTCAACGAGTACGACAACCTCTGCCACCTGCAGGCCAAGGTGCCCTACTCCGCCCTCGGCAACCTCTACAAGCTGCGCAAGGGGCAGTTCAACATCGACTACCTCGGCATGCTGATCCGGCTGATGGGGATCTACCCGCCGGGCAGCGTGGTGCAGCTCTCCAACGGCCAGGTCGGGCTGGTGATGTCGGTCAACAGCGCCCGTCTGCTCTACCCCGCCGTGCTGGTGTACGATCCGCGCATCCCGCGCCAGGAGGCCGCCATCATCGATCTCGAGCAGGCGGAGCTCACCATCGCCAAGGTGATCCACCCCAAACGGCTGCCACCGGCGGTGTTCGAGTATTTGAACCCGCGCACCCGGATCAGCTACTACTTCGAGCACGCCAAGCCTTGAGCTGCGCGGCTCATCATCGACCTCAGGAGTCTGCATGCGCATCGAGATAATCAGCACGGGGGACGAGATCGTCACCGGCCTGGTGGTGGACACCAACGCCGCCTGGCTCAGCGCCCTCTTGCTGGAACAGGGCTGGCAGGTGCGCCGCCGCGCCACCGTCGGTGACAACCTGGCGGATCTGAAGGCGGTGCTCGCAGAGAGCAGCGAGCGCGCCGAGGTGGTGCTGGTGTGCGGCGGGCTCGGCCCTACCGCCGACGATCTCACCGCCCAGGCGGCGGCCGAGGCCTTTGAGCAGCCGCTCACCCTCCATCCGGACTGGCTCGCCACCCTGGAGGCCCGTTACGCGGCCCGCGGCATCCCCATGCCCGCCAGCAATGCCAAGCAGGCCCATCTGCCTCAAGGCTGCGAGATCCTGGACAACCCGGTGGGCACCGCCTGCGGTTTTGTGGTGCGACACCCGGCTAGCCACGGCCAGAGCCAGCTGTTCTTCACCCCGGGTGTGCCGTTCGAATTCAAGCAGATGGTGCGCGAGCAGATAGTGCCACTCCTCAAGGCGCTGGCCGGGGAACAGACCGACACCGAGCTGCGCCGCTTCTACAGCTTCGGCGTCTCGGAATCCGCCCTGTCAGACCGGCTGGATGCCGCCCCCTGGCCAGCGGGGGTGGAGCTTGGCTATCGCTCCGCCATGCCGCTCATCGAGCTCAAGCTCATCGGTCACGGGGCGAGCGCCGCCGACCTGGATGCCGCCGAGGCGCGGCTGCTTGGGGAGATCTCCCCCTGGCTGGTGGGACGGGGGAACGAGGAGCCGGCCAGTCAGATCCTGGCTCTGCTCGGAGACCAGCCACTGACGCTCTGCGAGGGAGAGAGCCGGGGTGCCCTGCTCGGCCTCTGCCACGACTATCCCCAACTGCAGGCGCATTTCGACCCGCAGCTCCCCAGCGAGCTGGAACAGCTGAAGCGTGCAGAGACGGGGCTCAGTCTCACCATAGGGCGGGCGGGATCGGACGGTGTGCCCCTGCTGCTGTGCGCCCATGGCCAGGTGATGGGCCAGACCCTCAAGGTCCGCCACCCGGATCCGGACAGCGGGCGCCGGATCCTCGCCTTCGCCGCCCTCGACATGCTGCGTCGCCACCTCTTGGGGCTGCCGGTGATCGCGGACTATCTCACCCTGACCCGCAGCGCCCTGCGCCGGGACTAGGTCATCGACCGGGCTCAGAGCCTCGGCAGCAGGGCGGCCAGGGTACCCAGCCCCTGACCGCCATGAACCCAGTAGCCCGCCAGCGCCAGGGTCAGCAGACAGAACGCCGCCTCGTAGCCGCCCCCGCTCTTGAGGGGCAGGCCGGGCAGGCGAAAGCGCCGACGCAGGGGCCAGAACAGCGGGATCCCCGCCGGGGTGAGCCAATCCCCCAGCAGATGGCTCAGGTAGCCCACGATAAGGGCATCCTTCATCGCCACCGAGATAATCTCCGGCCCCTGAAACTGGGCCAGCCCCCAGATCCCCACCCCGACCGCCAGCAGGCTGTGGGTAAAGCCGCGATGGCCGAACAGGCGCGACAGCGGCCCCGAGATCCAGGGCAACTGGCGGCCCAGCAGGGACTTGGGGTGATCGAGATCCGGCAGCAGGGCACTGGCCAGGGCGAGCGGCACCAGCTGCCAGAGGCTGGCATCGGCCAGGGCCGGGGTCAGCTCCAGCTTGTGGGCAATCAGGGTACAGGTTACGGCAAACAGCAGGTGGCCTTGGGCGGTCATGATGGGCGTCGATGGAGCAAGAGATGGGCGGAGGGGATACTGGCCCGATGAGACCGGGCGGCAGATTAGCACCCCTCCCCGGGTCATGAGCAAGATGAATGTTGCTCATTCCCAGTTTTTGCAGTCATTTATTCCACAAAATACCCGTTCCACAGGCCAATGTTGACTCATACGGCGCCAAATTCACCACCAAACAAGGGGGTCGACCAGCCCGAGGGCGCTGGCCGAGCTCCAATCAGTCCAGGCTCTTCTTGAAGCGACGGGCGGCCAGGGTCAGCATCAGCAGGGTGAACCCCGCCAGCCAGAGCACGTCCGACAACAGATCCCCCATGTCACCCCCCCGCAGCACTATGCCCCTTATCAGCCGCATGAAATGGGTGGCGGGCAGCACCTCGGCCACCCACTGGGCCGGCACCGGCATCCCCTCGTAGGGAAACATGAAACCCGACAGCAGGATGGAGGGCAGCAGGATGAACACCGTCATCTGCATCGCCTGCAACTGGGTCTGGGCCAGGGTGGAGATGAGCAGCCCCAGGGTCAGGCTGGCGGCGATGAACAGCAGAGTCGCCAGCAGCACCTGGCTCAGGGCACCGTTGATGGGCACCGCGAAGATGAGATGACCAAGGCCGAGGATGATGACCACCTGGACGAGCCCCACCACTATGTAGGGCAGGATCTTGCCGATCATCAGCTCCAGCGAGCTGATCGGGGTGGTGATGAGCAGCTCCAGGTTGCCCCGTTCCCGCTCCCGCACGATGGCCGCCGAGGTGAACATGATCATGGTCATGGTGAGGATCACCCCGAGCAGGCCGGGCACTATGTTGACCGCCGCCCGGCGGGAGGGGTTGAAGTAGAGCACCGTCTCGAAGGTGGGGGGCGCACGTTCGGCCCCCGGCTTGAGTCCACTGAGGGGCATGGCGCGCAGCCCAAGCAGGGCATTGGCGATGACGGTATCGGACCCATCCACCAGCCACTGGCCCGCGCTCTCCCCATCGCTCAGGCGGCGAGCCAGATCCCGGGGCAGCACCAGCACGGCGCGCACCTCCCCCCGGGTCAGGGCGGCTTCCGCCTCCTGCAAGCCCACGTAGCGCCGCTCGATCTGCACCACCTGGGTGGCCCTGACCGCCTCCACCAGCAGCCGCCCCGGCACGCTCTCGCTCATGTCCACCAGCCCGGCCGGGATCTGGCGCACATCCGTGTTGATGGCATAGCCAAACAGCAGCAGTTGCAGCAGGGGGATCATGACGACCATGCCGAAGGTCAGCCTGTCCCGCGCCAGCTGCCTCAGCTCCTTCTGGGTGATGGCCCAGAGCCGTCTCAGGCTGTTCATGGGTTCGCTCCTTTGGCAAAGATCCACGGGATCATCACCGCCATCCCGACCGTCAGCCTGTCCCGCACCAGCTGCCTCAGCACCTTCTGGGTGATGGCCCAGAGCCGTCTCAGGCTGTTCATGGGTTCGCTCCTTCGGCAAAGATCCACGGGATCATCACCACCACGTTGCCGACCGTCAGCCTGTCCCGCGCCAGCGGTCTCAGCTTCTTCCGGGTGATGGCCCAGAGCTGTTGCAAGCTGTTCATGCCCTGCGCTCCTGTCCGGTACAGCTGACGAACACATCCTCGAGACTGGGTCTGACCGGCACCAGACTGGCGTTCGCCAGGGCCGGGCAGGCCTGCCGCAGCCAGGAGACAGGATCCGCCAGATCCTTGTCCACCAGCACTCGCAGCCGCTGGCCGAGCTGGGCGGCGGATCGCACCGGCACCAGTTGCAAGAGTTGCTGCTTGAGCAGCCGCAGATCCGGGGCCTGCACCTCCACCACCTGGGTGTTCATGGCCTCCATCAGCGCCAGGGGGGAGCCCTGGGCGCGCACCTTGCCCGCCTCCATGATGGCTAGGCCGTGGCAACGCTCCGCTTCATCCATGTAGTGGGTGGTGACCAGGATGGTGGTACCCCCTTCGCTCAGGTCGAACAGCTTCTCCCAGAAGTCGCGCCGGTTCTGGGGATCCACTGCCGAGGTGGGCTCGTCCAGCAGCAGCAGATCCGGGCGGTGGATCACCGCCGCCGCCAGCGCCAGCCGCTGCTTCTGACCGCCGCTCATGGCCCCGGCCCGGCGCCGCGCCAAGGGCGTCAACTCATAGGTCGCCAGCAGCTCGTGCAGACGGGCATCGAGGGCCCGGCTGCCCATGCCGTGGATCCGCCCCATGAATTCCAGGTTTTCCCAGGCGGTGAGTTCGTCGTAGAGGGAGAACTTCTGGGTCATGTAGCCGATGCGGCGGCGCAGTGCCTCCGCCTGTTTCGGGATGGCGAGGCCCAGCACCTCGATTTCCCCCTCGGATGGGGTGAGCAGGCCGGTCAGCATCCGCAGGGTGGTGGACTTGCCACAGCCGTTGGGGCCGAGGAACCCCTGGATCTGCCCTCTGGGCACCGCCAGCGCCAGCCCGTCCACGGCGAGGAAGTCACCGAAGCGGCGACTCACCCCCCGGGCACTGATGGCCAGTTCACCCACGGATGCCTCACTCATGGGACGGCTCCCCGTCATCGGCAGGCTCGGCCTGCACCGGCAGGCCGCTTGGCAGGTCCCGGGCCGCGGGCAAGTCTATCTCCGCCAGATAGACCAGCCTGGCCCTGTCCTGCTCGTTGAGGGCGTAGTAAGGGGTGAAGGCGGGCTCCTGGGAGATCCAGCGCAGCCGGCCGTTCAAGGGATCCGCCAGACCATCCACCCGCACCCGCATGGTCTGACCTACGGGGTAATGTGCCAGGGCGGTCTCCGGCACATAGACCCGGGCGTAGGGGGCACTGTCCGCCTGCAGGGCTGCCAGCACGGCACCGACCGGGACCCGCTCGCCGAGGTTGTAGGGCAGGCTGTCGAGGCGTCCGCTGCGGGTGGCGACCACGGTGAGATCTGCCAGTTCACGTTCTGCCAGCAATACATCCGCTCTGGCCGCTTCGAGCTTGGCAGTGGATTCGTCTATGTCCTCCGCCCGCACGCCCCGGGTCAGCTTGTCGAGCTGCTGGCGGGCGCCATCCCGCTCGGCCAGGGCGCCATCCCGCTCCGCGCGGGCCTTGTCCAGCTCCGAGGGGCTCTGCAGCTTCTGCCGCACCAGCCGTTCGGTACGCTGGAAGCTGCGCTCGCTCTCCTTGAGGGTCGCCTGGGCCTTGTCCAGGCTGGCGCGGGCGGCGGCGATGTCCTCCGGCCGCTCGCCATTGGTCATGCGGGCCAGGGCCGCCCGGGCACTGGCCTCCTCGGCACGGGCCCGGGCCAGTACTGCCTGCTGGCGGCTGTCGTCGAGCCGGGCCAGCACCGTGCCCTCCTCCACCCGGCTGCCCTCCGCCACCGGCAGGGCGCGGACAATCTCGTTGGCGGTGGCGGTGAGCAGTACTCTGTCCCGCTCCAGGGTGCCGAGCGCCTCGCCGCGGTGGTCAGGCTGGCAGGCGCCGAGCAGACCCAGCAGGGGAATGAAGAGCAGGCAGTGACGTAGCATAGGGGCTCCTTGGCCCGGCACCCGAGTCTGACCCGGCAGGGGCCGCCCGGGGTGGGCGTTGATGCATGACTGTCGCCAGCATATCCATTGTCAGTATTTTTTTCCTCAAGCCAGCTCACTCATTTGCATTCAGCTCGTTGACCTAAAAAGAAAAATATCAGAATACTGCGATTCAGGGCCGTTCAGGCAGCATCCCTTGCCGCCAGCGCAGAGCGCCAGGGACGCTGGCGAAGGAGAGACAAGGAGGTACCCGGTGTTAGACAAAACGTGGTTTCAGCTGTCGGCGGACATGACCTATGTCTGTCTGCGCATCGCCCCCGGACTCACCTACCCCGTCGCTGAGGCCGACGTGCTTGGCCTGCTGCGGGCCTCCAACTGTCGCCGCTACCAACCCCTCACCGAAGGGATCCGGCAAGCGGTCACCCTGCTCGGCGCCCTGCAAGACAATCCCGATGCCCCCTCCCATGCCCCCGTCCCCATCGCCCAGCGCCAGGACGCCAGGTTGCTGCTGCAGGTCGAGAAGGATCTGATGAGCGCCAGGGCCCAGATCACCGCAGACTGGGGGGGCAAGCCCCTGACCCTGGAGCAGTTGCAACAAGCCCTGGCGGAGAGCCAGATCAAGCGCGGGGTGGATCCGGCCAGGCTGCTTGCCGCCGTGCAGGCGGCCAGGGAGGCGGCTCCCGGCAGCCAGATCAACCCTGTCATCGCCCTTGGCCAGGCCGCCGAGCACGGGCTGGATACCCGGCTGGAGCGACTGGTGGAGACGGCAGCGGAGCGGATCCTCAAACCCCAGGAGCGGGATCACGGCAAGGTGGACATGCGCGACCTGGGCACCCTGCTGACCGTCAAGGCGGGCTCCCAGCTGATGCGGCGCCACCCTGCCACCCGGGGCATCGACGGTTTCACGGTGACCGGCCAGCCCCTGCCCGCCAAGGCGGGCAAGGAGAGCGCCATGGTGGCGGGGGAAGGCAGCTGCTTCTCCCCCGAGGATCCGGATCTGCTACTGGCGACCCGGCCCGGCTTGCCCTGTCAGGAGCGGGCGGGCATGCGGGTCGACGAGGTGCTGAGCGTCAAGCAGGTGGATATCCGCCACGGTCACGTCATGTTCGAGGGATCCTTGCTGGTCACCGGCGACGTCATGCCCGGCATGCGGATCAAGACCAGCGGCGATGTGGTGATCGGCGGCTTCGTCGAGGGGGGCTATATCGAATCGGGGGGAACCATCACGGTGCGCAGCGGCGTCATCGGCCGCAAGCAGGATAACGACGAATACCTCTGCCACCTCTATGCCGGTGGCGAGATCCACGCCAGCTATGCTCAGTACGCACGGCTGGAGGCCGATGGCGACATCCATATCCAGAGCCAGCTCAGCCACAGCTATTGCCGCAGCGGCCAGGATCTCAAGGTGGGAGACAGCGCCATGCGCAAGGGCCACCTGATCGGGGGGATCAACATCGCCAACCGGCTGATCATGGCTCCCGTGCTCGGCGCCTCGGCGGCGAATCGCACCCGGCTGCAGATCCTCGGTGGCTACTTCAGCCACAAGGAACAGGAGCAGGCCCTGCGCCAGCGCAAGCAGGCCTGCCGGGAACAGCTCGACAAACTGCAGGATCTCATACTGCGGCTGCTGCAACTGCCCCACGACAAGCGCAACCCCGAGACCCTGCAGAAGATCAAGGAGATCCGCACCCGCCAGCTCGACGAGAGCCGGTCTCTGGACGAGCAGCTGGCGACGGCCCAGATCGAGCTGCAGGCCCTGATGGCCAAGATGGACATCATCGCCACCCAGCGTCTCTTCCCCGGGGTCGAGGTGGAGATGGCTCACCACCACAACAGGGTCGACATCGAGCACGGCCCCATCCATTTCGCCATCCGGGACGACCAGTTGCAACTGACCCCCTATCAGGGCCAGCGCTGATCCCAACGCTATCTGTCGTCGGCGTCCCCCACCGCGTGGCGTGATCCCGACGGTGATTTTCGCTACACTCGACAGCCCATTGGCCCCATGGGGCGGGCCAGCCAGACTCAGGTAGTGAGAAGATGTACAAGCTGATCGCATTGGATATGGATGGCACCCTGCTGAACCCAGAGGGCCGCATCACCCCCCGCACCCACGCCGCCATCACGGCAGCCCGCGCCAAGGGCGTCACCGTGGTGCTGACCTCGGGTCGCCCACTTGAAGGCATGACCCCCTATCTGGCCGAACTCGGCCTCACCGGCCCCGATGACTACGTCATCTGCTACAACGGCGCCCTGGTACAGAAAGTCTCGGATCAGCGCATCATCCGCAGCCAGCTGCTGACCGGCAAGGACGCCAGCGCCATCGCCCATCTGGCGGATGAACTCGGGGTCAACATCCACGGTTTCTCCGTGCGTCAGGGACTCATCAGCCCCAGGGTCAGCACCTATACCGAACACGAATCCCGACTGGTGAAGATGCCCATCAACCTGGTGGACTTCGCCACCCTGCCCGCCGACGAGCAGGTGATGAAGGTGATGATGATAGACCCGGAGCCCCAGCTCTCCCGCGCCATCGCCCAGCTGCCTGCCGAGCTCTATGAGCGTTATACCGTGGTGCGCAGCTCCCCCTACTTCCTCGAGTTCATGAACAAGCTGAGCAACAAGGGCACCGGGGTCGCCGCCCTGGCGGAACACCTCGGCATCGACGCCAGCGAGGTGATCGCCGTGGGGGATGCGGGCAACGATCGCCACATGATCGAATACGCCGGACTCGGGGTCGCCATGGGCAACGCCACCGACGAGATCAAGCAATTGGCGCAGCACACCACCAGCCGCAATGACGAGGACGGGGTCGCCAAGGTGATTGAGCAGTTCATCCTGAATGCGTGATCCTGGCCGGGGCACCCAGGGTGCCCCACATTTTTCACCACCCAGCCTGCATGTTTAATATATCCACCATTATGGTCACCCCCTCTCACACCATCACCCCTTCAGCCCCCTGATAACGGGACTCGAGCTGGCTCCCACCTTATCAAAATTAACATAATCGCATCATTTCGTTTGACATATTGAACGGCCTTGGCAGACTGGGATCAGGATCCAGGCTGTCATCGCCCAGGCTGACCGACGATTCTGGCACCCCGGCACGACCCCGGATCCCATGACCATGCCTTGAGGCATGCCCTTGTCGCCACCCAGTGGAAAGGGCCTTCCCAAGGCGCAGGATGAGACACCACAGCCAAGGATAGCCAGGTGACCTATGCCCAACCCCTCCCGATCCCATGCCAAACCCGTCGTGTTGATGACCATGGGGGCCCAGCCCCGTAACGGCCACCCCTATCAGGTGATGACCCACAAATACATCAAGCCCCTGGTGGAGATCAGCGGCTGCGTGCCCCTGCTGGTCCCCACCTGCTGCGGCGCCGAAGACCTGGAGCAATACCTGGATCTGGCGGACGGCGTCTATCTGAGCGGTGCCGGCTCCAACATCGATCCCGCCCTCTACGGTCAGGAGAACCTGACCCCGGACAAGCCCCAGGACAGGGACCGGGATCTGTTCGACATTCCCCTGGTGCGGGCCGCCATCGACCGGGGTCTGCCTCTGCTCGGCATCTGTCGCGGCATGCAGGAGATCAACGTGGCCCTGGGTGGCGACATCTATCAGAAGGTCTATACCGAGCCCGGCTACGCGGATCACCGGGAGGATGCGGAGGATACGGTGGAGGATCAGTATGGTCACAGCCATCAGGTCAGCCTGGTGCCTGGCAGCTGGTTTGCCAAACTGATGGGAGAGGAGCGGATCCCGGTCAACTCGTTGCACGGTCAGGGGATCAAGACGCTGGCCAAGGGGCTGGCCCCGCTGGCCTATGCCGAGGATGGTTTGATTGAAGCCCTCCATGCCCCCGAACTGCCCCAGTTCACCCTGGCGGTGCAGTGGCATCCGGAGTGGAAGGCGAGCGAGAACCCCCACTCCATCAAGTTGTTCGAGGCCTTCGGGGCCGCCTGCCGCGAGCGCAGGCAGCAGCTAGGTTAATCGCCAAAGCCCTTGGCTTTGAGCCTCGGCAGCGCCCCGCGATCGGGGCGCAGGGTGCGGCACACATCCAGCCCCTTGAGACCCCGCTGGACGTGATCCGGGGCCTGGCCGAGCACCATGCCGTTGCCGCGATAGAGCTTGGTCTCTTCCAGCTCGAACAGCTCACCCCCAATCAGGAGCTGCTCCCGACCGTCGACCACCTTGCCCCGCTTCAGGGGCAGCGTCATGTCCACCTGGATTTCTCCCGTGGCGCAGCCCTCGCGCCAGGTAGCCTCGTCGGAGAAGGGGGAAATGGTGATCTCCCGCCAGGATCCATCTCGGAACTCCATCCGGTAGTGATCGCTCAGCAGATCGCACCCCGCCAGCACCATGGGCATCAGCAACCAGATGCCTCTCTTCATGCAGTTCAAACCCGCCGCTCCTTCATCTACTTGTGCCAAAGATAATCACCCCGCGCCAGGCCCCATGACAGGCACCGGAAACGGTATCTTGCTTATCGGCCGCGCCCCTCAGAGCAACAGGGTAGCCAGCTCGTCGAGGGCACTCAGCTCAACATCCGGCAACAGTCGCAAGCCCTGAGCTGACCGGCCGCCCTCGTTGAGCCAGGCGGCCCGATAACCGTGTAATCGGGCACCCAGCACATCGCTCTCGGGGTGATCCCCCACGTGCAGGATCCGCTCGGGGGAGAGCTTGAGGGCCGCCTGCACCGCCAGAAACATGTCGGGGGCCGGTTTCATCCGGGCGCCCAGCCCGGCCTTGCAGACCAGGGTGAAGTAGTCCGCCAACCCGGCCTGCACCAGATCCAGGTTGCCGTTGGTGATCACCACCAGGGGGTAGCGCGCCGCAAGGCGGTCCAGCAGGGCGTGGGTTTCGTCGCTGACCGCTATCTTCGAACGCTCTGCGAGGAAGCCGGCGAACACCGCCCTGGCCTCTCGCTGTGCCTGTTGCCGTGCCATTCCCCCCTGCATCAGGGCTGCGCAGATCCCCTGCTCGCGCGCCAGGCTGACGTCGTCGCGCAGCTCGGGGCGCGCCAGCAGCAGGTCGCGCTTGAGGGCGAGCCAGCCCGCCTTGTCGAGCATGGCGGTCGCCAGGTATTCACTGCGCAGGTGAGCCAGCATCCACTGCTCGGCACGGGTGATGGCGGGGCCGTTGTCATAAAGGGTGTCGTCGAGATCGAACGAGATGGCGGCCACCGGCTGCCAGCGGCGATAGAACTGCATGGACTCTCCTTGGGTGGCTGGGCTGCCCCCTTATTCGTTTTCCTCTGAACCCGGATCCCGCTTGGCTCTAGGGTGAGCACCGTCATACACCTTGGCCAGGTGCTGGAAATCCAGGTGGGTATAGATCTGGGTGGTGGAGAGATCCGCGTGACCCAGCAGCTCCTGCACCGCCCGCAGATCCCCCGAGCTCTCCAGCATGTGGGTGGCGAAGCTGTGACGCAGCTTGTGGGGATGAACGTGGGCGTTGAGCGCCTGCTTGTTGCCCCAGCCATCGAGCCGCTCCTGCACGGAGCGCGCCGACAGCCGCTGCTTGCGCTTGGAGACGAACAGCGCCTCCAGCTCGTCTCCCGCCAGCAAGGGGCGCACCTTGAGCCACTTCTGCAGCCACTCCACCGCCATGCGCCCCATGGGCAGTACTCGCTCTCGCGATCCCTTGCCGGTCACCCTGAGCTGACGATCATCGAGCTTGATGTCCGCGAGGTTGAGCCCCACCAGTTCGGCCAGACGCAGACCGGAGGAGTACATCAGCTCCATGATGGCGCGATCCCGCACCGCCAGCGGATCCTGCTCGTCGGTGATGTTGAGCAGCTGGTACATCTCGTCCACGTCGAGGTTCTTGGGCAGGGGGCGCCCCTGTTTGGGGGTCAC
This sequence comes from Aeromonas veronii, assembly GCF_040215105.1. NCBI lineage: Bacteria > Pseudomonadati > Pseudomonadota > Gammaproteobacteria > Aeromonadales > Aeromonadaceae > Aeromonas > Aeromonas veronii. The sequence continues at coordinate 4,174,780 of NZ_CP157875.1, forward strand.
GATGCCGCGGGCCGGATTGGCCGCCAGCCGCCCCTGGCGAACCTGCCAGTCGCAGAAACTGCGCAGGGCCGAGACCTTGGTGGCAAGGGAGCGAGGCGCCAGCCCCGCCTTGTGCATCCGGGTCACCAGGCTGCGCACCTGGCTCACCTCCAGCCTGGCCCAGTCGGTCAGGCCGAGACGCGCCAGCTCGGCAGTCATGGCTTCCAGATGAGCCTGGTAGTTGCTGCGGGTGTGGGGGCTGAGCTGACGTTCGACTCGCAGATACTCGATAAAGGCCGTCAGCGCCTGAGCCAGGGTGGCAGGCAGGGCATCGGCGGCGCCAGGAGCCTCAGCCACGGCCGATCTCGGGCAGGCGCAGTTGCAGCAGGCGGCCGAGCTGTCCCAGCAGCAGGGTATCCGTGTGGGGGGTGAAGTGGCCCGGATCCGAGCTGGCGAAGGCCAGCACACCCAGATCGCCAATCCGCATCAGGGCAACAGAATTGACCAGGACATCGCTACCAAACAGCGTCTGTTTCTCGCCCTGATTCAGCCGGCCGAAATAATAGTCTGTCCCCGGCAGGCGCTGACCCAGCAGTTGATCGAGCTGTTTGCCCTCCGCCAGGAAGCGCTGCTCCGGGCCGCTCAGCGGGAAGCGTTTCGGGTTGAGCCAGAGCCGTACTCCGGTCAGGCGCAGGCGCTGCACGAAGGCCTTGCCCATGACGGCGCTGACTTCGAACAGGCTCTGGCAGCCGTAGAGTTCACCGTAGAGATCCGCATAGATCTTGAAGATCCGCTCGTTCTCGCTGGCGATCCCCATCAGCTCGGTGATCTCCTGCTCCAGCTGCTCGATGCGCTCTCGCTGCCTGTCCATCTGGCGTTCCACCAGGGAGACGCTGCCCTTGCGCTCGTGGGGAATGCGAATGCGATCCAGCATGGCGGCATGACGCTGGAAAAACTCGGGATAACGGGCCAGGTACTCCAGCACTGTGGCTTCATCCATCAGTGATTCCTGCCGTTTGAGTTCGCTCATAACTTGGTTGATCCATCTGAAAAAGGGGCGCAGGGCCCCGACATTATCGTGACGGGGAGGGCTGACCCTCCCTCATGCCAGCAAGTCGCCTACAACTCTATCTGACCATCAAACACATGCTCGGCCGGCCCCGTCATGTAGACCGGCTGACCCGGCCCCTTCCAGGCGATGGTCAGCTTGCCCCCCGGCAGGGTGACGGTGACCCGCTCCTTGAGCTTGCCCTGACTGATGCCGATCACCACGGCGGCGCAGGCACCGGTGCCGCAGGCCAGGGTCTCCCCCACCCCGCGCTCGAACACCCGCAGCTTGATTTCGCTGGCGTTGACCATCTCCATGAAGCCGACGTTGACCCGCTCGGGGAAACGCTCGTGACGCTCCATGATGGGACCCAGGGTCAGCACGGGGGCCTCCTCCACCGAGGGCACCTCGATGACGCAATGGGGGTTGCCCATGGAGACCACGCCGCACATCACAGTATGCTCCTGCGCGCGCAGCAGGTAGGTTTTTTCTGCCTTCTGGGCCCGGAACGGCACCTTGCCCGGTTCAAACTGGGGCACCCCCATGTTGACCGTGACCTGGTTCTCCCCCTCCAGCTGCAGGGTGATGCGGCCACGGGCGGTGCTGACCGCGATCTTGTCCCGGTTGACCAGCCCCTTCAGGCGCACGAAGCGGGCGAAACAGCGGGCACCGTTGCCGCACTGCTCCACCTCGCTGCCATCGGCATTGAAGATCCGGTAGTGAAAATCGAGCTCGGGATCATAGGGAGGCTCCACCAGCAACAGCTGATCGAAGCCGATCCCGAAATGGCGATCCGCCAGCTTCTTGATGACGTCGTTGCTGAAGAACACCTTCTGGGTGACGCCGTCCACCACCATGAAGTCATTCCCCAGCCCATGCATCTTGGAAAAATCTATCAACATCCTGCGTTCCTGTGCCCCTTGGGCAGTAAATCCCCACCACACCGGCGACGGGTCAACGGCTCACGCTCTCGATTCGGCGGAACGTCTGGAAAACTCGGCAATGCCCGCGCACTCAGGGCAGCAGGTGCTCACCGCGCCAGAGATCGGCCAGCTGTTCCCGCTCCCGGATGAGGAACGCCTTGTCCCCATCCACCAGTACCTCGGCCGCACGGGGACGGGTGTTGTAGTTGGACGCCATGGTGAAGCCGTAGGCACCGGCGGAGCGTACCGCCAGCAGCGAGCCTTCACCGATCGCCAGGGTACGCTCCTTGCCGAGGAAGTCGCCGGTCTCGCACACCGGGCCCACCACGTCGTACAGCGCCTTCTCGTGGGTCGCGCGGCTGTCCACCTCGATGATGTTCATCCAGGCGCCATAGAGGGAGGGGCGCAGCAGATCGTTCATGCCGGCGTCGATCAGGGCGAAGTTGCGGGTCTCGCCCGGCTTCAGGAACTCCACCTTGGTCAGCAGCACTCCGGCGTTGGCGACGATGGCCCGGCCCGGTTCGAACAGCAGGGTCAGATCCCGGCCCGCCAGCTTGCGCTTGAGGGCTTCGGCATACTCGCTCGGATGAGGGGGCTGCTCGGCGCCGTAGTTGACCCCAAGACCACCGCCCACGTCCAGATGATGTATGTGGATGCCTTCCGCCGCCAGCTCGTCGATGAGCCGCAGCAGCTTGTCCGCCGCCTCCATAAAGGGCGTGAGTTCAGTCAGCTGGGAGCCGATGTGGCAATCCACCCCCTTGATCTCGATGTGGGCCATGGCCGCCGCCTTGCGGTAGATGGCGGGAGCCTGCTCGATGGGGATGCCGAACTTGTTCTGCTTGAGGCCGGTGGAGATATAGGGATGCGTGCCCGCGTCGATGTCCGGGTTGACCCGAACCGACACCCTGGCGATCTTGCCCATGGAACCCGCCACCCGGTTCAGACGCTCCAGTTCGGCTTCGGACTCCAGGTTGAAGCAGAGGATCTCTTTTTCCAGGGCGAGGCGCATCTCGGCCTCGCTCTTGGCTACGCCGGAGAAGACCACCTTGGCCGGATCACCGCCCGCCGCCAGCACCCGGGAGAGTTCCCCGCCGGAGACGATGTCAAACCCGGATCCCAGACGGGCCAGCAGGTTCAACAGCGCCAGGTTGGAGTTGGCCTTGACCGCGTAGCAGATGAGATGGGGGATGTCGCCCGCCGCCTGATCGAAGGCGTGCCAGTGGCGCTCCAGGGTGGCACGGGAGTAGACGTAGAGCGGGGTACCATACTGCTCGGCAAGTTGTTGCAGGGGCAGCTGCTCGGCCTGCAACTGGCCGTCGGCGTCGTAGTTAAAGTGATCCAAGGGGGCGGTTCCTTCCTAAATTATTGCGGCGCGGCCTCGGAGGCCGGTTTGGCGGTCGCAGACGAGGTGGCTTGCGGTGTACTCTCTGTCTCGGGCTTGGCGGGGGCAGGCTGCTCGGCAGGAGCGGCTTGCTCGGGGGGCGGCATATAGAGCGGCCCCGTCAGACCACAGGCGCCCAACCCAAGGGAGAGAAATGCGGCCAACAGGCACTTGGTGAACTGGGTAGTCATAATGGTTCGCTGCGAAAAAATTTTTGGCCCTCTATAATCGCACTCACATTGTTAAAAGCAACAGGATAAACCGATGAAGGATCACGAGTATCACGCCCTGACAGACGCCTTTTTCCAGTACGTGGAGGACGTCATCGACGAGGGGTATCCGGATATCGACTGTGAACGGGCCGGCGGCGTGCTGACCTTGAGCTTCGAGAACAAGACCAAGGTCATCATCAACAAGCAGGAGCCCCTGCACCAGATCTGGGTCGCTACCCGGGAGAACGGCTTCCACTTCGAGCTGCGCGGGGAGAGCTGGATAGACAACCGCTTCGGCGACGAGCTCAAGACTCTGCTGACCCGGGCCTGCACCACCCAGGCGGGCGAGCCGGTGCGCTTCCCATGATAGACCTGCACCCCGACGGCGCCCGTCATGCGGTGATCTGGCTGCACGGGCTGGGAGACTCAGGTGCGGGTCTGGCGCCCCTGGTGGACGCCCTAGACCTGCCCGCCACCCTGCCGGTGCGCCACCTGCTGCCGGATGCCCCCGAACGGCCCATCACCATCAACATGGGCTACAAGATGCGCGGCTGGTACGACATCAAGAGCTTCGAGGATCCGGCGGATCGCGCCGTGGAGTCCCATGTCCGCGAATCCGCCGCCCGCATCCAGGGCTTGCTGGATCAGCTGATTGCCGAGGGCTTCGCCCCCGAGCGCATCGTGCTGGCCGGTTTCTCCCAGGGGGGCGTCATCGCCTCCTTCACGGCCTTGCGCTGCCCGCAGCCCCTGGCGGGCCTGCTCTGCATGTCCACCTATCTGGCGGCGCCCGATGCCCTGATGGGGGAAATGAGCGAGGCGGCCCAGCGTCTGCCCATCTGCTACATGCACGGCATCTATGACGACGTGGTGGCGCTCTCCATGGGCTGGGAGGCGAAGAACCGGCTGGAAGCGGCGGGCCTCGCCCCCGAGTGGCACGAGTACCCCATGCGCCACGAGATCTGCCGTCCCCAGCTCGCCGACATCCGTCACTGGCTGCTGGCACGCCTCGACGGCTGAATCCCGGACGACGAATATGACAACGGCCTGCATCTGCAGGCCGTTTTCGTTGGCTCATCGGCAATCCGGCAGCATATCAACCTACCTCGCGGGCAGGCCCTGGATTATCTCGCTGTGGATTCTGGCTGCGGTAGGGGATCACCTCCAACTCATCACCCTGTTGCACGATTTCGTAGTACTGGGGCAGGTTGAAGTTGCTGAACTGGCCGGCATCCCCCGCACGCTCCTTGCCCGAGGTGTAGAAGCGGTTCACCCCCTGTACCAGTTCATCCTTGTTGCCGGCGAAGTGCTGGTAGATCTCCACCCGGTTGGCCTCGTCCAGGATATAGATGTTGGTGCCCGCATTGCGGGTATCGAAGAAGAACTGCACCAGCCCCTCGCTGGCGTAGGCATCGACGATGCCGGGCAGGTGCTGGCTATGGCTCCTGTCCAGACGCAGCGGCAGGTGATCCAGCTTGTTGTGAGAGATGTGGCGGTAGAAGTCGATGGCGTTTTCCAGCTTCTTGACCGACACCCCGCGCCGCTCGAAGAAGATGCCGTACTTCTCGCGCCCGAGGGCCAGCGTCTTGACCAGCTGCTGTTTGTCCCGGGCGAGGCGCAACTCGATGCACTCGGCCAGCAGTTGCTGGAAGCGGGAGCGCACCAGGGAGCGGAAGTGCTGGCTGTAGCAGAACACCTCTATCATCTCCGGCGCGGCGGCATCCTGATGCATCTTGCCGAGTATGGTGGTGAGGGCATCCACCACCGCCTCTTCTCCCTGGAAGTGCAGGGTACGGATCTCGCTCCAGGAGTTGCGATAGACCAGATCCACCGAGCCCACCAGGCACTCCTGGTTGCGACCGAAGGAGAAGACGTCGGCGGCGTTGGCGTCGAACTCGATCACCTGCCCCACCCAGTGGCTGGACGGATCCGTCTCCAGATTGAGGAAGATGGAGAGCTGGTGGATCTCGCAGGGACGGCTCAGGGCCAGGTTGGTGGCACGGGGATACTTGACCGGGAAGGTGCCGGAGAGATCGCGGCAGAACTGGTGCAGGTTGTCGATGTGCAGATCCGAGCCCTGATTGAACAGGTGCACCCGGGACTGGGGCGTCATCAGGCCATTGAAGTAGGCCCAGGCCACCAGCTTGCTGATGTAGCCGTTATATTCGAGCGGCGCCCGGCCGATGATGTCCACCGGCTCCAGAGAGTGCTTGTAGAGATACCAGCCGGCGCGGTTGAGGCGACCGTGGGGCACCTGCACCAGGCTGAGATCCGGCTCGCTCAAGTCCGGCGCTATCTTGAGGTTGATGCGCTGAACCTTGCCCGGCAGGCTCTCGAAGGCGGCATAGAGCTTGCGCGACAGTATGCCGATGTCTTCCGGGTTGATGGACTCGCTGATGTTGTTGCGACGGGCGAACTGGATGAGGTTGCGGTAGCTCTGCATCAGGGCTTCCAGCAACTCGGCATAGGCCACCTTGACCTCTTCGACCTTCCACTCCTCCCGGTGATCCAGGTGGTGCAGGCGCTCCGGGCCCCAGCCCCAGTAGGAAACCAGCTGGGCCATCAACTCGCGACGCCAGCTCGGGCTGTGCTCCTCTTTGGGATGGCTCAGGCCGTCACATACTTTGAGGTAGAAGCAGCGGCGCACCAGATCGAGGCGCTGCATGTCGCCGATGGACTTGAGGTAGTTGGTCACCTTGTCCAGCATCAGGCAGTAGTTGTCGAGCCGATAGTGCATCCCCTCGTTGTGCTGGAACCAGTCGCGACTGGTCACCGACAGCAGACGGGTGTTGGGATACTCGTGGGAGTAGGCTTCCATCAACAGGGACTTGAGCACCGCCTTGTAGGGGGAGTCGATCCCCTTGTAGAGCTGCCAGAGGGCGGAACCGAAGTACTCCTCGGCGGGAATGCGGTTGAAACCACCGAGATCCAGCCAGTCGTCCTGGCTCAGCTTGCCGTGGGCAAACAGGCCGTTCACATAGTCGTCGTAATGATCGTCATACTCAGCGGGCACCAGGTACCAGAGCAGGCGCTTGCCGGCGATGAGCATGGCGCTGCGATAGAACTCGTCGAGCAGCAGCAGGTGCTGGGCGCTGCCGCAGCTCTCCCCCTGCATCTGGGCATCGTTGCGCTGGCGGAACTTGTCTTCGGGGATCAGGAAGAAGTTGAGATCGACCCCCCGCTGCTCGGCCCACTTGGAGAGGAGTTGGCACTTCTGCTCCAGCAGCGCCAGCCGTTCCTGGGAGAGGCCCGCCACGTGGCAGACCCAGATATCGAGATCCGAATGGCAGCACTGGCCGATGGAGGAGGTGCTGCCCATGGAATAAAGACCCTGGATCGACTTGTCGTGGGTGCTGAGGCCTCCCTGACAATTCGCGTTCTGACACAGATCCTGGATGAAGGCTTGCTGAGCCTCGTTGGCCACGAAGCTCCAGATGCCATGGGGCACATCACCTGCCACATAACCGGGCAAGAGAGGGTGATTGAAGTGCAGCATGACAGGCAGCAACTGAAACACCTGCTGCCCATAGCGACTCATGAGATCCAGCGCCCGTTGCGTCTTGAGACGATTGATCTCGTCGTAGCGCGCCACCAGCGTGTCGAGTTTTACCAGCAATGCCCTACCTATCGGGGAGAGAAATGACGCACCAAAATGGGGAGACGTCAAAAAAGTGTGATCATGTTAACAATGCAAACCGCCGTGGTAAACAAGCCCGCATGGAATCACCGGATTATTTCTGACCCTGTCAATAACGGTATCATGGGAAAGTAATAAATTTTAATGTTTTCAATTAATTAAATATCCGCAGCGGCTTAATGAAAATCATTTTCAGCTGCCTTTTTTGAACCTGCCCCCGCTTTTGCCGGCTGCGCCATGAAAGCCCCTGCAAAGGGTGATAAGATCGTTTTCCTCACTAAAGATGAAACAACTGATTGATATGGCAGCCCGAACTCTGAGAATCGCCACTCGCAAGAGCCCATTGGCCCTGTGGCAGGCCAACTTCGTGAAAGACAGCCTCGAAGCGCTCTATCCCGATCTGGACGTCGAACTGGTGCCCATGAGCACTCAGGGGGACAAGATCCTGGATACGCCGCTCGCCAAGGTGGGCGGCAAGGGGCTGTTCGTCAAGGAGCTGGAGACTGCCATGCTGGAGGGGCGCGCCGATATCGCGGTTCACTCCATGAAAGACGTGCCGGTGGAGTTCCCCGAGGGGCTCGGCCTGCACACCATCTGCGAGCGGGAAGACCCGCGCGATGCCTTCGTCTCCAACCGTTTCACGCAGATTGACGAGCTGCCCCAGGGCGCCGTGGTCGGCACCTCCAGCCTGCGCCGCCAATGTCAGTTGCGGGCCGCCCGCCCGGATCTGGTCATCCGCGACCTGCGTGGCAACGTCAACACCCGTCTTGCCAAGCTCGATGCCGGTGAGTACGACGCCATCATTCTCGCCGCTGCCGGTCTGAAACGGCTGGAAATGGCGCATCGCATCACCGCCTTCATCGAACCGGAACAGAGCCTGCCCGCCAACGGCCAGGGCGCCGTCGGCATCGAATGCCGGCTGGATGATCATGAATTGCACGCCCTGCTGGCGCCGCTCGAACACGGCGAGACCCGGGTGCGGGTGCTCACCGAGCGCGCCATGAACCGGGCCCTGCAAGGGGGCTGTCAGGTTCCTATCGGTGCCTATGCCCTGGTGCAGGGAGAGGAAGTCTGGCTGCGTGGCCTAGTGGGCAGCCCGGATGGCAGCCGCATCATCCGCGACGAGATCCGCGGCCCTGTCGCGGATGCGGAGCGGCTCGGGGAGACCCTGGCCCAACGCCTGCTGGCCGATGGCGCCGACGTCATCCTGGCCGAGGTGTATCACCCATGACAGTGGGCAGGCGGGTAGCGGAGCGCGTGGCCTGATGATCCCGCTGGTGGTACGCCCCACCGAGCAGGCCGACGAGTTGGCGCAACTCTTGCGCCAGCAAGGCCACCAGCCCCTCTGCTGTCCCTTGCTGGAAACCCGGCCGGGGAGCGAGCTATCCCGTCTCAGTGACATGCTGCCTGCGGCGGACATCGTCATCGCCGTCAGCATGCATGCAATTCATTTTGCTCATCATTTTCTGTTGCAAACTGGTCTGACCTGGCCACATATTGAGTACTTTGCGGTCGGCCAGGCCAGCGCGGATGCCTTCGCCGATGTGGGCATCCAGGCCCAGTGCCCGCACGATCCCCGCAGCGAAGGCTTGCTGCTGTTGCCAAGCCTGCAGGGGGTGGCCGGCAAGCGCGTGCTGATCCTGCGCGGCAACGGCGGGCGGGATCTCATCGCCACTACACTGGCCTCACGCGGCGCACTGGTGCACTATTGTGCCACTTATGAGCGCCACTACCCCGAACTCGACGGGGACGCATTGACCCGCCATTGGCAGCGTGCCGGCCTCGACAGCCTGCTCATCACCAGTGGTGAACTGTTGCAGCGACTGTTGGCACTGGTGCCAAGCCAGCATCAGCCCTGGCTCTATGATCGTCTGCTGGTGGTACCCAGCCCGCGCGTGGCCGAACAGGCCGAGGCGGCTGGCTTTACCCGTATCGTGATTGCCCAAGGTGCATCCAACCAGGCTCTGGTGGCCGCCCTGGAACTGAGGAAGATGGAATGACTGAACAACAAGAATCCGAGGTCAAATCCCACCCAAGCACTGCGGCCCCCGTGGCCAGCGATGTGCCCGGCAAGAAACAGGGTCGCTCCGGCGTACTCCTCGGCGGTGTCGCCATTTTGCTGGCCCTGGGGCTGACCGGCGGCCTCTATCTGCACGGACAACAGACTGCCGCCGCCCAGCAGGCCGAACTCGGTGCCCTCAAACAGCAACTGGCCGAGGCCATGGGCAAGCTGGACCAGAGCAGCAGCAAGGATGCCGATCAGCTGGCAGCCTTCGGCAAGAGTCAGCAACAACTGCAAGATGCCCTGGACGCCCTGCAGCACAAGGTGCTGGATCTGGATGACAAGCGTCCCAACGACTGGATGCTGGCCGAATCCGAATACCTGGTGCGGATGGCGGGTCGCAAACTGTGGCTCGAACATGATCTCATCTCTGCCATCACATTGCTCGGCAATGCCGACGAGCGGATCAAGGCCCTCAACGATCCCAGCCTGATGCCCATCCGCAAGGCGCTGGCGGAAGATATCGCCAAGCTCAAAGGGATGCCGCGGGTCGATCGCGAGGGGCTGACCCTGAAGCTGGCCGCGCTCTCCGATCAAATCGAGCTGCTGCCCCTCTCCACCGTCAGCATGCCGGAAGCCAAGGCCGAGGCGGATCAGGCCGTCAGCACCAACCCGGACGAGTGGGAGAGCAACCTCAAAAAGAACTGGGTCAAGTTCACCGAAAACTTCATCACCATCCGTCGCCGGGATGGCGCCGTGGAGGCCCTGCTCTCCCCCCAGCAGGAGATCTTCCTGCGTGAGAACCTCAAGACCAAGCTGCTGCAGGCCCAGCTCGCCGTCTATCGCGAGCAGCAGGCGCTCTACACCGACAGCCTGGACAAGGCCGAGCGCTGGCTGACCCAGTATTTCGACGTCGACAACAGCGCCACCCAGTACATGCAATCCGAGCTCGACAAGCTCAAGGGGGAGCAGATCCAGTTCGACTATCCGGATCAGTTCAAGACCCAGGCCATGCTGGAGCAGGTGCTGACCGAGCGCCTGCAACGCATCCTGGCCGGCAACTGAGGAGGGCACCATGATTCGTCTGATCGTCATCGTCGCCGTCATGGTGGCGGGCCTCATCTTCGGCCCGCAAGCCTCCGGCAACAAGGGCTATGTGCTCATCTCCCTTGGCAACTACACGGTAGAATCCTCGGTCACCAGCGCCGTCATCCTGGCGGTGCTGTTCTACGGCGCCCTGCTCATCGTCGAGTGGCTGCTGACCCGGGTATTCGGCCTGCGCCGCAAAACCCAGGGCTGGTTCGGTTCCCGTCGCCGCCGCAAGGCAAACCTGCAAACCGTCAACGCCACCCTGGCCATGGCCGAAGGGCACTACAACCAGGCCGAGAAGCTCTTGATCAAGGGGGCTGACAACAGCGACACCCCGCTGCTGAACTACCTGAGCGCCGCCAAGGTCGCCCAGGCGCGCGGCGATGACATCAGCCGGGATCACTACCTGCAAAAAGCGCAGGAGGAGAACCCCAAGGCCGAGCTGGCGCTGACCCTGATCCAGACCCAGTTGCAGATAGAGCAGGGCCAATACGACAGCGCCCTCGGCCGCCTCGAATCCGTCTATGCCCTCAATCCCCGCCACCCCATGGTGCTGGACCAACTGCGTCAGGTCTATCTGGCTCGCCAGGACTGGGCCGCACTCATCGAACTGGCCCCCGCCCTGCGCAAGGTCGGCAAGCTGACCCCCCAGCAGGAAGAGGAACTGTTGCAACAGGCCTGGTGTGGCCGGCTTGAAGCCGCCGGGGACGCCCTCGACAGCCTGCGCCCGGTCTGGCAGGAACTGCCGCGCAAGCTGCGCCAGGATCCCGCCCTGCTCATCCGCTACGGGGATCGCCTGCGCCGGCTCGGTGCCGACAGCGAGGCGGCCGATCTCTGGCTGGAGGCGCTGCGCAAGCAACCCGCCCCCGAGCTGTTCGCCCGTCTGCCCAAGCTGAAGCTCAATGACTACCAGCCCATGCTGACCCAGCTCCAGAAGATGCAGGATCAACCGGGCGCCGAAGCGGCACTGGCCCAGGTCTATCTGCTGGCGGGCCAGCTGGATGAGGCCCAGCGTTTGCTGGAGCAGGAAGTGGCCAAGGCGCCGAGCCCTGCCCTCTGCCACGCCCTCGGCCAGCTGATGGACAAGCGCCGCCTCACCAACAAGGCCAACGAATACTATCGTCAGGCCCTGGAGCTGGCCGGGATCTGAGTTCAGCCCACCTCACGGAAAAGAGGCCGCAATCGCGGCCTCTTTTTATGAATGGGGTTTTGAATGCTATCGCCACGCGGGAGAAGGGGCTGGGATGAAGGGCAACAGACCACCATCCTCATCCAATCCCCTCTCTGAGGGAGAAAGTCCAACGCTCAGGCGGTCAGCCGCTCCAGCTCACCGATGAGCCAGATGGCCTCCTGACGATGAGTGCCGCACACATCCTGCATGGGGCGAAAGCCGCTGCACACCGCCGGACGCTCGGGCTGGCCGAAGATCTTGCAGCCCAGGCTGGCATCGAGCTGGATACAGGGGACGCCTGCCGGTTTGCCCTGGGGCATGCCGGGAATGGCGCTGCTGATGCTGGGGGCGATGCAGCAGGCGCCGCAACCCTGACGACATTCCATGTGATTCTTCCTCTGTAGGGCGAAGCAGTGTAGCAAGGAGTCCGCATTCCCCTAAGCCTTATCCCTGCTACCGCCAAAAGAACCCTTCGCCTACTGGGAAGCAAAAAGCCCGACCGTGTTAACGGTCGGGCTTTTTGTGACAGGAATTCAGCGCTTGCTCATCAGAGGATGATGTCCCGCACCACGCTGTCCTTGCGATCCAGGAAGTGGATCGACTTGATGCGACGAATGGTGCGCGACTTGCCGCGGATCAGCAGAGTCTCGGTGGTCGCCATGACGCCATCGCTGGTGATGCCTTCCAGCAGATCACCCTTGGTGATGCCGGTGGCCGAGAAGATGACGTTGTCATTCTTGGCGAGATCTTCCAGCTTGAGCACCTTGTTCACGTCGATGCCGAGGGCCTCGCAGCGAGCGATCTCCTGCTCCCCCAGGGCACGCACGTCGGGACTGTCGCCCTTGACCTTGTGACGGGGAACCAGGCGAGCCTGCATGTCGCCATCCAGGGCGCGGATCACCGCCGCCGAGATGACCCCTTCCGGTGCGCCGCCGATGCCGTACAGCATGTCGACTTCACTGTCCGGCAGGCAGGTCAGGATGGAGGCGGCCACGTCGCCATCCGGGATGGCGAACACCCGCACACCCAGCCCCTGCATCTCCTTGATCGCCTTGTCATGGCGCGGCTTGGCCAGGGTGATCACGGTCAGGCGGGAGAGCGGCTTGCCGAGCGCCTTGGCGACGGCCTTGAGATTCAGCTCCAGAGCCAGATCCAGATCGATGGCGCCCTTGGCCTTGGGGCCGACGATCAGCTTTTCCATGTACATGTCGGGGGCCTTGAGGAAGGAGCCCTTGTCGCCGACCGCCAGTACCGCCAGCGCGTTGGACTGACCCATGGCGGTCATGCGGGTGCCTTCGATGGGATCGACCGCGATGTCCACCGCATCGCCCTGACCCGTGCCCACCTTCTCGCCGATGTAGAGCATGGGAGCCTCGTCGATCTCCCCTTCGCCGATCACAATCTCACCATCGATCTGGATCTGATTGAGGATATGACGCATGGCCGCCACGGCCGCCCCATCGGCGATGTTCTTGTCACCACGTCCGAGCCACTTGTAGCCAGCCAGTGCAGCCGCTTCCGTCACTCGGGAAAATTCGATTGCCAGTTCACGTCTCATCGCAATATCCAACCTTTGGAGCCCGAAAACGGGCGGCATTCTACCACAAGGGCAAACCTTTGCGCGTAAAAGTGACGGATCGCCACATAAATCGCGGCTTTCATCGGAATGACACACAACCGCAACCCCTTGTTCATGACACGGTCACCCCGCTGTCATCTGCCACTTCTAGCATGGCCCCGTCTTTTAAAACAGAAGCTTGCAACACAAGGGATTAAGATGAAAAAGCTGACAGTAGTAGCATTGGCTCTCACCGCTGCCTTCCAGGCTCAAGCCGTCGAAGTATATAAAAATGACAGCACCATGCTGGATATCTACGGCCGCATCTATGCCGGTCAATTCTTCGGAGAGAAGAAGGAACTGGATGCCAACGGTGACATCAAAAACGAATATAGCGACAAACAGGGTGCAAACCAGTTTGTTCGTCTGGGCGCCAAGGTAGAAAGCGCCATCAACCCGGGTCTCAAGGCCCTGGCCCAGTACGAGCTGCAGTTCTACATCAACGACAGCGAGAAGACCGTCAGCGAGAACTCCGACAACCTGCGCACCCGTCTGGCCTTCGCCGGTGTGGGCGCCGACTGGGGCAACGTGACCTTCGGTCGTCAGCAAGGCGCCCCCGGCATGCTGGCCAACTGGACTGACGTCTCCCTCTCCGACGGCTATGGCAACGACGCCCTCGGCGCCAAGACCGACACCTTCGCCACCAACCGTGCCGGCTCGGTCCTGAAATACTCCGGCCTGTTCAACGGCTTCCAGATCGACACCAGCTACAAGTTCGACGGCGGTGACACCGAAGAGACCACCAGCAAGGACAGCGATGCCGCCTACGGTGCCGCCGTGTCCTATACCTTCCCGTTCAATCTGGCGCTCGGCACCGCCTACAACGTGGGGATCCGCGACAAGAACAACGAGGAAGACGCCAAGCTGTGGCTGCTCTCCGCCAAATATGACAACAAGGCCGTCTATGCCGCCCTGAGCTATGCAGACGGTACCGACTTCCTCAAGACCGGCCAGGATCACACCGGCTGGGAAGCCGCCCTCGGCTACAACTTCGAGAACGGCATCGGCCTGATGGCCCTGTGGAACAAGCAGAAGGTGGAGCAGGACGGCAAGGCCGACTATGACTCCATCGACTACTACACCCTGGGTGCCCAGTACAAGTTCAACAAGAACCTGCGGGTCATCGGCGAATACCGCATCAACAACCTGGACAGCCAGGACAGTGGCAAGCTGAACACCAAGGACGACTTCCAGCTGGCAGCCCGCTACGACTTCTAAGTCGAGCCTCGCTCAAGCTGAATGCCATAAAAACGGCGCGCAGAACTCTCTGCGCGCCGTTTCTATTTGTCTCTCAGATCAACGTAATGGCTTTTGCACTGACACCAGCAGCAGCATGGGTCGCTCTGCCTCTTCTGCCAGCGCCGGATTGGCGGCGATCTGCCCGGCCGTGGGGCCCCAATCCTCCACGTGACGGATCTCGAATCCCGCCCCGATCAGGGCATTGAGATAGGTGCCCAGAGTGCGGTGATACTTGATCACCCCTTCCGCCAGCCAGTTGCTGACCCGCTCGCCCTCCCGCTGATAGCCGTTGATGGGCCAGGATCGGCGTCCCTCCTCGTCCACCAGCCAGCCCTGGGGCTGGGGGCAGGTGAAGATGGGATGTTCCACCGAGAACACAAAGCTGCCGCCCGCCGCCAGGGCGCCGTGGATCTGCGCGAACAGGCTGTTTACCTCCGGCAGGTAGTGCAGCGCCAACGAGCTGTAGACCAGATCGAAAGGCTCACGACTCAGCTCAAGCCGGGCCAGATCCCCCTGCTGATAGTGGATCCGCTCGTCCCGGGTCAGTTCGGCGGCGCGGGCCAGCATCCTGGTGGAGAGATCGATCCCCGTCACCTCCCCCGCCCCCAGCTCCCGGGCCGCCCGGCAGAACCAGCCGTAGCCGCAGCCCAGATCCAGCACCCGCTTGCCGGTCAGGGCCGGCAGCATGGCCCGCAACGCCGGCCATTCCGGCGCACCTGCCAGCCCCTGCTGGGAGCGGGGCAACTGGGCATAGCCTTCAAAAAAGCCTTGGTTATCATAGATATTTTGTGACATCTCACGCTTTCCTTCTTCAGGTCATCGCGGCCGGGAGGCTGAGCGGTACAGCCATGAGCATACCCCTTGAACCGCCATCACCGGCCAAAAAAAAGCAGAGAACCCGGGCGGGCCTCTGCTCTGCTTCGTCCCCGCATCCAGGATGCGGGCCAACAAAAAAGGCCATAGACGAGGCAGCGTCTATGGCCTTGATTCAATCGTGCAGTTGCGACCCGGCGCTCGCGTCAGGACGAGAGCCGGAAGGTGACGGCACGATGAATGAGTGGGAGGCTCAGGCCTCCCCGGGCTCCGGACAATGCTTCATCGCACGCATCTGTTCGGAGTTCACTCGGGACACTCGCTGATCCGAGGCATAAAGAGTCATCTGGTTCACCGGGCCAAGATTGGCCGTTGAGAGAAGGGAGAAACTGGGCGCCACTCTAGGGGCTGAGCAGCCCGCTGACAAGCAGAGGATCCCGACTCTGCCAGGTGGCTCACGACAATGTCTTCTGCCAGAACAGGGCGCGGCCCACCTCGGGGCTGAGTTCATAGCCCGCAAAACCACTGGCACGATAGGCGGCCTGCGCCACCTTGTTGCCCTCCAGCACCTCCAGCGTCAGCTTGCAGCAGCCTAGCTCCCGGGCCAGACGTTCCACCTCCGCCAGCAATCGCTTGCCGAGACCGCGCCCGCGATGCGCCGGGTGCACGGCGATGTCGTGGATGTTGAGCAGAGGGCGGCAAGCGAAGGTCGAGAAGCCCTCGAAGCAGGTAACCACCCCGGCGGGTTCACCCTCCACCCAGGCCAGCAGCACATGAGCATCGCTTCTCGCCGCCAGCGCCTTGGCCAGATTGGCCTGCACCTCATCCGAGAGCGGACTGCCACCCCCCATCTCGTCTTTCGCGTATTCGTTGAGCAGATAAACCAGCACCTCGCCGTGGTGCGGGTTGTGCAGGTCTGCCCTGATGATCTCTTCCATTTTCCGTGTCCTGTTTCCTTAAGGTGGCATGGGCGCCACCGCACCCGGATGGTAAACCAGCCCCTTGCCACAACCAAGACTCATCCGATGCATGACCTCAGGACAATGAGCCTCAACTGGCCGCACAACTGGCCGCACAACTGGTCGTAGGTGTGCCACTTTTGCATCTTTGCCTTGCCAGTCAAATGAAAATGAATATCATTAGCGCCCTCCTGCTTCGGGAGCATTTTAATAACTACAAATAAATCAATAAGTTCAGGCCAACAGGTCGATTAGAAGAGTCACACGCAGATGCAGAACCCCAACCCCCAGCGCGCCCTATTGGGCGTCGCCTTGCTGTCCCTTTGCGCCAGCGCCCGGGCCGAAGACGAGACCCTCACCGTCATCGGCAAACGCAGTCAACACGAAGAGGTCGCCACCGCGACCCGCACCGCCACCCCGGCCAAGCTGGTACCCCAGACCATAGAGAGCATCCCGGCCAGCGAGCTGACCGCCTATGGCCAACCCACCCTGAGCGAGGCCCTGAGCGGCATTCCCGGGGTCAACGCCAGCGGTGACACCCGTTTCGACGGCGTCACCATTCGTGGCTTCAACGCCAGCAACGACTTCTACCTGGACGGTCTGCGCGACGACATGCAGTACACCCGCGATCTCGGCAACATCGAGCGGGTCGAGGTACTCAAAGGCCCGGCCGCCGTGCTCTACGGCCGTGGCAGCACCGGCGGCATCATCAACCGGGTCAGCAAGAAGCCTCAGCGGGGCCAGGCCTCCAGTGTCACCGCCCGGGTCGGCAGCTTCGACAGCCAGCGACTCGCGGCGGATCTCAATGCCGAGGCCGGTGAGCGGGTGCAACTGCGCCTCAACCTGGCCCAGGAGGACAAGGAGAGCTTCCGCGATGGAGTGACCAGCAAACGCACCCTGCTGGCCCCGTCCGCCAACTGGGAGATCACCGACAACCTGAACTGGCTGGTGCAGTACGAGCGCAACGGCAGTGACCGCACCCCGGATCGCGGCATCCCCGGCGTCGACGGCCGCCCCGCCAACGTGCCCATCGAGAGTGTCTACAGCGATACCAGCCGCGACTACATCGATGACGTGGCACAGTCCACCCGCTCCCAGCTGACCTGGGATCTGAGCGAGCAGTGGCAGTTGCGCCAGCAGCTCGGCTACACCACCCTCGACAGCCAGTTCGACAACACCTATGTCACCAGCGTGAAAGGCGATCAGGTGACCCGCGCCCGCTGGCAGCAGGATCTCAAGGCCAAGAGCCTGACCAGCAACACCGAAGCGGAAGGCGAGCTGCAGACCGGCCCCGTCGAGCATCGTCTACTGGTGGGACTGGAGCAGAGCTGGCAGGAACGCACGCCGAAGCTCTATCAGAACGCCACTGCCATCCCGCCGGGCAACCTCTACGATCCGGGTTCATTGCCCACCTATAACGGTGCCATGAAGCTCTCCAGCGACGCCAGTCACAAGGTCCGTGGCTACGGCCTCTATGTGCAGGATCAGCTCAGCCTGGGTGACTGGCACCTGCTCGGCGGCCTGCGCCGGGACGAGTTCACCGTCACCAGCCGTCGCAACGATCTCGACAAGGAGGAGACCCTCTCGGTCACCAGCCTGAGCCCTCGTCTGGGCCTGGTATGGAACCCTCTCGAGGAGCACGCCTTCTACACCTCCTACAGCAAGACCTTCACCCCGGTGGGCGGTGAACTCATCGGCATCACCCCGGGGGACAAGAACAACAACCTGGATCCCCAGCACACCCGGCTGTATGAGGGTGGGGTGAAGAGCGACTGGCTGGATGGCAAGCTGGCCACCACCCTCTCCCTTTACCGGTTGGAGATGTACAACAAGCGCAGCAAGGATCCGCTGGACCCCACCAAGGTGATCCTCACCGGTCTGCAGCGTACCGACGGCATCGAGCTCAGCGCCCGCGCCCAGCTGACCGACGAGATCTACCTGCACGGCGGCGTCGCCATCCAGGATGCGGAGCAGGTCAAGGCGGATGCGGATCTGCAGGGCAAGCGGCCGATGAACGTCTCGCGCGAGAACGGCCAGTTGTTCGCCGGTTACCAGAGCGGCCCGCAGGGCTGGTATGGGGAAACCGGGGTGACGGCGGTGGGGGATCGCTTCGCCGACAACGCCAACACTACGGTGCTGCCGGGCTACGCCCGCTATGACGCCCGCGCCGGTTACCGCTGGCAGCACTGGGATGCCCAGCTCAGCGTGGAGAACCTGACCGATCACCACTACTACGTCAGCGCCACCAGCGCGGCCCAGATCATGCCGGGCAGCCCCCGTCAGCTGAACCTGACCGCGGCCTACCGCTTCTGATCCCCTCCTGACCAGACTGGCCGGCGCAAGCCGGCCAGAAACGCATGAAAACCAAGAAACTCCCGCTCCACAACAACAAGTGGGTGCGCCGCATCCACGCCTGGGCCGGTTTTGCCACCCTGGCCCTGATGCTGATCTACGGTCTCACCGGCCTCTGGCTGCAACACAGGGCCGTGCTGCCCCTGCCTGGCCCCCATACCGACAAACAGAGTGAAATCCTGACGCTGACGACGCCGCTGGCGGATCCCGCCGCGCTCACGGCCCTCTTGCAACAGCACTATGCCGACGGACTGGCAGAGGCGCGCACCGCCATCACCCCGCCCCAGACCCTGCCCACCCCGAGCGGCACGCTCACCCTGCCCGCACGCTGGGAGCTCAAGGGCGTCACCTTGAGCGAAAGCCTGGCCGCCAGCTATGTGCTCGGCACCCTGGAGGTGCGCATCGAGCGCCAGCAGGCCAACTTCGCCGCCAGCCTCAACCGGCTGCACCGCGGCATGGGTACCGGGCTCTCCTGGCAGCTGATGGGAGATCTCGCCGCCCTGGCGCTGTTGCTGCTCGCCCTCACCAGTCTGCTGATGTGGAACAAGCTGCACGGCCCGTCCCGCCGTGGCATTGCCCTGCTCCTTGGCGGAGCTCTCGTCACCCTGCTGATCGCCTTGCTCTAAGCGCCAGCCTGGCAAGGGGCCCCGGCCCGTTACATACACCAAAACGGGATCCTGCTCTCACCGGGGGTAACGTCATTTTCGGGGGAGGTAACAAAGGGTAACCCGGCGCGGGCAAGGGTCACAGTTGTCGGCACACCGGCTGGCGGGGGTCGGATGCGGCTGTTAGGGTGCGGCCAGAACTCCAGATCCCAAGAGGAATCATGCGCATTTCCAGTATCGAGTGCGGGCGGGTGCTGGCCATCCTAGCCGTGATGACCATCCACATCTCCCCCTTCAGCAACCCCTTCGATCCCACCCTCTGGGGGGACCCCCTCTATCTGTGGCTCGGGGGCATCATCAACCAGCTGTGTCGCTTCGCGGTGCCGCTGTTTTTCCTGTGCGCCGGTTACTTCCTGCAACCCAGGCTGAGCCAGGATCCCCTTGGGGTGGCGCTGCGTTACTGCCGCCCGCTGCTACTGCTTTGGCTCGGCTGGAGCCTCATCTACCTGCTGGTGCCCTTCAACCCGGTGGCGGCGGTGCAGCAAGGCTATCTGCCGACCATGGCGGGTCAGTGGCAGATGCAGATCGGGGATAGCCTCAACGCCTGGCTGGTGGGCGGCATGATCCACCTCTGGTTCCTGCCCGCCCTGATACTGGCGGTGCTGATCCTGGGGCTGTGCCAGCGGGCAGGGCTGCCCGGACTGGCGCTGGTGATGGGGGCGGGACTCTATCTGCTGGCCCTGCTCGGCGGCTCCTATGGCAAGCCGCTGCTGGGGGGCGAGTGGGCCCTGCTGACCCGTAACGGTCCCTTCTTCTCGCTGCTGTTCGTGGCCCTCGGTGCCTATCTCAAGGCTCGCAACTGGCGGCCGGACACCGCCCTCGGCGTTCGCCTGCTGGGAATGGGGCTCGCCCTCTACGCCCTGGAGGCCTGGGGACTGCTGCGCTTTGGCGAGGTGCCCCTCAATCGTCACGACTTCCTGCTGGGATCCATCCCCTGGGCCATCGGCCTGTTCGGTCTGCTGCTGGCCAATCCCGGCTGGGGCGAAGGGAGCTGGCTGGCACGCCAGGCCCCCAAGGTGCTCGGCCTCTACTGCGTGCACATGATGCTGGTGGTCTGGCTGATGGTGTTCGGCCCCCAGGGCAAGCTCGTTTGGTGGGAGCTGCTGAAGGTGCCGGCCCTGTTCGCCTGCTCCCTGCTGGCCTATCGGTTGCTGGCCGCCACGCCGGCCAGCCGCTGGTTGCTGCGGGCCCGCTGACCGGATCAGTCTGAGGTCTCGGCCTCATTCTGGCGCGCCAACAGCTCGCCGTGAGTCAGGGCGAAGTCGTGCATCTGTTGCAGCAAGGGGATGAGGGCGGTGCCGAGCGGGCTCAGGGCGTATTCCACCCTGGGGGGCACCTCGGGGTAGAGGGTACGGCGGATCACCCCGTCGGCCTCCAGCTCCTTGAGCTGGGCGGTGAGCACCTTCTGGCTCACCTCCGGCAGGCAGCGGCGCAAGTCCCCGAAGCGCAGGGTCTGATCACGCAGATGAAACAGGATGGCGGGCTTCCACTTGCCGGTCAGCAGGCGTAGCACCTCGTAGGCGGGACAGGGAACAGAAGACACGGCAAGGCTCATATGTGGTTACTTTGAGGTAACTATGCCACGAAAAGGTGCCTTCTTGCAGCCAAGATGCCGGCTTCTTATGATGTGGGCTCAGCCATTACAGCCCAGTCCAGAGAGAGAGGTAAACCATGCCCAGCCTGCTGCAGATCCATTTCAACTTCCCCCGCGAGATGATGGGGCCGGCCCTCACCGAGGCGGCGCTGCCGCTGGCGGAATCCATCACCCGGGAGCCCGGCTTTATTTCCAAGATCTGGACCGAGAACCCGAATACCGGCGAGGCCGGCGGCATCTATCTGTTCGAGGATGAAAAGAGCGCCCTCGCCTACGCGACCATGCACGAGCAGCGGGTGCTCGCCATGGGCGCGAGCGACGTGCAGTACAAGCTGTTCGAGGTCAACGAGCCCCTGAGCCGGATCACTCGCGGTATCCTCTGATCCCCTCGCCAAGTCCCAGCCGGTAATGGCTATCCCCCAGCCAGACGAAGCCCAGCCGCCGGAATAACCGCTGGCTGGGCAGATTGTCCGGATCGATATCCGCCAGCAGCGTGGTCAGCCCCAGCTCCCTCGCGAATACCATCAGGGCACCCAGCGCCTCCCCCATCAACCCCTGCCCCCAATGGCGCCGGGCCAGCATGCAACCCACTTCTGCCTGACAGCTCGCCCGCTCGAAGCTGTGCAGGCCACAGGTGCCGACGAGGCGCTCGCCATCCCGTTCAACCAGCCCCCACTCCAGAGACTCCCCGGCTGCCAGCAGGCGTTCGACGCTCGCCAGCATCTGCGCCACGGTGGCGAGTTCGGGAAAGGCGGGCTCTCCGGTGAAGCGCATCACGACGGGATCCCCGTAGATGGCGAACAGATCCACGCTGTCTTGCCCGTTGAGCGGACGCAGCAACAGCCGCGGGGTGTGCAGCACGGGGAGTGTATGGGGCAGCGGGTTCAGCAAATTCAATCCCTTGAAGGTATGGGTGTGTCTCCCATGATGACGCCTAGAACCTCAGGGTCAATCCCACATTCGCCTGCCACTGGGTGACCAGATCCCCCCGCACCCGAAAGGCGCAGATCTCGGGGTCGCAGAGGAAATCCCCATCCTCGTCGAGCAGGGAGCCATAACCACGCACTTCGGCCCGCAGCGCCAGATGCTCGGTCAGGCGCGGCTGCACTCCGAGCGCCAGGGACATGGAGGGGGCCGTCTCGCTGTCATGGGCATCGAAGCGGGTCACCCCGATCCCGGCGCCGATGTAGGGGGCCATGACGTTGTCCGACAGGGTCAGCACCCCGGCAAAATGCAGGGTATCCACCGTCAGCCGATCCGGCAGCGTCGGGGAGAGGGGGGTGGACTGGTGGCTGTAGAGCAGCTCTATCAGGCCGGGATCGTCCACCTCCTTGCTGATGAAGAAGCCCCAGTTGGCCGAGCTCTCCCCCTGCAGGGAGGTGACCGTGCCCCCATGCGGGGTCGGGACCGCGTCATCCGCCTTGTCAAAGTCGATGGCCGAGCTGTATCCCGCGAAGGGAGTCAGCTGCCAGCCGCGATCCCCGTCTTCGGCCGCCCAGCCCTGACCCAGCGGCAGCAGCAGCCCCATCACCATCATGCCCGCTCTCGTCACGGCTCTCTCCCTGCTCGTCAGTTGATTGCAACGCGTTGTGCCAAAAGCATATCAGGGCCCCCGGCACCCCATGCTGCACAGGGGCTGTATCGAATATTTTTAGGCCGCACGTCCTGCCCCATCCCCCGAGATAAAGATCCATCCTGCATGCGTCATTCATCTGGGATTAACCTCGAGCCCGTAAGCTGGCGGCGCCACAGGGGTGGCATCACAGAACGAGGATTTCAGGAATGGTTGCCGCGCAACTCAACGACCCACAGAACAAGCTGTCAGACACCTTGCGAGCCACGGCCCACGCCATCGAGGAGAGCCACATCAGCCTGCGGGACATGCTGGCCCTGGTGGGTGAGCAGGGCATGCTGCTGTTCTGCGTGCTGCTCACCGTGCCCTTCCTGCTGCCGGTCTCCATTCCCGGCGTCAGCACCCCCTTTGGCCTGCTGATCCTGTTTATCGGCATCGGCATCACCCTCAACCGGGTGCCCTGGCTGCCCGCCATCCTGATGGAGCGCCGCTTCGCCGCCGAGCACCTGAAACCGGCCCTGCACAAGGGGGCCGATCTGCTGGCCCGCATCGATCGCTTCATCCGCCCGCGCCTGCTGCTGCTGACCGGCAGCACCACCATCAATCGCTGCAACGGCCTGCTGATCATGCTGGCGGCCCTGCTGCTGATGCTGCCCCTCGGCGCCATCCCCTTCACCAACGCCATGCCCGCCTGGGCCATCCTGCTGCTGGCCATCGGCATGTTGCAGCGGGACGGTCTCTTCATCGCCGGCGGCTACGCCCTGGTGAGCGCGACCCTGGTCTGGTTCAGCGTGCTGGCCATCGGCCTGCTGATGGCGGGCCAGAGCGTCTCGACCCTGTTCAGCTAAGGCAGACTCGGCCAAGGCCGTGAGAAACGACAAGGGCGACCCGAGGGTCGCCCTTGTTCGTTATGACGTCTTGCCATTCAGGGATCGGTGTCGTGGGCCACCCGGTTGCGCCCGCCCCGCTTGGCCCGATAGAGCCACTCATCCGCGCGTGCCAGCACGGCACCCACTGTCTCCCCCGGCTGGATCAGGGTGGTGCCGAGACTCACCGTGATGGGAGCCGGATCCGGCGCCATGGTCGCCACCGCGGTGCGAATGCGTTCCGCCACCTTGAGCAGCGTCTGCTCGCCTATCTGGGGCAGCAGGATCAGAAACTCCTCGCCGCCGCTGCGCACGAACATGTCCTCGGCCCGAAGCTGGGCTGCCACGCAGGCACTGAAGCTGCGCAGCACCCGGTCCCCCACCTGATGGCCGAAGCGGTCGTTGATCTGCTTGAAGTGATCGATGTCCAGCATGATGAGACCGCTCCCCCCCTCCCCTTGCAGCCGCTGCTGATAGTGTTCGAAGAAGAAGTGGCGGTTGTAGAGGCCGGTGAGCTGATCCGTCTCCCCGAGCCGCTTGAGCCGCAGTTGCAACTCGTGCTGGCGGGTGATGTTGCGGGTCATCCAGGCCACCGCCCGCTTGCCGTCATAGAGGGATGGCAGGGGGGCCAACTTGCCCTCGAAACGCTGCATCCCCTGGGGGCCCGCCTCTGCGTTGATCCCCTCCACCTCCACCGGAGAGAGGTCATACTCCACCACCTGCACCTCGCCGCTGGCAAAGGCCTGCGCCATCTGATCCAGCACCCACTGCGCCTTCTCCAAGGGCAGTACATCCAGCAAGCGCTTGCCGATCAAGGGGTTGCCATCCTGATAGGACTGCTGCTCCACCCCGCCGATGTATTCCACGTAGTAGCCATCTTCACTGAGGATGAAGACGGGGTCGGGCAACTGAGCCATCACTTCGTAGAGCTGTGCCACCGAGAGAGCCATCTGTGTTCCTTCCAGGATCCGGGCGCAGGCCCCGTGTGTTCTGTTATACACGACCCGTTAAATATCGCACACGGTCTTTCTACGGGCAGGGCGGCGCCTCTGCGCCAGCCAGACGACCCTGTCATAACGCTCATCTGCCTCTCGATGACATAGGTGAACTGGGCATCAAACAGCACCCTACTCAGGCCGAGCTGTCGACGGGAGCCGACACCCTGAAAGCCTGGCATTCGATCATTTCAATGGATTTGCAAAAACCTCATCACTCATATCGAAATGGTGAAATAATCAGCATTTTTGACATGGAAAATGCAGTGGTTGCAGTTCAATATGCCACCACAAAGTGGCGAGAATGGGCTGATAGGAAGGGGTCGGCCAGGCAGATTCAAACAGCCCATGCAACAACGCCACCTCGTGGGTGGCGTTGTCGGGGCAAGGAGGCGCTTAACGACTGGCGGAGCGACTCGCGTTCCACAGCAGCTCGCCGCTTTTCAGATCCATCAGGGTCATGGCGAGCCGGTAGCCGGTCCCCTCGGAGACGAGATCCCCGTACAGCATATAGTTGGCACCGGTCTGGCGGCCCAGCCGCACCAGAGACGCCGGATTGCCCCCCTGCTGATACTCCAGCTGGCCGGTGATGGCCGCCACCTGGCCCGGATCGGCGAAGCTGAAGCCGCCGTGCTGCTGGATGCGTTGGCTCATGGCGATGGCCATGGGCTGGGTACTGAAGGGCTCAGTGGTGCCGTTACGCGGCGGGGTCAGCAGCAGCACGGGGTTGCTGCCCGCCAGCGCCTTCACCTCCGGAGCTTTCAAGAAGGCATCCGCCATGGCCAGCGCCAGGCCGGTCGGCGCCACGGGTTTGGGGGCAGGCTTCACCACCTCGGGTTCGGTCACCGGCTTCTCCGGCTGGACCACAGGCTGCTTGGGCTCTGACACCGGCGCCTGAGTGCCGCCATAGGGATTGACCGCACAACCGCCCAGCACCAGGGCACCCAACACCAACAAGGAACGCAGCTTCATCTTCTCTCTCCACCAAAGTCCGTAACCGGACGCCGCCAACATCCGCAACCGGGCGCCATCAACGCCCATCAACCGGGCAGCGCCAACCATCCATATAGCGGAGCCCGGCTCCGCGCCCCTCCATGCTAGAGAAAAACCGGCCCGAGCGCGAGACGCCTTGCCCACCCAGCGACAGGGATTGGCCCAATCAAACGGTCAACGCCACCAGGGCAACTGTGAGAGAGGGCCGACAACCACTCACTCTCCACCTTGACCCTCTGCCGTTGCCGGGTGATGCTGCTCACTCTTCATTTGGAGCTAACCACCATGCGACTGACCCCACCCCAGACCCCACAGAGCGATGATCTCGATGCCCTGCGCGCCGGCCTCTCCGGCTACAACCTTGTCATGGCGGGCTCCCATCAACGGGAACAGATCGCCAGCTTTATCAAGGACGAAGAGGGCATGGTACTGGGAGGCATCCTCGCCGACATCAAGTGGGGCTGGCTGCACGTGGACTGGCTCTGGATAGACGAGCGCATTCGCCGTGATGGCTGGGGCGCCCGCCTGCTTGGCGCCATGGAGCAGTACGCCCAAAGCAAGGGCATCACCAACTACCATCTGGAAACCACCAGTTTTCAGGCCCTCCCCTTCTACCAGAAGCAGGGTTACGAGGTCTTTGGTCAGCTGCCCGATATGCCGCCGGGGCATGTCAGTTATTTTTTAAGGAAAATTGGATAATTGTAAAAATTTGAATGTGTAAGTAAGTGAACAATGATATCGTTTATATCAGTAGATATTGTTATATGTTTAATGAATTTAGAAACTCAGCCAAAACTTATGATGATTATGCTTTCCATATATATTAATCTGGTATCATATCATGGCTGCATATAATATGTTTAGTTCTCGGCGAAATGATGAGGTTAATTATGATAGAAGTAACTTGCGTTCTCGATGACAAGAAAGTTAATTCAAAAAACATACAGTTTACAATCGACATTAAAAAATATGTAGAATTATCAAAGCAAATAATTCATAACAATCCATTTCAAAGAAATAAGGTTAGTAGAAGTGGAAGTATATATACCTTGCTTAAAGAGGATATATTAAAAGGATGCATTATTCCCCCTATTGTGCTCGCATCTACATTCAGACTAGATTATGAAGATAACAACCACGAGGAAATCCTTGATAAAATCCTGTCGGAACCACAAGATTTAAAAATTCTGGATGGACTTCAGAGAACATTTTCTCTAATAGATGTCTATGATAACAACATAGATTTTTTTGAAAAAAATGAATATCTAATAAGAGTCGAAGTCTACTTATCTATAAGTGACACTGGCATTCTATACAGAATGCTGACTCTTAACACTGGACAAACTCCAATGACATTAAGACATCAACTGGAGATTTTATTCTCTAAATATCTTGATGGTTCAGTTGAAGACCTACGAATCATAAAGGAGGTTGATGATGATGCCGTGAGGTCTATCAATGAATATAAATTTTCAGATCTAATTGATGGTTATAATTCTTTCCTTGAAAGAAATGAGCTGCCTATAGATAGATTTGATATATTACAAACAGTACAGACCATCCAACTAATATCTCATGATGACAATGGGGACTATGAGTTTAAAAACTTTGTAAAAACATATAATTTAATAGCAAGAAAATTTGATGAGTACTTCAAAGACTGGATATATCCGAGTGATGATGATATCGATGCTGAATTCAAAACTAAAGCTAATCCATTTGGAAAACTACCATTCAAGATATTCAATAGAAGCCAAGCAATCACAGGCTTTGGCGCTGCCATAGGTGATTTAATTGATCTGGATTCAATTAATGGACTAAGTTCCATTGCAATAATATGTAATGAACTTGTTTTCACAAATGATGATATTTTAAACCTAAATAAATGCTTAGATGATGTTAGGGAAAAATCCAAGAAGATTGGTAATGGGCAACGGATCTTCTTTAAGTTATTTTTCAAACATCTCTTTGATAAAGACGGAAACACTTTTAAAAATATTGGCACGTCTTTAGAAAAAGCTAAAAAACGTGCTTTGGCAGAGGTGTGACACATGGATACCGTTACCCTATCTGAGGACTCTATACCGCTCGAATATAGGGAGGATCGTGTTCCGACTCAAGGCGTCGAGTATATCATTAAAACATATTCCAAGCTGGAACCAGATGAGAAAGATATTGCCGAAGTATTCTTAAAAAAAATTCGTGTAGGCTGGTTAATCCCGGCCTTATCAATGATATCTCGAGAACATGATTTTTCGGATAACCAGTATTATCAGAAACACGCCTACGAAATATACTGTCAATTAAAGGGTCAAGTTTTCTCTGAAAAGATCTATTTTTTAATCATCAGCAAACGATTGTTAGATTCTATACCTGACTACAAACATTCATCAGATCATGGGCGACTAGGGGAGCTATCATTTTCTTTCATCCACCATGGCTTATATCCTTATTATGAACAGATTTCAGAATATAAAAATTCTTTGAATGATGATTCAATTCCAAATAAGGTCCATATAGAGAGAGGCTTTGACTTTGACACATCAATTAATTATTTAAGTACTTTCACAAAAACATATCTCCAAACGGAAACCAACCCATATGCACGATTTATGTCTCTATATCAAGTAATAGAGCTTTCTATGGAGGCAGTTTTTTATACGAGAATATCTAACTATAGGAAATCAAAAAATCACTTAGGAATAATCAGAGAGAAAATAAGTGAGCTTTCCTCCGAAAGAAAACTGATAAATATAATTTATTCTTCTGCCAGTTTAGATATATTCGACCAATCTTTATCCGATAAGGCAAAGATAATTTTTGGTGATTTTAAAAGTGATGATTACTATGAAAAGTGTTTAAAATCAAATATGCTTTACGATGTTCGGAATGCATTAGTTCATAGCTATTATCGTTTTGATATAAAATCTCATCTCACTTATCTATGCGACTACATAGAACTAGAGGTGTTTAATATTATTAAATACCTCTTCCGTGACGAAGAGTTAAGAAGTCAGATACTTTTAGAGCATTTTGATAATTAATGACATCGTACATAGGGCTTCGTCAGCTCAGGACCAACCAATAATTAGGGTTGGCTGCGGTCAAGCAAGGCCCTATGTTTATCACGAACAACTATTTTTTATTTTAAAAATAATTTAACCCCCTAATATTGTACTCTTTTTTTCGGAAAAAGTTGTTATGTGGGTAATATATACAGTCTGCATCGAATGAGGCGGGTACTGTATTTATTCCCACCTCTTATTCGCTGAGGCGAGCCCGCTTGTCCAGGCCGCGAGACTGGATGTCGAGCGAGCGGCGCCGGGCCATGGGCCAAATCGGAAAAGGGCGAGCGCAGCTCGACCCGATGTGACGCGAGAACAGGGATGTTCGAAGCGGGCTTTGGCCGAAGCCATGGATGGCGAAGGCCAAAGGCCCGTCGGCGCGTGCCGTCGGACAAGCGGGTGAGCCGAAGGAACCCGACAAAGTCGGGCGAATAAGCGGGGGAGAAGACCTTTGGTGCGATTTCGGAAAAGAGCGGGTCTTTCCAAAGTCACTCGCCCCGGCCCGAAGGGCGGGCGAAACCCCTTCGAGGCCAGCGGCCTCGCGTCCTGCACGGCGCAGCCGTGCCTGCTCGCCACAGGCACGGAGTTTGGCTGAACTCCATCCCTAGCCCTATCGGCCCAAAAACGCTTCCCAGTCCTTGAACACCGGCTGCAACCCCGCCTGCCTGACGGCAGCGGCCACCTCCCCCAGGGATCTGTCGTCATGGATGGCGAACTGCTCCAGCTCCTCCTGGCCGCCGTCGGCGTAGCCGCCGGGCTGGGTGCGCGACTCCGCCGACATCTGGGTGATGCCAAGGCGCAGGGCGCCGTTGCGAAACGCCGGGGATTCCCGGGTAGAGAGGGAGAGATCCAGGGTCGGCGAGAACAGCCGCCAGGCACAGATCAGCTGCACCAGCTGACGGTCCGTCATGGTCACCTCGGGCTCCAGCCCGCCGGTGCAGGGGCGCAGGCGCGGGAAGGAGAGGGAATAGCGGCTCTGCCAGTGGTGGCGCTCCATCCAGGCCAGGTGCTCGGCGACGAAATAGCTGTCGGCACGCCAGTCCGATGACAAACCGATGAGCGCCCCCAGACCTATCTTGTCCACTCCGGCGCGGCCGAGCCGGTCCGGGGTGGCGAGACGCCATTCGATATCCTGCTTGTTGCCGCGCAGGTGATGGCGCGCGTAGGCGGGGGCGTGATAGGTCTCCTGATAGACCATGACGGCGTCCAGGCCGAGGGTTTTCAGCTCGGCGTATTCGCCCTCGGACAGCGGCTGCACCTCCATCCCGACCGTGCTGAAGTGGCGGCGGATGATCGGCATCATCTCGCGAAAATAAGCCATGCCCACCTTGGTCTCGTGCTCACCGGTCACCAGCAGCACGCTGTCAAATCCGCGCGCCTTGATGGCCAGGCACTCGCGCTCTATCTCCTGTGCATTCAGGGTCTTGCGCTTGAGGCGGTTGCTCATGGAGAAGCCGCAGTAGCTGCAGTCGTTGGCGCAGAGGTTCGACAGATAGAGCGGTACATAGAAGCCGACCGTGTTGCCAAAGCGCTGGCGGGTGAGACTTTCTGCCAGCTGGGCTAGCCGGGGCAGATAAGCCTCTGCCGCCGGGGAGATCAGCGCCATAAAATCCTGCAGATTGCGGCGCGATTTCCCCAGCGCCAGCTCCACGTCCCGGGCCGTCTTGGCCCGGATCTGCATGCCGACATCGTCCCAGTCGAGTGAGCGCCAACGATCGACAAAGCTCGCTTCCTTTGTCTCGGCCGCGGCCCTCACCCCCAGCCCCTCTCCCAAAGGGAGAGGGGAGATAATAGCTTGTCCCGTGACGACGACTCCCTGGCTCATAGGGCCTCCAGAAAATCGGTCAGCGGGCTGGAGGCGCTGGCCTGGAAGCCGCGAATGCCAAGGCCAGCCGCATAGGCGCTGCGACCTGCCTCGCAGGCGAGCGCGAAGGCGCGGCCCATGGCGACAGGGTCGCCGCTCACGGCAATCGCCGTGTTGACCAGCACCGCATCGGCGCCGAGTTCGAACGCCGCCGCCGCGTGGCTCGGCGCCCCTATGCCTGCGTCCACCACCACGGGCACATTGGCCTGCTCGATGATGATGGCGAGGAACTCCCGGGTCACCAGCCCCTGGTTGGAGCCGATGGGGGCGCCGAGTGGCATCACGGCGGCGCAGCCCACCTCTTCGAGCCGCTTGCAGAGCACGGGATCGGCGCCGCAGTAGGGCAGCACCACGAAGTCCTCCTTCACCAGCTGTTCGGCGGCTTTGAGTGTCTCGATGGGATCGGGCAGCAGGTATTTGGGGTCCGGGTGAATTTCCAGTTTCAGCCAGTTGGTGCCCAGCGCCTCGCGGGCCAGATGAGCGGCAAACACCGCCTCGGCGGCGGTCTTGGCCCCCGAGGTATTGGGCAGTAGCTTGACCCCGAGCGCTCGCAAGGGCGTGAGGATATCGTCGTGGCGCTTGCCCGGCTCCAGCCGCTTGATGGCCATGGTGACCAGCTCTGAGCCGCTCGCCTCGATGGCGGCGGCCATCAGTTCCGGGCGGGCGAACTTGCCGGTACCGGTAAACAGACGCGATGAGAAATGGTGATCGGCAATGCGCAGCATCTTAGCCTCCGGCCATAGTGGTAGGAAGAGATGGCGATCCGCCACGAGGCAGATCCATCAGGAGTGAGAGAGCAAACTTCATGCGTTAGCCTCCGGCGATGGCAGTGAAGAGATGAAGTTCATCCCCGTCATTGAGGGGGGTCTCTGGCCAGCGGCTGCGGGGCAGCACGGCGCCATTGAGGGCCACCGCCACCCCCTGAGGGTTGATCGCTTGCGCCGCCAGCAGGGCGGCCACGCTGGCACCCTCTTCCGTCGTCAGGGCCAGCGCCTTGTCGTTCAATCGAATATTCATGGGCAATCCTTGTTGGCGCTGCCACAAACAGGGCAGGCGGGATCCGCAGGCAGGCGCAGAGTCTGCCACTCGTGAGTCAAAGCATCGAAGCGGCGCAGGGTGCCCGCCACCGGGCTCTCACGGCCGAGCAGCAGCTTGATGGCCTCCAGCGCCTGCAAAGAGCCCATCACGCCCACCAGCGGGCCGGTGACGCCGCTGCTCTGGCAGCTCTCCTTGATGTGGGTATCCGCCGGGTAGAGGCAGGCGTAGCAGGCGTGCTCGGGGGCGCTTCGCACCATCAGCTGACCCTGCCAGCCGACCGCGGCGGCCGAGACCCAGGGCTTGCCCAAGGCCACGCAGGCGGCGTTGATGGCGTGGCGGGTGGCGAGGTTGTCGCAGCAGTCGATCACCAAATCCACCTCGGCCACGAACGCCGGCAGGTTCGCGTCATCGAGACGCTGGTTGATGGCAATCAGCTCCACCAGCGGGTTGTGGGCTGCCAGTCGCTCGCGGGCCAGCTCGGCCTTGGAGCGGCGCAGATCCTCGCCCGTGTAGAGAAACTGGCGCGGCAGATTGCTGGAATCCACCACGTCGCCGTCGGCGAGCCAGAGCGTGCCCACCCCGGCGCCGGCGAGATAGAGGGCGAGCG
Organism: Aeromonas veronii; assembly: GCF_040215105.1. Classification (NCBI taxonomy): domain Bacteria; kingdom Pseudomonadati; phylum Pseudomonadota; class Gammaproteobacteria; order Aeromonadales; family Aeromonadaceae; genus Aeromonas; species Aeromonas veronii. Next base: position 4,206,460 of record NZ_CP157875.1, read on the forward strand.
GTGAGCCCAGCCCCCCGAGGCCGACCACCAGCACCGACTTCCCTTTGAGCCGCACCTGTCCCGCTTCCCCAATTTCCGCCAGCATCAGCTGGCGGCCGTATCTCAGGTACTCTTCGTCACTTAACGACGCCTCGTCAGAGCGCATAGACAGCCTCCTTTGCCTGGATGGCGGAGTGCGCCGGATCCCCTGCCCCCACAGCGGCCAGCAGCCGGGCCGTGGCCCCCTGCCAGTCATCGCTCCCTGTGATGGCGGAGACCAGGGCGATGCTGCCGACCCCGCTCTCCTGCACCGCTGCAATGCGGGGCTCGCCGATGCCGCCGATGGCGACCGTGGGCCAGTCCGCCATCAGGGCGCGGTAGTGGTGCAACCGCACCAGCCCCTGGGGGCGCGACGGCATCTGCTTGGTATTGGTGGGGAAGATATGACCGAGCGCGATGTAGGAGGGGGCGAGTTCCCGCGCCCGCATCAGCTCGAAGTAGCCGTGGGTGGAGATGCCGAGGCGCAGGCCGGCGGACTGGATGGCGGCGAGATCCGCCGTCTCCATGTCCTCCTGCCCCAGGTGCACGCCGTAGGCACCCGTTTCAATGGCCAACTGCCAGTAGTCGTTGATAAAGAGCCGGGCGCCATGCTGGCGGCCCAAAGCCACCGCAGTTCGAATAGCTGGCGCCACCTCGGCTTCTGGCAAGTCCTTGATCCGTAATTGTATGGTCTTGACCCCCGCCGCCAGCAGCCGCTCCAGCCACTGCACCGAATCCACCACGGGGTAGAGGCCGAGGTGATGTTCGGTCTCGGCGAAGGGGCCTCGGGGCAAGCGTGCCTCGCTGGCAGGACAGAGACCGAAGCGGCGATCCAGCTCGGAACCTGGCAGCACGGCGCGAGGGAACCGGGCGAGATCGGTCGGCCAGCCGAGGTGGGCGATGGGGCCGGGGCCGGCTCCCACCCCTTGTGCCCCTGCCAGCCCTTGCTGCAGGTAAGCGCGCGCAAGCGTGATGGCGTCTTCGATGGGGTAATCCAGCGCCACAATGGCGGCGATGGCGCTGGCATAACAGCAGCCGGTGCCGTGGCCGTGGCGGGTGGCCAGACGAGGTGCCGCCAGCCAGAACTCGCGGTGCTCGTCCTGGTAGTAGTCAAGGCAGTGATCCCCGCTCCAGCCGAGGTGGCCGCCCTTCACCAGCACGGCGCGGGCGCCGAGTTCTCGCAGCCGCGCCGCCCCTGCCCGTACCAGTGCCGGGCTGGTCGCCGGGATGCCGGTCAGGGCCTCCAGCTCGGGGCCGTTGGGGGTGATGAGGGACAGGCGTGGCAGCAGGTGTTCGCGCACCGCCGCCAGCATGTTCGGCTCCGCCATGGGGGTGCCGGTGCTGGCGATGGCGACCGGGTCATAGACCACGAAGGGGGCGCTCAGGGTATCGAGTCGCCGGGCCAGCACCTCCACATGCAGCCGGGTCGGCAGCAGGCCTATCTTGATGGCGGCAGGGGGCAAGTCGACGCCGAGGGCGTCGATCTGGGCCGTGAAGCTCTGCATCAGCACAGGATCCACCATCTTCACCGCCACCGAGTTCTGGGCCGTGATGGCGGAGATCACCGAGCAGCCGTGCACGCCGAGGGCGTGCAGGGTATGCAGATCGGCCTGGATGCCGGCGCCGCCCCCGGAGTCCGAACCTGCTATGGTCCAGACCACGGGGCGTGGGGCCGCCGTCAGGGCATGGGCGGGGCTGAGAGCCCCGCGCTCGCTGCTCACGCCTCCTCCCCTGCGGCCTGCTTCAGGGTAGCAGCCTGATGGTAGAGCTCGCCCCCCTTCTCCTTGAACACTTCCGCCATCTGGGCCATGCCGGTTTCCACCTCCGCCACGACCCGCTCCTGCTGGCCGTCCATGCCCACCAGTTTCACCTCGACCGCTTCCAGCTTGGCGGCATAGTCGCGCACGTCCTGGGTGATCTTCATGGAGCAGAACTTGGGGCCGCACATGGAGCAGAAGTGCGCCACCTTGCCGGACTCTTGGGGCAGGGTCTCGTCGTGGTAGGCGCGGGCTGTCTCGGGATCCAGCGCCAGGTTGAACTGATCCTCCCAGCGGAACTCGAAACGCGCCTTGGACATGGCGTTGTCGCGGATCTGGGCGCCCGGGTGACCCTTGGCCAAGTCGGCGGCGTGGGCGGCGATCTTGTATGTGATGAGCCCCTGCTTCACGTCCTCCTTGTTTGGCAGCCCCAGGTGCTCCTTGGGGGTGACGTAGCAGAGCATGGCGCAGCCGTACCAGCCGATCATGGCGGCACCGATGCCGGAGGTGAAGTGATCGTAACCGGGGGCGATGTCGGTGGTGAGCGGGCCGAGGGTGTAGAAGGGGGCCTCGTGGCAGTGCTCCAGCTGCTCGGTCATGTTGCGTTCGATCATGTGCATGGGCACGTGGCCCGGCCCCTCGATCATCACCTGCACGTCGTACTCCCAGGCAATCCTGGTGAGCTCACCCAGGGTGTGCAGCTCGGCGAATTGCGCCTCGTCGTTGGCGTCATAGACGGAGCCCGGACGCAGGCCATCACCCAGCGAAAGTGCCACATCGTAGGCCGCACAGATCTCGCAGATCTCGCGAAAATGCAGGTAGAGGAAGTTCTCCTTGTGGTGGGACAGGCACCACTTGGCCATGATGCTGCCACCACGGGAGACGATGCCGGTGAGGCGCTTGGCGGTCATGGGCACGTAGCGCAGCAGCACGCCGGCGTGGATGGTGAAGTAATCCACCCCCTGCTCGGCCTGCTCCAGCAAGGTGTCGCGGAACAACTCCCAGGTCAGATCCTCGGCGATGCCGTTGGTCTTCTCCAGGGCCTGGTAGATGGGTACGGTACCGATGGGCACAGGGCTGTTGCGCAGGATCCACTCGCGGGTCTCGTGGATGTAACGGCCGGTGGAGAGATCCATGACGGTGTCGGCGCCCCAGCGGGTGGACCAGACCAGCTTCTCCACTTCCTCTTCGATGCTGGAGGTTACCGCCGAGTTGCCGATGTTGGCGTTGATCTTCACCAGGAAGTTGCGGCCGATGATCATGGGCTCCGCTTCCGGGTGGTTGATGTTGCTGGGGATGATGGCGCGACCGGCGGCCACCTCATCGCGCACGAATTCCGGGGTGATGTTCTCGGGCAGACGGGCACCGAAGCCCTGGCCCGGATGCTGGCGCAGCAGCAGCTCGGAGCGCACCAGCTCGCGGCCCATGTTCTCGCGAATGGCGATGAATTCCATCTCGGGGGTGACGATCCCTTGGCGAGCATAGTGCAGCTGGGTCACCCACTTGCCGGATTTGGCGCGACGGGGTTTGGGCAGGTGCTCGAAGCGCAGATGATCCAGCCCCTCGTCCGCCAGACGCTCCTGGGTGAAGATGGAGCTCAGGCCCGGCAGCGGCTCGGTATCGCCCCGCTCCAGCACCCAGGCTTCCCGCAGTCGTGGCAGGCCGAGACGCACGTCAATCTGGGCGTTCTCATCCCCATAGGCGCCCGAGGTATCGTAGACGGGCACGGGATCGTTGGATTCAAACTTGGGCTCCTCCTTGGTGCCACCGACGAAGGTGTCGGCCAACTGGATCTCGCGCAGTCCAACCCGGATGTCAGGACGGGAGCCCTGGATGAAGATGCGCTTGGAGTTGGGATGGGCCATGCCCTTCAAGTTATCGATAAAGCGCTGGGCGCTGGCACGCTGCTCGCGGCGGCTGGCCGGGACGGCCTTGGCATTGTCGGAAACGGGCTGGACTTCTGGTGCGGACTGGATTGGGGTAGACATAGCAAAACTCACATTAACTGGTTGAAGTTATGGGTGTTTGCTTGTCTGGAGTTCGAGGAGAAGATGAACCTGCGAGCGGATGTGCTTACGAGAGGGAGTGGTGCCGCTGTCTTGGCCAACCTGGCTGACTATCCTGGCTTCCCCTCCTGCCCCGCACAGACCCTCCCTGATGGGATGATTCGGCGAGGCAGGCTCCCTCTCGTGCGCTGGCTTGCCGAGGGCTGGCCCTGTAGCAAGCAGGAAGCGGAGGCTCCCAAGCGCGGCAACTCGCAAGTTACCCTTGTTTCCCTTCGCAGGTCTTAACCTGATCAGGTTCCACGGATCCCGAATTAACGGTCTCAGCTTAGCGTCGTTCGACGGTCAGCACTCCGACAAGATGGCGCCAGTATAAAGGGGGTTTCACAAAGCACAAGCCATTAACACAGCCGACCAGTGAACCCTGTGGCAGGGTTGCGACACTTAGGTAGGAGCCATCCTTTACCCAGTTCCTCTTCTTGAGGAAGAAAGCCAGTGTCAGTTGATAACGGGACCTGTGAAACCTGCACTCTTATGCTGCCTGCCCTGGTGGTGAATCTTTGGATGCAGTATTTTTAGCCTCTTCTTTATATGTACCATCAATATCAGTGTTCAAAACTGAATTAATTTTATCTGTTTTGTCTGCAACAATCTGATTTGCTTGGTCGTCTAGCTTCTTAGCAATAGCAGAGAAGCCTGGTATTTTAGACAGTTTGGTTACAGCATCTGCAAGTTGTGCACTTTTATCAAGGGCGTCCATAAGTGGATGGTCTGATTTATCATAATTTGAAATCAGTTTACCTGGGTTTTCTGTATTTACAGATACGATATTGAAGAGAAGTTTAACCCTGAGCTCACCAGATATCGCCTGATCTTCAAGCTCATCTATTTGATGAGATAACCCTTCGAATGTCTTACTTACAACACCTTTATGAGTATACTCTTCGATAAGTCTTTTGGATAATTTATAATTTTTATTAGTAGTATAGGCCAGCCATAGCACAGGTATATACAATGGCAACATTGCACTTAGCAAATAGGGTGTATCTTTAATTATCACAATAAGGTTATCACCACTACCAAATAGCCTATAGGCATTTATAGCAAAGGGAATAAGTGATATTAAAAAAAGATAGAATATTGTTTTATTGAATGACTTTTCATGTTTCTTTTGTTCTTCTATTTCTGTCTCTATTTTATCGTTATATGCTGATGCAAGCCCAGCAGTCATAGCACGAGGCAATAATTTATTTATTCTTTGTAAAACATCATCATGCGAGGCATTACAACTAGAAACATAATCCTTGTAGCTTTTCTCAGCGTTAAGCTCCAACTCTTTTAAACATTCATTTGCTTTGTTTTTATGCTCCTCAATATCTACTGATTGCTTTGATAGGTCAGCGCGAAGATCTTTATATGTCTTGGTTAACTTATCACGGAGACCCTCAACCCTCGTTGAGGTATCCCCACTTGAATCATTGCTTTCATATCCAAATATTTCATCGTGAACATCATCAATATCCTTTTTCAATGCAGCAGCTTGTGATAAAATTGTCTTTATTTTACCATGATTTGAATCGCCCTCTTCTTTATACAGCTGTATTGATTCAATTGTTTCAACAAGAGCATCATGCTCTTGAGCTATGGCTTTTAGCTTCGTAACTGTAGCAATTGACTCATCATAGGTCGTTGTTAAATCTTCATACGTACAATTGGCATTAGTTATTAATGCTTTCAACTTTTCATTGAATAGCACAGAAAGGTTATCGATTTCATTAATACGCTCAAATGCCAACTCTGACTCTGACTTAATATTATCAATTGTACTCTTAGCTTGCTCTGCTTCGCCCTGTGCTTTTTGAGCCCGATTTCTATATTCAGAGGTCATTTTAGACGATTGCGATGCAACCTTTAAACTTTCAGGAATAATTTTTTCTAAATTATTCAGAGCCTCAGAACTAGCTTTCAAAGTTAATTTTTGATCTAATTCCGACAATTTCTTCCAAATATATTCCTTCTCTTTATTAAATTCTGCCTTATCTACTTTTTCCATATATCCCTCTTCAATATCAATAAGTGAAAATGCACCCAATGAACTCTCACATTTAAATATTAGGTATCAGTATTCAACCGCTGCGCCAACCCCGAATACCGCTCGGTCTTTTTCCGCACTGCCTGGGCCAGCAGGGCGCGATCGCCGTAGAGATCGAGGCGGCGCTTGGCCCGGGTGATGCCGGTATAGATCAGCTCGCGAGTCAGCAATGGGCTGGGGCCATCCGGCAGCACCAGCACCGTATGGGCAAACTCCGACCCCTGGGACTTGTGGATGGTCATGGCGTAGACGGTCTCGTGGGGAGGCAAACGGCTTGGCAACAGGGCCCGCAGGCTGCCGTCCGGCTGCTCGAACCACACCTTCAATCGGCCGCTCTTACCGTGCTCATCGCTGTAGTCCGGCAGGCAGAGCCCCATGTCGCCGTTGTAGAGGCCGATGCCGTGATCGTTGCGCACCACCATCACCGGGCGGCCCGCGTACCAGTCGCCGTCACGCTGGACAAACCCGGCTCGCGCCAGCGCCAGTTCGAGGCGCTGATTCAGCCCCTCCACCCCGAAGGGGCCGTCCCGCAGGGCGCAGAGGATCTGAAAGCCGTTGAGCGCCTTGAACACGGCGGCGGGATCCTGCCCCTCCCGGGCCGCCTTGAGATAAGCCCCATACCCCTCCACCCCCTGGGCGATCAACCCCTCGTAGGCCTCCCCCGCCCAGGGATGCAGGCTGATGTCCTTGAAGCCCTGACTCCAGACCGCTTCCACCGCGGCCGTGTCGCCACCGTTGCAGGCCCGCGCCAGCTGGCCGATGCCGGAATGCTGGTCGAAACGCCAGCTCTTGGTGAGCAGGCAAAGGCTGTCTCGCACGGTTGCCCCCGCAGGCGTGCCCTGCAGCCGGTAGCCGGTCTGGCGGGAGAGCCACTGTGCCTGCGCCTGGCTCACGCCCTCTTCCGTGAAGCTGCAGATATCGCCGAGCACGGCCCCGGCCTCCACCGAGGCGAGCTGATCCTTGTCCCCGAGCAGGATGAGGCGGGCATGCTTGGGCAGCGCATCCAACAGGCGCGCCATCATGGGCAAGTCCACCATGGAGGCTTCATCCACCACCAGCAGGTCCAGGTGCAGGGGGTTGCCCTTGTGATGGCGGAACTGGCTGCGACCGGGGATGACCCCGAGCAGCCGGTGCAGGGTGCCCGCCTCGGTCGGGATGGCCGCCACCACCTCGGGGGCAAGATCCAGCGCCTGCAGGGCGCTGCCGATACTCTCGGTGAGCCTTGCCGCCGCCTTGCCGGTGGGGGCCACCAGCCGGATCGCCGGGGCCTTGCCCTGTTGCAGGCCGGTCTCCACCAGGATGGCCAAGAGCTTGGCCACCGTGGTGGTCTTGCCGGTGCCGGGGCCGCCGGAGATCACCGCGAAGGGACGCGCCGCCGCGGTGGCCGCCGCCAGCTTCTGGCCGTTGCAGCAGAGCACCTCCGGCACCAGGGTATCCAGTGCAGCCAGGTCGCTCGCCGCCTGGGCGCGGGCCAGCAAGGCCTCCACCTCGGGCCAGTTCACCTCGTCCGGGAAGACCAGATCCAGATACTTCTCCACAAACTGGGGGGCCGAGAAATCGGGGGCAAGGCGCGCCTCCAGCAGGGCCGAGAAGATCAAGGCGTCATCCCGGGCAAACAGCCGCGACAGGGTCGGTGCTATCTCGGGCCATTCGGCCTGCTCGCTCAAGGCGCCCAGATGGCGAGCCACCCCCTGCTCGAAGTCGTGGTAGCGGGTGAGGTAGAGCCGCTCCTGCCAGAGCCGCAGGGGCCAGCGCGGCGCCTCCCCGTCATTCTCCTCCTGGCCCACCAGCGGACTCGTGGCGAACAGCCCGGGCCAGAGCGCAGGGTCTGCCAGATCCATCAGCAGATCCCGGCTCTGATCCGGATCCAGCCCGAAGGGACGCCAGCCACCCTGGCTCGTCAGCAGGTTGAGCGGCAGACAGACGTGGCCACGGCCGAGCTCGAAACAGGTGAGCGCCGCCCCCAGCACCAGCTCGGGACCGGCCCCCAGATCCGCCACCAATTTGGCAAATTGCAGATCCAGCTGGCGAATGCGCCCCGCCAGGGCCAATTGTTTCAAGCGTTCGATCATCACAGCGCCCGTCATGCGTCCACCTTGTTTGATTTTTCTAAACGATCTTCATCAGGCATCACAGTTTGACTAAACAACTCGTCCAGCCCCAGCACCAGTTCCCGGCTCGGACGGCAGTGGAAGACGCCCCCCGCCGGCATGCCCCGCAGGAAGAGGTAATAGACGCCGCCAAAGTGCTGCTCGAAGTCGTAACCCGGCAGCCGTAGGCTAAGCAGCCGGTGCAGCGCCAGCGAATAGAGCTGGTATTGCAGGTCGTAGCGATGCTCCCGCATGGCAGACTCCAGCGCCGGACGGTCGTAATCCGCCGGGCTCATGCCGAGGTGGTTGGATTTGTAGTCCAGCAGATACCAGCGCCCCTGCCATTCGAACACCAGATCGATAAAGCCCTTGAGCATCCCCTGTACCGTACTGAAACTTAAGGGGTTGTTGCCCGCCGACAAGGGATCATGGCGCTGGCACAGGGCCGTCAGGGCCGGGGCAGTGACCCGCCCCATGGGCAGGAAGAACTCCAGCTCCACCTGCTTGCTGCCCGCCCCGAGCGCTCGCAGCCGCACCGGCTCCCCAAACCCAGTCTCGAGGGGGGTATCCAGCACCGCTTCCACCTGCCGTTGCAGCACGGGGGCCCAGTGCTCGTCGAACCCCTCCTGGGCCAGCAGGGTGGCGATATGGGCGCACAGCTCGTCCCCTTGCGCACTTTGGAAGTCGATGGTCTCGAACAGGCTGTGCAGCAGGGTGCCGGGGCGCGCGCCCTTGGGGAAGCTGAAGATGGAGGCCTCGGGGACCTCTTCCAGCAGCGGCGCGGCCGCCTCCGTCACCACCTCCGCATCGAAGCCGGGATTGGCCAGCACGCCCTTGCTGTGCCCCTGGCCCTGGGCCGCGAGGCCGGAGTAGGAGCTGATCCACCAGTCCCGCTCCAGTCGCCCCTCGAAGCGGCGCACCAGGGGCTCACCGAGGGACGCCTGATCGGGCTCCAGCGGGGCCGGGCGGGTGAGCGAGGGCTCACCGACCGCCACCCCGGGCAGGGCCTGCGCCAGCTCGCCAAGAGCCGTGTTCAGGGTCGCGGCATCGCCGGCCTCCCCCCGTTGCAGCAGGTAACCGATGGCGCACTGGTGCAGATCGGTTTGCTCGGATTTGCCGTTGCCGGAGCGCACCGGGGCCAGCCCCAGCCAGGTGGCATAGACCCCCCGGGTCAGGGCGACGTAGAGCAGCCGCAAGTCTTCGGCGAGGCGCTCCTTGTCGGCCTCGGCCAGGGATGCTTCCGACTCGGTCAGATCGAGCACGGTGCGGTTCTGGCCATCCTCCTCCTCGTGATAGAGGGGCAGTTCGGCGGCCCGATGGCTGCAGATGAAGGGCAGGAACACCAGGGGGTACTCCAACCCCTTGGACTTGTGGATGGTGACGATCTGCACCAGCTTTCGCTCGGATTCGAGGCGCAGTACCTGCTCCGCCACCTGGCCGTTGGGGTGGCTCACCGCCTCCCCCAGCCAGCGCAGCAGGGCATACTCCCCGTCCAGCTCGCAGCTTGCCTGTTGCAGCAACTCGGCGAGGTGAAGGTAGTTGGTCAGCCGCCGCTCCCCATAGGGGCTCGCCAGCAGGGAGGCGGCGAGGTTGCGCCTGTGCAGCAGGGCCCGCAGCATGGCCAACACCCCGTTGCGGTGCCAGATCGCGCGGTAGTCCATGAACTCCTGCACCGCGCTCTCCCAGGCCCGCTCGTCCGAGGCAAGGGCATCCAGCGCCCTGGCGTCGAGATCGAACAGACCAGTGGCGAGCGCCGCCCGCAGGCTGCGCTCCTCGCTCGGGTTCTGGCAGGCATGCAGGATGAAGAGGATCTCCCGCGCCTCCACCTGAGCCAGCACGCTCTCCCGGTTGGAGAGATAGACGGAGGCGATGGCGAGGCGGGCCAGCTCCTGCTGCACCAGCCGCCCCTCGGCGCCGGTGCGCACCAGCACGGCGATCTCCCCCGCCATGAGCGGCGCGTCCCCTATCATGGCCTTGCCCTCGCGGGCGAGTCCGAGCAGGCGGCGAATCTCGGCGGCGGTGGCGCGGGCCATCAGGCTCTGATACTCCCCCCGGTTGAAGGTGGGCTGGCCGCCCAGCTGCCAGCAGTGCAGCACGGGAGCGACCTCTCCCTCCAGCAGCAGCGTCTTGCCCTTGCCTTGGGCTTCCACCGGCAGGAAGGGGATGTCCGCCTCATAGATGAAGGGATCTTTCGCCCGCTCGAACAGACCGTTGACCGCCGCCACCAGGGCGCGGCTTGAGCGGTAGTTGCGCCCGAGGGTGTAGTGGGCACTCACATTCCGGCGCGCCTGGATATAGGTGAAAATATCGGCGCCGCGAAAACCGTAGATGGCCTGCTTGGGATCGCCGATCATCAGCAGCGCGGTATCCTGTCTGCCGCCGTAGAGGCGGTGGAAGATGCGGTACTGCTGGGGATCGGTATCCTGGAACTCATCGATCATGGCAACCCGGTAGGTCGCCCGGATCCGCTCGCACAGCCGCTCTCCAAGCCCGGAGCCCAGCGCCCCGTCGAGATCTTTCAGCAGGTCGTCGAACGAGAGCTGATGGGCCTGACGCTTGCTGGCCTGCATCCGCTCACGCACCACCCGCGCCGCCCGCTGCAACACCAGATCCCGGATGCCGGGACGGCTCGCCAGCAGGGCGTCGATCTCGGTGAACAGCGGCAGGGTCGGTATTGTCCCCCCTTTCTTCAGGTTATCTTCCAGCGCCCGCTGGCCGAAGCGCTCCAGCTCCTTGGGAATGGCGTAGCCGCTGGCGGGATCCCGGGCCCAGTCGGCCAGCTTGCCGAGCCAGCCTTCGTAGTTTTTGCCGGTATAGCGGCTGATGTGGCCCTCGGTCTGGCGGCGGATCTCGTCTCCTTGCGCCAGCCATCGCCCCTTCACCTCGTCGATGCGGGCCATGGCCTCGCGGTGACGCTCGATGAGCGTCTCCTCCCCCAGAGGCGGGCGGATCGCCAGCTCGCTGTTGTCGAGCCAGCCGTTCATCTCCCGCAGCAGGGCCGCCGGGCTCGGCCAGAGCTTGCGTACCGCCCGGGCCAGGGCCTCGTCCACCGGGTAGAACTCGGCGCGCCAGTAGTCACTCACCGCCTGCAACCGCAACTGGCTGTCGTCGGTCAAGAATTCCGTTTCAAACAGGGCGCCGGATTCGAAGGCGTTCTGTTTGAGCATGCGCTGACAAAAGCCGTGGATGGTGAAGACCGCCGCCTCGTCCATCTGCCGCTCGGCGGCCAGCAGGCGGCTCGCCGCCAGGGCATGATCCTCCACCTCCACCAGCAGCTGTGCCAGCAGGGGATCGCCACTTTCACCGCGCAGGAAGGCGAGGCGGGCCTCATGGATACGGGCGCGGATCCGCCCCCGCAGCTCGGCGGTGGCGGCCTCGGTAAAGGTCACCACCAGGATCTCGGTCACCGACAGGGGGCGTTCGTGGGCGCAGGCCTCCCCGGCCGCCTCCCCCTCTTCCATCACGGGGCCATGGCCCAGCAAGAGGCGCAGGTAGAGACCGGCGATGGTGTAGGTCTTGCCGGTACCGGCGGAGGCTTCGATCAGGCGCTCCCCATAGAGGGGGAAGCGCAGGGTATTGAGCAGGTTCGCCATTATTCCAGTCCCTCGAGGGCAGCAGAGAGCGGGCTCAGGTGTTCCCGGGCCAGGGCCTGCAACTGGCCGAGCACCTCGTCATTGAGCTCGGGGAAGCAGCGGGCGACATAGATGTCCTGCCCCTCGCCAGTCACCATGTAGCCGCCATTGAAGCGGGCCAGCGCCACCTTGTCGGCGGCATCGGGTTTCTCCGGATCCTTCTCGATCGCCTTCTGCCACTCCCAGGCGGTGCTCGGGAAAAACGGCAGCGGCCGCTTCATGCCCTGCTGCCAGAGCGCCACCAGGGCCGCCAGTCGGGGGCGCGCCTCCTCGGCGGGCAGCACGGGCAGACGCCAGCCCTGCTTGGCGTCCAGCAACAGGGTCTCGCCGGGATATTGGCTGAGGCAGAGGCACAGGTGCTGTACCCAGCCCAGCAGCAGATCTTTGCCGTTGAAGCTGCCGGGTTTCACCACCAGGGCGCGGCCATGCTGGGTGTCTATCCAGCCCTGCAACTGTCCCTGGGTGAGGGCGATGTCGATCTCCACCGCCCCCTTGTCCCCGTCGTCAACCGCCAGCCAGGGGCGCAGACGCGCCGCCAGCTTGCCCATGTCGGCGTCCAGATCGTCCAGCAAGAGGTTGCCGAACCAGCCCTGGGGCAACTGACCGGAGAGGCGCAGCCGCTCCCGGCGCTTGCTCATGGCCTCCCCTTCTGCCAGATGGGCATCCAGCAGCAGGCTCTTGAGTTGATAATGCTGCAGGCCGTCCAGCTCGAACGGCTCGCTGTCCTCGATATTGGCCTCGTCCAGTTCGAACCACACCTTGAGGCGACGGTTGAGGAAGTACTTGGCGGGCTGGCGGTAGAAACGCAGCAATTCGGCCAGCTCCAGCCCCTGCTCCTTGCCCCATTCGGCGGGCAGCGGCAGCTCGCCGCTCTGGAAATTCGCCGCCCCGGGGGCGGGATTGAGGGCCGGCAGCCAGTCGGCGGCATAGGTGAAGAGACCGGATCCCGGCGTCGGGTAGAAGTAGCTGTGGCTGTAGGGGGTGAGGGGGTGTTCTGTCACCAGGTGTGCCAGCAGCCGCTCGCCGGACGCCTCGTCAAAGAGCGCTTCATCCCCCGCCAGCACGAAGCCCTGGCGCACATAGTCGATGAGCTCCGCCAGCAGCACGGACGGCACCTTCTCGCTGTTGTCCTCGGCGCTGAAACCCTGATAGCTGATGTAGAGCCCCTGCTGGGCGCTGAGCAGCGCCTCGAGGAAGAGGTAGCGGTCGTCGTCCCGGCGGGATCTGTCCCCGCGCCGGCCCGCCACCGCCATCAGATCGAAACCCATGGGAGCCAGGGTACGCGGATAGACACCGTCGTTCATGCCGAGCAGGCAGACCTGGCGAAACGGGATGGATCGCATGGGCATCAGGGTGCAGAAGTTGACCTGGCCGGCGAGGAAGCGCTGGCTGGAGCGGGACTCCCCGAGCACGCTGCCGAGATAGTCCCGCAGCAGATCCGGTGAGATGGGCTGCTCGAAGTGCGCCTCGGCCAGCCCCTGCTGCCAGTCGGCGAGTGCCGTGCGGATGAGTTGCAACAGCCGCTCCTCATCCTCGTCGGCAAGGTAGAAGCGCTCCAGCAGGGCGTTGAGGCAGCCGATCCACTCCCCCAGGGGCTGGGACTGTTGCAGCCTCGGCAGGAACTCGGCGAGGGAATCCACGAACCAGGCCAGCTTGCCGAGAATGAGCCCCTGCTGACCCTCGATATCCGCGTAAGGCAGGATACCGTCCACCGGCTCTCCGTCCCCCATGGCGAAGCCAAGCAACATGCGGCGCAGACCGAACAGCCAGCTGTTGCCGGCAAGCGGCGGCAGATCGAAGCGCGCGGGATAGGCATCGTCCAGCCCCCAGCGAATGCCGGTCTCCTGCACCCAGCGCCGCAACTGGTTGAACTCCTCATCCCCGAGCTCGAAGCGGCGCAGCACGGCGGGCACTTCCAGGATGGCCAGCAGCTCCCCCGCCCCGAAGCGGGCGCTCGGCAGCCCCAGCAGGGCGAGGAAGCTTTGCAGCAGCGGACTCTCCTGACTGGCGGCGCGGTCCGATACCGCAAAGGGGATCCGGGCACGGTCACCCGGCCGCTCCTTGCCGAAGACGGCCTGGATATAGGGGCCGTAGCTGTTCACATCCGGCATCATCACCACCACGTCCTTCGGGGTGAGGGTGGGATCCGCGTCGAACATCGCCAGCAGCCGATCGTGCAGCACCTCCAGCTCTCGCATGGGGCCGTGGCAGGCGTGGATCTGCAGGGATCCATCCGCCGCGTCGAGCGGGCTCTTGTGGCGGCTGCTGTCGAGTTCGAACTGGCCTTCCCCCCGCGAGGCCAGCTCCAGCACATCCTTCTGGATGCAGCGCAGCAGGCTGGTTTTGCCCGCGCCATCCTGCTCGTCGATATCGACGAAGGCCTCGATCTGCGGCACCTCCAGCTCCATCAGCTGGTGCAGATAGTCCCGCCCCAGCTTACCCATGGAGGCGAGCAGCGGATTGGCGGGGCCTTGCAGCGCCTCGAGATCGGTGCCGGGTTTGAGCCTGCGCTCGAGCCGCGCCAGAGTCTTTCTGTCCAGCAGATCCCCCCAGTAGTAGCGGCAGGGGTTGGTGATGAACAGGTGCACTTCCACCCGGCTGCCGAGGGCTTGCAGCGCCTCCACGTAGCGCGGCGGCAGGGCCGAGATACCGAACACGAACACCCGCTTGGGCAGCGTGCCCGGCAGATCATGGGTGCGCGCCAGCTCGTGGATGAACTCTTCGTAGAGATTGGCGCGGTGATAGCCGCTCGGGGAGAGCGCCAGGGTGCGGGCCACCAGTTCGCGCCACAGCTCGGGCTGCCAATCCTGGCCACTCACCTCTGCCAGCTCCTGGCTGCCGGTGCCGACCAGTCCCTCCCCCTGCTCCCAGCGGGCGATCCAGTCCGGCCGGTAGACCAGATATTGGTCGAACAGATCCGCAATCTTCTGGCACAGCTGCCACAGCCGCACCTGCTCCGGCTGGGAAGAGCCTTGCGCCTCGCTTTCCTCAGTGGTGTTCCCCAGATAGGCGGCGAGCGGCGCAAAGGCGGGTCTGTCCAGCAGGGCGGGCAATATGCTCATCAGCTGCCAGCTCATGGCTCCCTTGTTATAGGGACTCTGACGCGGCACGTCCGCCAGCACCCGGGTAAACATCTCCCAGATGAAGCTGGCGGGCAGTGGAAAGTCGATGTTGGCGGCGATGCCAAACGCCTTGGCCAGCTCCAGCTTGAGCCACTGGGCCATGCCCGGACTCTGCACCAGGATCTGCTCCCGCTCGAAGGGGTGAGCCAGGGGTGCCTGCCGGATGTGGTTCACCAGCAGCTCTTTGAGCAAGTCCAGTGAATTGGAGTGGTAGAGGGTAAACATGATCAACGCCCGCCAGATCAGAAGATGATGGGGTGGATAGTCGACGTGGGCGACTCCCGCCATGACGAAGCAGGGTGCGGGAAGAACCCGGGGCCCATCACGTCATGGGAGAGGAGATTGTCGGGGATTGGGGGATAAGATGCAAAAGGCGCTTGTCCCCCCATGGCGGGGGACGATCACAGTTCCTGACAAGGCGGCCCTGAAACGCGGACAATAAAAAGGCCGGTGCACTCGCACCGGCCAAAGGCGTTGGAAAACTTCAACTATCAGGGCATTACCAGTTCTTGCCGAGGCGGGCATCCAGGCTGAAGGCACCGGCACCGGCCGCCGCCAGGGCCAGGAAACCACCGGCCACCGAGACGTTCTTCATGAACATCAGCATCTGCATCTGCTCGGCAGGCTGATAGTGGAAGATGAAGGCAGCCATCAGGGTGAAACCGGCCATCAGCACGGAGAGGCTACGGGTGAACAGGCCCAGCATGATGGCGAGACCACCACCCAGCTCCAGCAGGATCACCAGCGGCAGGATGAATCCGGGAACCCCCATGGCTTCCATATACCCCTGGGTACCGGCATAACCGCCGATCTTGCCCCAGCCAGCCACCACAAACATCAGTGCCAGCAATACACGACCCACCAGCAGTGCCACGTCTCTCATTTTGTCCATCTCCAGATTCCTTTGATTACTCATCACTCGTTAATAGTGTAAGACCGATTTAGTAACTCATTAATTTCACCATGATTTATAAATCACGGCAGATCAAACAGCAGGGCTTCACTGTCTTGCGAAGCCATCAGCGACCAACTCTGCTCATCACGGCTGAGCAGACCATCGCCGGGTTGGGCAGCCAGACCATTGCCAGTCAGCTCCCCCGAAATCATATGCAGGTAACCGTGGCGTCCTTGCAATGCCCATTCGAGGGATTCCCCATGTGCAAGTTGCAGTCGCCATACCCGGGCCTGCTGGCGGATCCTGAAGGATCCGGCTTCCCCGTCCGGTGACGCCACCAGGGTCATACCGGGCTGGGTTTCAATCTTCTTCTGCTGATAACCCGGTTCGGTACCGAACTCGTTCGGCTCAATCCAGATCTGCAGCAGGGAGAGCGGCTCTGTCTGCGAGGGGTTGTACTCGCTGTGGCGGATGCCGGAGCCTGCGCTCATCAACTGGAACTCTCCCACCGGGATCTGCTCGGCATGACCGAGGCTGTCCCTGTGTTCTATGGTGCCGCTCAGCACACAGGTCAGGATTTCCATGTTGGCATGAGGGTGGGTGGCAAAACCGCCACCCGGCGACACCCGATCCTGATTGATGACTCGCAAGACAGAGTGTCCCATCCAGTCCGGGTCATAGTAGTGACCGAACGAGAAGCTGTGACGGGCATCCAGCCAGCCAAAGTTGGCGTGACCTCGTTCTGCTGCGGCTCTCAATTTCATCATGGTGTGCTCCTCATGTAGCAAGGCGTGTATTAACGCTGGCGACCGTCACCCAGACCGAAGGGGATGCGGTAATTGCTGCTTTCATTGCCCAGGTTGACCGTCAGGTTGCCCTGGGTGCGGCTCGGGATCTTCACGATCTGGGTGCCGGTCAGGTTCGCATGAACCGAGGCGAGCACATCACCGGCTTCGTCACGCACCTCCAGCATGGGGTTGGACTTGCCGTCGATGGCAGCGCTTGCCTGCCAGTTCACGACCAGCACACCTGGTGCGGCGCTGAAGTCAGCGGGGACGGAAGCGTGAGCCACACCAGCGGTCATCAGGCCTGCAACGGCCAGCATCTTGATTACGTTTTTCATGTTCATTCACTCTCTTGTTTTATATGTCATTGCCAAGGCCGACTGGCCCGAATCAATGCATCCATGCAAGAGGTCATTCAAATATGGTGTTGTTCTTTCACCGACATCAGACTTCACCCCTTGGGGTGTCACGGCCCTGAACTACCTATTATTTGGCCGCTCGGCTCTCCTGCCGAAGCGATGATTGAATATTAGGGTGAGTTGCCCTAAGTTGTTAGCGAGATAATCTGGCAAACATATTCAAAAAAATTGAAGGTTAGATATGGCCAAGGAGACGAACAAGGAACGGGCCCTGACCCTGGAAGCCATCCGGGTGCTGGATGCCATCGATCGCCGGGGCAGCTTTGCGGCGGCAGCCGATGAGCTGGGCAAGGTGCCATCGGCCCTGAGCTACACGGTACAGAAGCTGGAGGATGAGCTGGACGCCATGCTGTTCGATCGCAGCGGCCATCGCACCAAGTTCACCCCCGCCGGGCGCATGCTGCTGGAGCGGGGTCGGGTGCTGCTGGAGGCGGCAGAACATCTGGTGGGGGAGACCCGGGCACTGGCCCGTGGCTGGGAGACCGACATCACCATCGCCGTCGATGCCCTGGTGCCGATCCAGTTGCTCTATCCGCTGGTGGAGCGCCTGGCCGAGCTCACCGACACCCGCTTGCGGCTGCGGGCCGAAGTGCTGGCGGGCAGCTGGGAGTCGCTGGAAGATGGCCGCGCCGATCTGCTCATCGCCACCCTCAACCCCGACATCATGCTGACCGGCATCAAGCATCAGATACTGCAGGAAGAGGTGATGCTCTACGTGGCCCACCCGGATCACCCCCTGCATCAGGAGGCAGAACCCCTGGCGGACGATACCCTGCGCCGCTACCGCGCCATCGCCATCGCCGACTCCGCCCTGCGCAAACCCGTGCTCACCTACCGCCTGCTCGACAAGCAGCCACGCCTCACCGTCAGCACCATGCCCGAGAAGCGTGACGCCCTGCTGGCGGGGATCGGGGTCGGTACCATGCCGATGAGCTGGATTGCCGAAGACATCAAGGCGGGCAGACTCAAGGTGATAGGGCCCGAGTATCGTCATCAGGTACAGGTCGCCCTGGCCTGGCGGCGGGATACCATGGGCAAGGCCAAGAGCTGGCTGATCCGGGAGATCCCCAGGCTGTTCCCCTGCAAGGAGACGTAAAGCTGAATCGATTGAGTACCGAAATGATGGCGAGCGGGGGGAAAGAGGCGAAAGATGCGCCTCTTCCTTGACGGCGGGCTCAGATTCGGAGAAAAGAAAAAGCGGATCTCTTGCGAGCTCCGCTCAATGCCAGGAAAGAATAAAAACCTTACGGTTTAAAAAACCCTTAAATTGGAAGCAAACAATCGTTTTCTCAACCAGGAAGGTTATGAATCCGATTCGTGTTGAATTATGTGCGATGTAATATGCATCACCAGCAAAATGTTGAAAGGTTGAAGGATATGCACCATGGAGTGTCATAATCTGCCACCTTGCTACCTCACTGGTCAGTCCATTTCAGCCGTTATCGCCGGGTTTATTTCCTCTGGTTTTTCAAGGTGTCAATTTCTGAGCCCAAAACCATAAAAACTCTCACTTTCTGACACGACTAAAAATGCAGATAAAGGAATAATTGCATGACCTATAGCCAGACCCTGGCCAACCACATTCTCGACACCCTGAAGAAGACCCTCACCGACAAGGGGATCCGCTACCAGACCCTGGCGGAGGCCATGGGCGTCTCCATCGCCACCGTCAAGCGGATGATGAACAAGCCCTCCCTGCCGTTCGATACCCTGCTGGAGATCTGCCATTTGGTGGGACTGTCGTTCGAAGAGCTGCTGGACAAGACCCAGGATGCCCAGAGCCGGCGCGCCGTCTTCACCCAGGAGCAGGACGAGGCATTTCACAAGGAGCCCGGCCTCTACGCCTTCCTCGCCAACATCTTCTGGCGTGACAAGGCCCTGGTGGACTTGAAGCGGGACTATGGCCTCACCGATGCCTCCTGCTATCTCTATCTGCGCAAGCTGGAGCGCCTCGGCATACTGCAGCTCGGCATCGACAACAGCTACCACTTCCTCATCAGCGAGCGCATCAGCTTCGAGCAGCACAGCCGCTTCGCCCGCCAGCAGGCACGCCAGGCCATGTCGGTGCTGGGGGACTATCTGGTGGAGAACATGCACAAGTCCAACAACTATATGGCCCTGTGCCAGTTGCACCTGAACGAGAGCGAGGCCATGGCGCTGATCGATCGCATGAAGGAGTACTGGCATCAGGAGCTCAAGTTGAACCGCCCCGCCATCGGCCAGCGGGAAGACAGCAAGACCTACACCATGTCCCTGCAACTGGCCGACTGCGGCTACCAGAGCTTCGACGACCTGATCCCCAATATCGACAACTGATCCGCCGGGATCCCTTCCCAGGATCAGGATCCTGCCATCAAACTGGCAGGATCCTTTTTCACTCCAACCCAGACCAGTCCCTCGACGAACCAGCGTGGCGCGCTTTGACTCCCTCACCCTGGCACGGCGCCCGGGCTGTCGGCCAGCACGGGAGCGTGCATCCCTCGTGGTGGCACCAGGGTTCGGGTATCCAGACAGATGCGAATCGCATCGGATCGCCAGTGCTCGATGTCGCAGTCCACCAGCGCCCCCGCCTCGTCGTAATTGACCCGCACCAGCCGCAGCACGGCGCTCCCCTCCGCCAGATTGAGGGCCTGGGCGATGGCTCCGCGCGCCGCCGAAGGAGTGATCTCGAGGCTGGCCCCGCCCTGGCCTATGCCATAGCGATGCCGGTAGAGCTCGGTGAGGGAGCTGGCCAGGGGGGCGCTCGCGATATCCGGGAAGCGGCTCGCCAGCAGATGATGGCTGACGTGGAGCACAGGCCGCCCGTCGATCAGCCGCTGGCGCCTGATCTCATAGAGCGGGGTAAACGGAGCCAGCCCCATCCAGTGGCAGAGCTCGCTGCTGGCCAGGGCGCTGCCGTGGGCCAAGACCCGGGTCTCTGCCATGCGCTGTTGCTCGCCAATCCACTGATGAAAATGGGTGTGGATGGCGGGGTCGTAGGTGAGCCTGGGGGGCGCCACGAACCAGCCGCGCCGCTCGGCCCGGTAGATGAGGCCATCCGCTTCGAGGCTCGAAAGCGCCTCCTTGACGGTGATGCGGGTGGTGGCGAAGCGCTCGCTCAGGGCCCGCTCGGCAGGCAGCTGCTGCCCCGCCCCCAGCTGGCCGCTGCCGATGTAACGGCGCAAGATCTGGCATATCTGTTCACTCTTGGAGGGCATTCGGCTCTGGCTCACGGTCGGGTCCTGCTGATGACTGGCCTATGCCAGCGGCGTTGGGGCAACGTTGTACCCCAACAGAATGACAAGCCGGTGACAGCGCACTCAGGTGATGCAAGAGGAACCCGCCGACCAGCGTGGCCACAACCCTTGCGCCCATTGTCATCAAACTGCCACTCAACTGCCCCGCCACCGTCACATTTGCCCCCTAGCATCCCTCTCGAACCTTAACTGACCTAGTCCAGAGGGATGGGATGATGAAAAGCGTGATCGCAAGTGCACTGGCCCTGGTGGCCATCAGCCAGCCGCTGTTGGCGGCAGACAATATCGCGGATCTGGAGAAGGCCGCCCGCGGCGAAGGCCAGCTCAATAGCGTCGGCATGCCCGACAGCTGGGCGAACTGGAAGGACACCTGGCAGCAGATCGGCAGCGTCTACGGCATCAAGCACCAGGACACCGACATGAGCTCGGCCCAGGAGATCGCCAAGTTTGCCGCCGAGAAGGCCAACGCCACCGCCGACATCGGCGATGTGGGCGGAGCCTTCGGTCCGGTCGCCGTGCAGCAAGGGGTCACCCAGCCCTACAAACCCTCCACCTGGGCGGACATTCCGAACTGGGCCAAGGACGCGGACGGCCACTGGATGCTGGCCTACACCGGCACCATCGCCTTCCTGATCAACAAGGATCTGGTCAAGGCCGCCCCCACCAGCTGGCAGTCCCTGCTGGGTGGCGATTACAAGGTGACCCTGGGTGACGTGGGTGTCGCCTCCCAGGCCAACAACGGCGTGCTGGCGGCGGCCTATGCCACCGGCGGCAGCGAGAAGAACCTGAAACCGGCGCTGGAGCTGTTCGGCAAGCTGGCCAAGCAGGGCCGCCTGTCCTTGAACGATCCCACCATCGCCAATATCGAGAAGGGAGAGGTGGAAGTGGGGGTGCTGTGGGACTTCAACGCGCTGAACTACCGCGACCAGATAGACCCCGCCAAGTTTGACGTGGTGATCCCGAGCGACGGCTCCGTCATCGCCGGTTACACCACCATCATCAACAAGTGGGCCAAGAACCCCAACGCCGCCAAGCTGGCGCGGGAGTACATCCTCTCCGATGCCGGTCAAGTCAACCTGGCCCGCGGCTATGCCCGCCCCATCCGCGACAACGTGGTGCTGCCGGATGACGTGAAGGCCAAGCTGCTGCCGACCGAGCAGTACGCCAATGCCAAGCCGGTCCAGGATCACGCCGCCTGGGAGCAGAGCTCCAAGGCCCTGCCCCGCCAGTGGCAGGAAACCGTCATGATCAACATGCAGTAAGGAATGCCAGTGCAACACAAGGTGATAGTGGTACTTGTGGATGGCCTGTCTGCCGAGGTAACCCACACCATGGGCTACCTCGAAGGCATGGTGGAGGCAGAGCGCGGCCTGTTCACGACCCTGTTCTGCGCCCTGCCCTCCCTCTCCCGGCCACTCTACGAATGCATACTGACCGGCGTGCCCCCGGTGACAAGCGGCATCACCCACAATGGGATCAGCCGCCTCAGCCAGCACGACTCCATCTTCCATCTGGCCCGCGCCGGCGGCAAA
Source organism: Aeromonas veronii (assembly GCF_040215105.1). Taxonomy (NCBI): domain Bacteria; kingdom Pseudomonadati; phylum Pseudomonadota; class Gammaproteobacteria; order Aeromonadales; family Aeromonadaceae; genus Aeromonas; species Aeromonas veronii. The sequence continues at coordinate 4,228,041 of NZ_CP157875.1, forward strand.
CGTACCGCCGCCGCGGCCTATCACTGGGTCAGCGAACTCTACAACCAGAGCCCCTGGCAGCCGCTGCGGGATCGCTTCACCCACGACGAGCAACTGCCGATCCAGCATGGCTGTTTCTACTGGGATGACGGCTACCCCGACAGCCATCTGCTGCTGGACGGCGAGTGGCTGCGCAGCCGGTACGATCCGGACTTCCTGCTGATCCATCCCATGGGGGTGGACGATGCGGGCCACCGATTTGGCCTCGATTCCCCCCAATACCGCAACCAGGCGCGGCGCATGGACAGCCTGCTGGCCGATCTGCTGCCCCAGTGGCTGGATGAGGGGTATCAGGTGCTGATCACCTCGGATCACGGCATGAACGAGGATCGCAGCCATGGTGGCACCCTGCCCGCCGAGCGCCAGGTGCCGCTCTGGCTGTTCGGGGATGCCTTCGTGGCCCAGTGGCCGGCTGGGCCCGCAATCCAGCAGACCCAGCTCTGCGCCCTGATGGCGGACCTGCTCGGCGTGTCCCACGACAAGCCGAGGGGCCCCCAGTTGCTCAAGACGGGCCAGAACCGGGAGGTCCACTGATGATGCCTGCCGCCACTGATACCCTGACAGCACAAGGTGCGCGCCAGGGCCGCGCCCGCCGTCACTGGCTGCCCGCCCTGGTGCTGCTGCCGTTCGCGCTGCTGATGATCCTGTTCCAGCTCGCCCCCATGGTATGGGTACTGGTGGGCAGTCTGCAGACCCCGGATGGCTGGGGGCTGGGGCATTATCAGGAGATCCTGGGCTCTCCCTTCTACCTGCAATCCTTCGGCAACTCATTGCGCATCGCCGGCATCAGCAGCCTGGCGGGGCTCGCCATTGGCACCCTCGGAGCGGCGGCCCTGCGCCACAGCGGCGAGGGGGTCAAGCGCCTGCTGCTGGCCTTCGTCACCATGACCGGCAACTTCAGCGGGGTGCCGCTGGCGTTCGCCTTCATCATCATCCTCGGCATCAACGGCGCCATCACGCTCTTGCTCAAATCCTGGGGCTGGATCGACGGCTTCAACCTCTACTCCGGCAGCGGCCTCATCCTCATCTACACCTACTTCCAGATCCCCCTGGCCCTGCTGCTGCTCTACCCGGCCTTCGATGCCCTGCAGGATGACTGGCCCCAGGCCGCCGCCCTGCTCGGTGCCAGCCCGCGCCAATACGTGTGGCAGGTGGCCCTGCCGGTGCTGACCCCCGCCCTGCTCGGCACCCTGATCATCCTGTTCGCCAACGCGGTGGGGGCCTATGCCTCCGCCTATGCCCTCACCACGGGCAACTTCAACCTGGTAACCATACGAGTGGCCAGCCTGGTCTCCGGCGACATCTTCCTCGAACCGAACCTGGCGGCGGCGCTGGCGGTGATCCTGATGGTGCTGCTGGGCGTGGTGACCGCCGCCAACCAGTGGCTGCTCAAGCGAAGCTATCTGAACAAGGGGAACTCCCATGCGTGACCTGACACCGCGCTGGCCGAGGTGGGTGCTGGGCGCCCTGGTGGCGACCCTGCTGCTGCCCCTGCTGGCCACCTTCCTCTATTCGATCTCCACCCGCTGGGGCGCCACCCTGCTGCCGGATGGGCTGACCCTGGAGTGGTATCTGAAGCTCTGGGGGGATCCCCGCTTCCTCGCCGCCTTCGGTCGCAGCCTGCTGGTCTGCTTCGCCACCCTGCTGCTGGGGACGGCTGTGCTGGTTCCGACCGTGTTGGTAGTGGCTTACTACTTCCCAAGGCTGGATCCCTGGATGAATCTGCTGATCCTGCTGCCCTTCGCCGTCCCCCCCGTGGTCTCCTCGGTGGGTCTGCTGCAGATCTACGCGGACGGGCCCCTGCCTCTCATCGGCACGCCGTGGATCCTGATCGGCACCTGGTTCACCGTGGTGCTGCCCTTCATGTACCGGGCCCTGGCCAACAGCCTGCAGGGGGTGCCGCTCAAGGATCTGATGGACGCCGCCCACCTGCTCGGTGCCAGCAGCGCCCGCGCCTTCGCCCTGGTGGTGCTGCCCTGCCTGCGCAAGGGGCTGCTGGCGGCGCTGTTTCTGTCGCTCTCCTTCCTGCTCGGGGAGTTCGTGTTCGCCAACATGCTGGTGGGCACCCGCTACGAGACCCTGCAGGTCTATCTCTACAACATGAGATCCACCTCGGGCCACTTCACCAGCGCCCTGGTGATGAGTTACTTCCTGCTGACCCTGCTGCTCACCTGGGCGGCCAACAGATTCCATCGGTGACAAGTCATGTTCCACTTAGAAGTCAATCAGTTGCATAAATCCTACGGCGAGACACGGGTGTTCGAGGGGATCGAATTCGGCATCCGAAAGGGGGAGCTGGTGACCCTGCTCGGCCCCTCCGGCTGCGGCAAGTCCACCCTGCTGCGGGCCCTCGCCGGGCTCACCCCGGTGGACGGTGGCCAGATCCGGGTCATGGGAGAGGAGATCACCTGGCTGGCGCCCCAGCAGCGGGGCATCGGCATGGTGTTCCAGAGCTATGCCCTGTTCCCGAACATGACGGTGTGGGACAACGTCGCCTTCGGCCTCAAAATGAAGCCCCAACCGGGGCGGGAGCTGGCCAGCAGCGTGCGGGAGGTGCTCGACCTGGTGGAGCTCACCCTGCTGGCGAAGCGCTACCCGAGTGAACTCTCCGGCGGTCAGCGCCAACGGGTCGCCCTGGCCCGCGCCCTGGTGGTGCGCCCCCGGATCCTGCTGCTGGACGAGCCATTGTCGGCGCTGGACGCCCGCATCCGCCGCAGCCTGCGTCAACAGATCCGCGCCATCCAGCAGCACCTGGAGCTGACCACCCTGTTCGTCACCCACGATCAGGAGGAGGCGCTGACCCTGTCGGATCGGGTCTTCCTGATGGACAGGGGTCATATAGTGCAGAGCGGCAGCCCGGAGCAGATCTACACCCGGCCCGCCAACGCCTTCGTGGCGGGTTTCATCGGTCACTACAACCTGCTCGAATCCGGGCAGGCCCGTGCGCTGCTGGGGACCGACCACCACGGCAGGCTGGCCCTGCGCCCCGAGTCCATCAGCCTGCTGCCGGCCGGGAGCCAGAGCCAGGATCCCAGCCTGCCCGGCATCATTCGCCAGCAACAGCTGCTCGGCAACGTCATCCGCTACCAAGTGGAGTGCGCGGCGGGCCTGCTGACGGTGGATGCCCTCAACCGCTCGGCCTGTGAACTGCTGCCCGTGGGCACGGGCGTCACCCTGGCGATAGCCCGGGATCAGCTCTGTGAGGTAGCATAAGCTGATGAATCCTATTCTTTTTTCTACCGGCGCCCGGGTGCCGGCAACCCTCAAGAGGAGTGGACATGGCACTGGCACTGTTTGATTTGGACGAGACCCTGATCGCCGGGGACTCCGCCAGCCTCTGGCTGGCGTACATGGTGGCGGAGGGGCTGGCCCCGGAGGCCATGATTGCCGAGGAGCAGGCCATGATGTCCCTCTACCATCAGGGCAAGATGGACATGCACCAATACATGGCCTTCACCCTGCAACCCCTGGCGGGCAAGCCCAGAACCTGGCTCGACAGCCTGTGCCAGCACTTCGCCGAAGGGGTGTTGCGGGAGCGGATCTATCCGGAAGGATTGGCTCGCATCGAGTGGCATCGGCAACGAGGTGACGTCCTGGTGCTCATCTCCGCCTCCGGCGAACACCTGGTGGCCCCCATGGCCCGCATGCTGGGAATGGATCACTGCGTCGCCATCCTGCTGGATGAGGAAGAGGGCAGGCTCACCGGCCAGACCCGGGGTACCTTGAGTTTTCGGGAGGGCAAGGTCAGTCGCGTCAACCAGCTGTTCGGCGGGGAGCCTCATGTCTGGCAGGAGAGTCATGGCTACAGCGACTCCCACAACGATCTGCCACTGCTGCGGGCCGTGGCTCACCCCCATGCGGTCAACCCGGCCCCGGGCCTGCGCCAGGTTGCCGAGGAACTGGACTGGCCACGCCTCAGCTGGCAGCTGGCCGTCTGATCACCAGGAGCCCTGCCGGGCTCTTGTGCCATTCATCTGCCGCTCGCCTCTCGTCAGGGCATCGCCAGGGTGGGGAGATCGATGGGGGGACCGAAATAGAGCCGGTTCTTGCCGTCCCGCTTGGCGCGATAGACCTCCGCATCGACCAGGGTCAGCAACGCCTTGGCATCCAGACCCGGGGTGTTGGCCACCAGCCCGCCGCTGAAGGTGATCCTGAGCGCGGGCTCGCGCCACTCGAGGGCCGCCACCCGGTCCCGGTACTGCTCCAGCAGCATCTGGCAGAAGACCGCATCGGGGTTGATCAACAGCACCGTCAGCTCCTCGCCACCATAGCGGCAGACCCAGCCATGATCCCCCAGCAGCTGGGCCCCCAGATGGGCCACTCGCCTGAGCACCACGTCTCCGGTCTGGTGGCCATAGGTGTCGTTGACCCCCTTGAAGTTGTCCAGATCCAGCATGGCCAGGCAGAAGGGTTGCTGCTCCGCCAGCAGGTGATGCAGCCGCTCATCGAAGAAGCGCCGGTTGTAGAGGCCGGTCAGCTTGTCCATGTTGGCCTGCTGGCGCACCTCGTGATAATCCTTGCTCACCTCCGCCAGCTCCGCATAGACCCGGCTCAGCTCGCGCATCCCCCCCTGGGGCACACCGTCAGGCCGCAAACGACTCTCCCGGATCATGGTGGAGAGCTCGTTTTGCATGCGCCTGAAGTTGCGGGACCAGAACAGCGCCAGCAGCGCATAGAGCACGCTGGCCAGCACCACGACCCCCAGCACGTTGAAGGAGGCGCGGGTCACCACGGCCTGGAAGCTGGCCGCCGGCTGCACGCTGATCAGCACCCAGTTCCAGTGGGGCAGACGGCGGTAGGCCACGAACTGCTGGGACTCCTCGTCCAGGAAGATGCCCTCGTTGTGCTGGAAGCGGGAGAGCCACCTGGGATGCGGCATGGCCTTCATCAGCTGGTTTGCATCCGGGTAGGCCAGCACCTTGCCGGAGCGGTTGATGATCATCTGATAGCCCGCATCGGGCTGGTTGTTGAGCTGGGCGGAGAAGGGAGCCAGCACCACGTCGATGGCCACCACCCCCTTCACCTCATTTCGTTGATCGGTGAGGGCGCGAGCCAGGGAGATCACCAGGTTGCCGTCGCTGTAATCCAGATAGGGCTCAGTCCAGACCATCTTGCCCACATGCTGGCTCGCCAGCTGATACCAGGGGCGCACTCTGGGGTCAAAATCGGCGTCCGCTCGCCAGTCGGGATAGATCAGGATCTGGCGGCTGGCGGTGCCCACGTAGACGTAGATGAGATCCGCCATCATCTTCGTGTAGAGCGACCACTCCTGCCGGTAGCGATCGCCGTGCAGCACAGTGGGGCCGCTGAAGTCCTCAACCCTGACCCGTTCGTAGATCAGGCTGAATTCGCGCTCAAGTTCGTTGAGATAGGGTTCGATGAAGCCGTGTTGCAGCTGTTGATTGGTGGCGAGCAGGCGCTGGCGCAAGTCATTTTGCAGGCTGCGTTCCATGTGCAGATAGTAGATACTGCCGAGCATCAGCACCGGCAGAAATAGCAAGACAAGCCCCAGTCGCATCCTGGCAACCAGAGACCAATTCTGCGTGGTCACAATCCGCTTGTCACCCTTGGCCAATCCGGGCCCCCGCTACCGTCCGATGCGATCTGATGTCAGAATATCAGCCCTGCCAGATGGCACCAAGAGGAAGCGTGCGATGAGCAAGACGAGAAGGAACAGGCTCAGATGTTGAACCCGGATCTGCTGACGGCGCTCCATTATTGCGCCGTGATCACGCTCACCGGGGCGGTGACCTCGGTCTATTTCCTGTTCCGGCGTGGCATGTCCATCGAGCAGGTACGCAAGCTGCTGCTGGCGGACAATCTGGCGGCCCTGGCGCTGCTGCTCATCTTCATCACCGGCGTGTTGCAGGTACTCGCCCACCCCATGAGCCCCGCCGCCCTGTTCGCCAATCACGGCTATCGCACCAAGCTGCTGCTGTTCTTCGTCATGGCCATCAGCTTTGGCTACCCCAGCCGGCTGTTCCATCGCTGGCGCCGCTCCCTGCGCCAGGGGCAGGCCCCCATCGTCTCTACCCAGCAGCAGTTCTGGGTGATCTGGATCCTCAGGGGCAACCTATTGCTGCTGGCCCTGATCCCCGTGCTGGCCAGGCTGGCCAGCGGCTGAGCCAAGGTGGCGGTCACGCCTCAATCCTCATGCTGACCCAGAGCCTGCCAGCAGCCACGCCAGGGTAGCCACCTTCTCGCCACAGGTGGCGGTCACTCCGCAATCTCAGTGCTGACCCAGACCCTGCCAGCAGCCACGCCAAGGTAGCCACCTTCTCGCCACTGGTGGCGGTCACTCCGCCGCCTCGGTGCTGACTCGGGCCCGCCCGCGGTTGGGTCAGCCTGCGATCGCAAATCCCGCGACAATCCCCCCCGTACACGGGTATCGTGGTGACAGGAGCCGAGGAGTGCTCCCGTTATTGCTGCTTCAGGGATGAATTCACATGCGTTCGAACATGATGTTATTGATGGCCGCCGCCATCTGGGGGCTGGGCTTCGTGGCCCAGCGCCTGGGGATGGATCACATGGGCCCCTTCACCTTCAACGGCCTGCGCTTCCTGCTCGGCGCCCTCTCCCTGTTGCCCCTGCTGTGGTGGCTCAAGTCACGGCAACCCAGTGCGCCATCCGGGCAACCGGCCGCTGAGCGCCGCCTGCTGCTGACGGGTGGCCTGCTCGCCGGTACCGTGTTGTTCAGCGCCGCCTCCCTGCAGCAGGTGGGGCTGCTCTATACCACGGCCGCCAAGGCGGGTTTCATCACCGGGCTCTACATCATACTGGTGCCGGTCATCGGCCTGTTGTTGCGCCACAAGACGGGGGCCAATACCTGGATCGGCGCCCTCATCGCCATGGCCGGGCTCTACTATCTCAGCGTGACCGACGACTTCACCATTGGCTACGGGGATCTGTTGCAGGTCGTCGGCGCCCTGTTCTGGGCCATCCACCTGCTGGTGCTGGATCACTACTCCAACCGGGTCGCCCCCATCCGCCTCGCCGGCGTCCAGTTCGTGGTGTGCGGCCTGCTGAGCCTCGCCACCGCCTTCGTCATCGAGGTACCGACCCTCACCGGCGCCGTGGCGGGCTGGCAGGCCCTGCTCTACGCCGGTCTGGTATCGGTCGGCATCGGCTACACCCTGCAGGTGGTGGGTCAGCGCGGCGCCCATCCGGCCCACGCCGCCATCATCCTCAGCCTGGAGACCGTCTTCGCCGCCATCGGCGGTGTCTTGCTGCTCGGCGAAGTCCTGGACGAGCGCGCCATCGTCGGCTGCGCCCTGATGCTGGCGGGCATGCTCATCTCCCAGATCCGGTTGCGCTGGTGGTGGAAATCCCGCCGGGACAAGGTGCCCAGCCAGCCCTGATCCCAGGCGCCCTCTCATGGATCCGGCATGGGATCACCGACCCTGCCGACGGGGGCTCACGGGCCCGGATGCAAGAAGGAGCCATCACTGGCTCCTTCTTTATTTACTTCTCATATCGACTGACTGATGGCTAAAAAGCAGAGTCTCTGACCATCAGGCTTTGACACTGGAGCAGAAGCTCACGTCGTCTCGCAGCGGATCCTGGCTCACGCTGTGATAGAGCTCGAAACAGGGGCCGTCGCCGAAGGCCAGCCCGGCCGCCACGATGTCGCCGATATGTTCCTGCCACAGGGGTCCGTACTGGTTTCTGTCCGTGATCTCGTAGCGGGACTGGGCATAGCGACCGGCGGGGATGAGCTGGGACTCCACCTCCCCCGAGACCGCCGTGCCCGCCGGCACCGTCACCCCGATGTCGGTACGGCACAGGGCGGGGGCCGTCACCTCCGGGTTGTCGTGGTAGATGAAGATCCACTCCCCCCCCGCCAGGCCACGCGCCGCCGCCCACTGGTAGAGGCGCTGGCAGACCGGGTCATAGCCCTCGCCATAAGGGCCGGTGACACGAATGTAGGCCAGGGTACGGGCACTCATCTGTTCGGTTTTCATCCTGAAACTCCTCTCGTTTGACTGACCCCCATCATGCCCGCGCCCCTCGGGAAGGGCGTGTCCATCCTTGCCAACAAGGTGTCCAGCCTTGCTGTTTGGCAGCCGCTCCGGGTGGCGGCGCACCTCCCCCGGGGTCATGGCGAACTGCTTGCGAAACGCCTTGGCAAAGGCCTGGGAGCTGGAGAAACCCGCCGCCAGCGCCACACTGGTGACCGGCGCCTTGCCGTAGCGCAGGGCGGCGCAGGCCCGCTCAAGGCGCAGCCGACGCTGCATCTCGCCCGGGGACTCGCCGGTCACGGCGGTGAAGACCCGGTGGAAGTGGTAGCAGGAGAGGCAGGCCAGCGCCGCCACCTCGTTCAGGCTCAGCTCGGGATCCTGCTCCAGCGCCCGGATGGCGGGCCGCAAACGGGCATGGTAATCGATCATGACAAGTTCACTCTCATGGCAGTCACAGTCTCACGGCAGGCGCACCCGCCCCATGTGCAGGGCATCGACGAAGCGCCCCTCGCGATAGGCGTAGGCGGGGGATCGCCCCTCCTCCACGAAGCCATGCTTGCGATAGAGGGCGATGGCGGGGGCGTTGTCACTGAAAACGGTCAGCTCCAGGCGCTGCAGGTTGAGCCAGTTGTCCGCCAGATCCACCGCCGCCCCCAGCAGGGCCGAGCCCACCCCGCGGCCAGCCCAGTCATCCCGCACCCCCATGCCAAAAGAGGCCACATGGCGGCGCCGCGGGTTCGGCTCGACAGAGAGCCTGAGATCCCCCACCAGCAGATCGTCGACCATGGCCACCAGGCCGTAGCCGCTACGCTCCGCCAGCCGCTGCTGCCACATGGCCAGGGTCGGATAGGGCAGCTGCAAGGTGCCCGCCTGGGCTTTGGGCATGGCATAGAGATCCCGCAGCCCCTCGGCATCGCCGACCTCCGTCTGACGGATCCTGATCTCAACCATCTTCTCTCCTCCCTGCGCTGTGAATATCCGTCCAACATAGCGCCCTTTGCGTCCACCGCCAACTCCATTTGGTTCATCTATCAAACACTTAGGCATGGCCGATTGGCCCCGCTTTCGCCCCTTGGGTAGAGTGCCTCCATCAACACAAGGAGCCGCATCATGACCGACAAGACCCTGCACAGCGCCAATGGCGCCCCCGTCGTCGACAACAACAACAGCCTCACCGCCGGCCCCCGTGGCCCGGTGCTGATGCAAGACATCTGGTTGATGGAGAAGCTCGCCCACTTCGATCGTGAGCGCATCCCGGAGCGAGTAGTCCACGCCAAGGGCTCGGGCGCCTACGGCACCTTCACCGTGACCCACGACATCAGCGCGTTCAGCAAGGCCGACCTGTTCAACGCCGTCGGCAAGCAGACCCCGGTGTTCCTGCGCTTCTCCACCGTGGCCGGTGAGAAGGGGGCCGCCGATGCCGAGCGCGACGTGCGCGGCTTCGCCCTCAAGTTCTACACCGAGCAGGGCAACTGGGATCTGGTGGGCAACAACACTCCGGTCTTCTTCATCCGCGATCCGCTGAAATTCCCGGACTTCATCCACACCCAGAAGCGGGATCCCCGCACCAACCTGCGCAGCGCCACCGCCGCCTGGGACTTCTGGTCCCGCCACCCGGAGTCACTGCACCAGGTCACCATCCTCTTCAGCGACCGCGGCATCCCCAAGAGCCTGCGGGAGATGAACGGCTACGGCAGCCACACCTTCAGCTTCATCAACGACGCCAACGAGCGCTTCTGGGTCAAGTTCCACTTCAAGACCGAGCAGGACCACAGTTTCTACACCGATGAAGAGGCCGCCACCGCCGTCGGTCAGGACAGGGAAACCAGCCAGGCGGATCTGTTCAACGCCATAGAGCGGGGCGACTTCCCGCGCTGGAAGGTCTATGTGCAGGTGATGCCGGAGGCCGAGGCCCACACCTACGCGATCCACCCCTTCGATCTCACCAAGGTGTGGCCCCACAAGGACTACCCGCTGATCCCGCTCGGGGTGCTGGAACTCAACAAGAACCCGGACAACTACTTCGCCCACGTGGAGCAGGCCGCCTTCACCCCGGCCAACGTGGTGCCCGGCATCGGCTTCTCGCCGGATCGCATGTTGCAGGGGCGGCTCTTCTCCTACGGCGACACCCAGCGCTACCGCCTCGGGGTGAACCACGGCCTGCTGCCGGTCAACGCCCCGCGCTGCCCGTTCAGTGGTGCCCACCGCGACGGCGCCATGCGAGCAGACAGCAACGGCGGCGCCAGCCCCAACTATCAGCCGAACCGTTTTGGCACCCAGACCCCGAGCGGCCAGCACGAACCGGCCCTGAGCCTGGAAGGGGCGGCCCTGCACTACGATTTTCGCGACTATGACAGCGACTACTACAGCCAGCCGGGGGATCTGTTCCGCCTGATGGATGAGGCACAGCGTGCACGCCTCGCCGCCAACCTGGCGCGATCCTTGGTCAACGTGGAAGATGACGCCATCGTCAGCGCCCAGTTGAAGCACTTCGAGCAGGCGGATCCTGAATACGCCAGGCGCATCGAGCTGGCACTGGCCGCACTGCAGCGCTAACCATCTGACAGGCAATAAAAAAGGAGGCCAAACGGCCTCCTTTTCTGTTCCTGGAAACAGGTAGATACGGGGCCCTGAGGCCCCGCATCTATTTAATCATCAATCCCGAACGGAACGCGCTTCGCGCTCTGCCCGTTCCCGTACCAACAGGCGTTTATACCACCAGCTACTGCGACGACGTTGCATATTGGAGGAGCGACGAGCCATTTGCTTAGATCCCAGTCGAGAGAAGAAAGTGCCGCATTATGCGATAGAGATCACGCCCGTGTCTGTAGCTGGATCAAGAAAACGCTCACTGACCCACGACGATCGTCTGCCGATTGGGGGCCCTCTGCGGGGCGCTCTGATACAACTGAGGCTCACGCCAGGCCAACGGGCCGTTGCTCTCCTGCGGATCCTGCGGGGCGCACTCCAGCCAGATATCCCCCAGCTGGATGCGGGCCCCCGGGGAGAACTTTTGATCCTGATACCAGCAGACCCGTTCCGGCAGGGAGCCAAGGGGCAGCACCAGATCCGCGCCCACCGAATGGCGAGCTGGGGTCTGCACCTTGACCGGATCCGCCAGGGCACCGGCGATCCCGGCAAGGGCAAACAGCGGGAGTACGAATTTAATCATGACAAGCGACCTGTGACGAAAGAACCCGATCCATAAAGGCGACCATCGCCGTCGTCTACTTGACCAAAAAGTGACGGCCCATCTGGCATTCCGGGGGCAATATGGTAGCCTGCCAGCGCCCGCTGGCTCCATCCATCGAGCAGGCGAACCAGTTCAGGTGATACTGTCGGGAATGCACAGAATATTACCTTATTAATCAAATAATTATTGGATATGTTGTCAATGCGTATCATGCCGTTGCTCAAGGCTGCCTGCCTGAGCCTGATGTTGTCAGCCTGCGTTGCCCCCCTCCTGCTGATGAGCCCCACCAGTCAACTGATGTGGGCCCTACTCAAGCCCCTTGTCGGTTTCGACCCGAACGAGGCGAATCTGTTCGAGCAGCCGATCATCAAGGATCGGATGACCGCCATGCTGGGCCCCAACTACGACACCACCATGCAGTTGCTCAAGACCGCCAATGAGCTGCAACAGGAGGGGCCGCTGTTCTACGTGGTCTCCCGCTATGCCCCCGTGCCGGATATCGCCAAGCAGGCAGGCATGGTGTGGAACGCCGACACCAACCAGCTCGCCGTCATGCTGCAAAAAGGGGACGGGGCGACCCAGGTATTCGGTGAGAACACGAATGGGGCCACCCCCACCTGGCCCAGCACCATGCAGGATTGGCAGAGCGCCAGCCCTGCCGCCACCGCCCTCGGCGGGGTCGGCAAGGCCATGACGGGATCCGGCGGCTCATTGCTAGGCAACATGGTGGGCGCCATGCAGCAGAGTGCGACCCAGGCCATTTCCGGCTCCGCCAGGCAGGCGGTCGACGGCGCCACCGGCGCGGCGACCCAGCAGGTGAACAAGAGCCTCACCGGCACCCTGCAACAGGCCAACCAGGCGGTGACGGATTCCGCCAAACGGGCGGTCGGCGACGCGACCACCGGCGTTCAGCAGCAGGCCACCAAGGCGGTCACCGACGGTGCCAAGCAGGCGGTCAGCAGCGCGACCATCGGCGTTCAGCAGCAGGCCACCAAGGCGGCCACCGACAACGCCAAGCCGGCCGTCAGCGGCGCGACCACCAGCGTTCAGCAGCAGGCCACCAAGACTGTCACCGACGGCGCCAAACAGGCCGTCAGCGGCGCGACCAGCACTCAGCAGCAGGCCGCCAAGGCGGCCACCGACGGCGCCAAGCAGGCCGTCAGCGGCGCCACCAGCACTCAGCAGCAGGCCGCCAAGGCGGCCACCGACGGCGCCAAGCAGGCCGTCAGCGGCGCCACCAGCACTCAGCAGCAGGCCGCCAAGGCGGTGAGCGATGCCGCCACCTTGCAGCAGCAAGCCATTCAGGCCGTGAGCAAGGGAGCCAAACAGGCGAGCGGTGCAGCAGCCACCGTCCAGCAACAGGCTACCCAGGCCGTGACCAACGGGGCCAAGCAGGCGAGCGGCGCGGCAGCCACCGTCCAGCAACAGGCCAGCAAGGCGGCCACCGACAGCGCCAAACAAACAACGAGCGCCGCCGCCGGGGCGGTGAAGGCGGAAGCCGACAAGCTGGAGAGCCAGGCTGCCGAGCAGGGCAACCAGGCCAGGGCGGATGCAGAAGCGGAGCTTGAAAAGCTACTCAACTAATCCATGGCGATATATTCCACCATGCAAACAGGGCACCCCGGGGTGCCCTGTTGTTTATCCGCGATGAGGCAGTGAACCTTAGAGGTGACGATCCTGCTCGTCCGACTTGGCAACCTTGTCTTCGCTGTGTTCGATGGCGGTGCGGATAAGATCGACCCCGGCCCGGATGATCAAGACCCCCATGTTGACCAGCTTGACGCAGACCCACATGAAGGTGATGAGCAGTATCAGCTTGAGCACCGTCTGGAACGCTTCCAGGAAGTTCTGTTCCAGCTGGTTGGTGAGGCCGTTGGCACTGGTCATCAGCCAGGTGTACACCTCGCGCACGAAGGGGATGCGGCTTGGCATCTCCAGTACGTCCAGCGCGGCGGGCAACGCCTGGAAGATGACGATGCTGCCGAACAGTATCAAGATGACGCCGATGGCGACCCCGAGGAAAAAGCCAAACTGTCTCATGGAAAGCCCCAAGATGAGTTGAGTGAAAGGAACAATAGCCGCCAATACTAGGGACTGCCTCTGCCAACGGCAATCCTTGCGGCCCAGATTGGCCCTGCGCTGCGTCAGTTGCGACAGGGATGCGTCGGTAAACATTGCCCAAGTCGCTGATTTCTGTGACCCTTGCCCTATTCCCCAGCCCCACGGACCCGCCATGATCCGCGCCTGTTTTTTCCTGTTTCTGCTGCTGTCGCCCCTGCTCGCCGTCCAGGCCGGGCAAGCGCCTCCCAGCGCGGCCGCCTGCGTGATCCGCCACCAGCAACAACTGCTGCTGGTGCAAGACAGGATCTCCGGCCGCTACAGCCTGAGCGGCGGCTACATCGACGAGGGGGAGACCCCGGCGCAGGCGGCCCTGCGGGAGCTCTACGAGGAGACAGGGTTGCCGGGGCGCATCACCGCCGAGCTGGGACGCTGGCAGCGGGCCCAGCTGTTCGCCTGCCAGACACTGGCCCCCATCCAGGCCCAGCGAGGTTCGGGCTTTGTCTCCCTGTTGCAAGCCCCGAACCTCGGCGGTGAAATTCTCAACGCTAGGCTGATAGAACCGGCCTTGCTGCCAGATGACCAGCGGCGCTTCCCTGCGCAGCTCGACTGGCTGGCCCCCAGGCTCGGGGAGGTACCCGAGAGCCCGGTCGCCTGGCAAACGGATTTCAGCGCGCACACCAGTCCATTGCACAGAACCGAGCTGCCCCTGATCCAGCGTCTGCAGCGCTGGCTCGGGCCCAACGCCCAGTGGCTGGAGGCTGGCAACCTGCTCGGCAGCGCCCCGGCGCAACTCGCTCTCGCCCTGTTGCTGCTCCCCCTGCTGGGCTGGCAGAGACTCCGGAGACTGCTGTTTGCCATGGGGTTGCTCACCCTGCTGGTGCAGCTCGCCAAGGAGGGAGTGGGCTGGCCCAGACCCTTCCACCTGGATCCTGCCCTCGGCCAGCGCAGTGCCCAGGGCTTTGGCATGCCGAGCGGCCACACCGCCTCCGCCCTGCTCTGCTGGGGCATGGTGCTCGGCTGGCTGCCCGGGCTCAGGGCCTGGCAGAGCCTCAGTCTGGCGCTGCTGTTGGCGGCCCTGGCCGGGCTGGCCCGGGTCTGGCTCGGGGTGCATTTCATCTCGGACGTGGTGGCGGGGCTGGGGCTCGGTGCCCTGCTGCTGGCCCTGCGTACCCCGCTCTGCGCCCTGGCGGACCGGCAGGCCCCCTGGTGGGCCCTCCTCCTCGCCAGCCTGATCGGGGCCTGGTTCACCCAGTCCAGCGCCCTGGCCGGGCTCACCATGTTCACCCTGGGGCTGGTATCGGGTAATCTGTTCCCACTCGAACGACACCCAGTCCCGCCCCTCGGCGGTCCCTTGCTGGCGCTGACCGGCAGCCTGGGTATCGGCGGCCTGCTGCTCGTCCTGCCCCTGCTTACCAGCAGTTCCCTGCTGATATTGGCGGGGCAGGGTGTGCTGCTGGGTTGCCTGGGGCTCTGGCTCAGTGCCGGCCTCTGGTGGTCACTGCGTTTCATCAACCCCGGCTCCCGATCCCGGGGCCCAACCCCTCATTAAAGGGAATGCGATAGCTATGAAAAAAGTGGATTTGGCCAAGATCACCCTGGGTGTGCTGTTCCTCAGCCTGCTCATCGTCTCGTGTTTCATGGTGCTGCGCCCCTTCCTGCCCGCCCTGGTGTGGGCCACCATGATCACCATCGCCACCTGGCCGCTGATGCAGATGGCCCAGCGCCTGTTGTGGGGCAAACGGGCCCTTGCCGCGCTGCTGATGAGCAGCATACTGCTGCTGATGTTCGTCATTCCGCTGTTCATGACCCTGGCCAACGTGGCGGAGAAGGCACCCATGCTGATAGAGCTCGGCACCGAGCTCAGCCACTCGCCGCCCCCCGAGCTGCTCTGGCTGCAACAGGTGCCGGTGGTCGGTGACAAGCTGTATGAGTTCTGGCAGCAAATCCTGGCGAGCGGCGGCCAGGTACTGTTTGCCAAGCTGGCCCCCTACTTCGGTCAGACCGCCCGCTGGCTGGCGGCTCAGGCGGGCAACCTCGGCCTGCTGTTCGTCCACTTCATGCTGACCGTGGCCATCTGCGGCCTGCTCTACCACTCCGGCGAGAAGGCCGCCGACGGCATCCGCCGTTTCGCCCACCGGCTGGCGGGGCAGCGCGGCGACAACGCCACAGTGCTCGCTTCACAGGCCATCCGGGCCGTCGCCATGGGGGTCGTGGTCACCGCCCTGGTGCAATCCTCGGTGGCGGGCTTTGGCCTGCTCATCGCCGGCATCCCCTACACCATGATCCTGGTGGTGCTGATGTTCCTGCTGATCGTGGCCCAGATCGGCCCCTTCCCCGTGCTGCTGGCCAGCGTCGGCTACCTCTACTGGAGCGGTGACACCACCTGGGGCACCTTCCTGCTGGTCTGGTCCGTGCTGGCGGGCACCATGGACAACTTCCTGCGCCCCTTCCTCATCAAGCGGGGTGCCGACCTGCCCCTCATCCTGATCCTGGTCGGGGTCATCGGCGGCCTGCTGGCCATGGGGATCATCGGCCTCTTCATCGGCCCCGTGGTGCTGGCGGTGGGTTACACCCTGCTGGATGCCTGGATCAAGGAGGATGAACATCCCGCCAGCGACCAGCCGGCACAACCCCAGGGCAAGGTGGTAGCGCCACCCCAGGAGAAGGCGCTGCCATGATGTGACACGCCGCCCTCGGGCGGCGTTTTGTTTTCAAGATCAAGGTGTAGGCTCTGACCCCTGGATAGTCTCAACATTAGCCTAGAACCAAAGTTCGAATCCCTTGCGACAAATCCGAACCAGGGTTCGAATCGCCAACCTCCCTCCCCTACCTCCCCGGCGCCCATATCGCCACAATGCCTCCAACACTTCGGAGGAACACAAGATGAACGAACTGAGAGCAACACGCGCCCTGATCACCGGCGGCGCGAGCGGTATCGGACTGGCCATCGCCGAGGCCCTGGCCCGTGAGGGGGTGGAACTTGTCCTGGCGTCCCGTCGCCAGTCATTGCTGGAGCAAGAGGCCGCTCGCCTGAGCGCGAAATACGGGGTGAGAGTGCTGCCCCTGGTGCTGGATGTGTGCGACGGCCCCCAGGTGCGTGCCCAGCACGCCCAGGCCAGCGCCCTGCTCGGCCCCATCGATCTGCTGATCAACAACAGCGGGGTCGGCAGCGACCATCTGGTGCAGGATCTGCCGGAATCGGAGTGGGACAGGGTGATGAACACCTGCGCCAAGGGGACCTTCCTGCTGACCCAGGCCTGCCTGCCGGACATGCTGGCCCGCCGCCACGGCACCATCATCAACATCGCCTCCCAGGCCGCCAAGCACGGTTACGCTAGGGCCAACGTCTACTGCGCTGCCAAGTTTGCGGTGCTGGGCTTCGCCAAGGCGCTGCGGGAAGAGGTGCAACATCAGGGCATCAGGGTGCATACCCTCTGCCCCGGCCTGGTACAGGTGCCGCCCCCGACCTGCGCCAGTGAGCGCAAGCCCGGCTGGTTACAGGTGGAAGATCTGGCCGAGGCCGTGCTCTACACCCTGCGCCAACCCGCCCACGTCCAGCTCGACGAGATCGGCATGACGGGGATCTGACCCAGGTGCGCCATCTTACGACAGCAATGACAAGGGGCACCGAGGCGCCCCTTTAGTATTTCATTCCGGCATAAACAGCCAGAGCAGGATATCAGGCAGGCTGATGCAGGGTGATGCAGTGGATGCCACCGCCACCGGCGGCCACAGGATCTATATCGATCTGCACTATCTTGCGACCCGGATAGAGACGGGCCAGCAGATCCCGGCAGTAACGGTCGGCCTTGGCATCCCCGAACTGGGGGGTGATGACGGCGCCGTTGATGGGCAGGTAGTTGATGTAACCGGCGGCAAAGTCCGGGCTGCGGCTGAATTTATTGTCTCGCCCACCGAGCGGGGGTGGCAGCTGATGCAGCTCCAGCTTGTTGCCATCGGCGTCCGCCGCCTGCTGCAAGATGGCCAGGTGCTGGCGGGTCACCTTGTAGTCGTAGGAGTCGGGATCATTGTCCATGTTGATCACCACCACCCCGGGGCGCACGAAGCGGGCGTAGAAGTCTACGTGGGCGTCCGTGATGTCACGGCCCTTGATCCCCGGCAGCCAGATGATCTTGCGCAGCCCCAGGTTGGCCTTGAGCTCCGCCTCCACCTGAGCCTTGGTAAGGCCCGGATTGCGGTTGCTGTTGATCCAGCTGCTCTCGGTCATGATGGCGGTGCCGTTGCCGTCCACCTCTATGCCGCCCCCCTCGCCGATGAGATCGCTCTGCTGGTAATAAGCGTCCGCCTGACGGCTCACCAGGGAGGCTATCCTGGCGTCATAGCTGTGCTCCTGCTTGTCTCCCCAACCGTTGAAGTTGAAGTCCACCAGCCCGAGCTCCCCCTGCTCATCCTGCACGAAGACGCCGCCGGTATCCCGCAGCCAGATGTCATCCATCACGGCGTGGATGAAGTGGGTGTTGCGCTCGCCGCACAGCTGGCGCGCCAGATCCTCTTCTTCCTCGTGACAGAGCACGTTGACCCGGGTGTAGGGGGCCATGGCTTTCACCAAGCGGCCTATGGTGGCCTGCACGTCCTTGTAGTTGCGACCCCAGATCTCGCTGTTGGCGCCAAAAGCCACCCAGACCTGAGCCTGGGGGGAGGACTCTTCCGGCATGTGGTAGCGACCGGCGACACTGCTCTCGCCGGCGGCGAAGGCCGAGCGGGCGCCGGGCAGGCTGCCAAACCCGGCGATGGCGCCGAGGGCGACCAGCTGTTTCAATACATGGCGTCGGGAAAACATCTTTCTACTCCTAAGGTTCAGAGGCTGCTCTTGAAGCGAGTCCAGGCTCGCATGCGGGCACGCATCTGGGATTGAGCGATATCCTGGCCCGGAATGAGCCGCTGGTAGCTGGCCTCGTCCAGGTAGATATCCGGGTTGGCCGTCATGGTGGCATCCACCATGGGCTTGGCCTTGGCACTGGCGGTCGGATAGCCGGTGCTGTTGGTGATGGCCGCCATGTTGGCAGGACGCATCACGAAGTTGATAAAGGCATAGGCATATTCAGGATGGGGGGCATCCGTCGGGATCGCCATGGTGTCCATCCAGATGGTGCTCCCCTCCTTCGGCAATCTGTATTCGAAGTCGGCCCCCTTGCCTGACTCGGCGGCCGCGCGCCTGGCCTGGGTCATGTCGCCGCTGTAACCCAGAGAGAGGCAGAGATCCCCGTTCACCAGCTGGGTCACCGGCTGGGACTGGAACTTGCGGATATAGGGCTTAAACCCTTTGAGCAGGGCCAGGGCCGCCTCCAGATCCGCCGCCTTGCCGCTGCGGGGATCCCGCCCAAGGTAGTGCAGCACCACAGCCAGCACCTCGTCCGGGGAGTCCACGACCGAGATGCCGCAATCTGCAAATTTTGCCGCCAGCTCGGGCTTGAACAGCATGTCTAGGCTGTTCACCGGGGCATCCGGCATCCGCTGCTTGATCGCATCCGCATTGTAGGTGAGCCCTATGGTGCCCCAGGTGTAGGGCACCACGGCCTCCTTCGCATGGGGATAGGCCTGCTGCAAGCGCACCAGCTCGGGGTCTATGTCCTCAAGGTGCTGCAACTTGCCCTTGTCGAGGGGCTGCAGACTGCCCGCCCGCATCAGCCGCTCTGCCACCGTATCGCCGGGGAAGATGAGGTCATACCCGCTGCGACCCGCCATCAGCTTGGCCTCCAGGGTCTCGCTGCTGTCCATCACGTCGTAGATGACCCGGATCCCTGTCTCCCTGGTGAAGGCGCTCAGGGTATCGGGGGCGAAATAATCGGACCAGTTGTAGAGGCGCAGCACCTTCTCCTCCTGCGCCTCCTCGGCCTGAACCCCTACGTTCAGCAGCAGGGCCAGCCCCATGGCTATCTTGGTCAAAGCGCTCATGATGGACGCCCTCCCCGATGGCTGCGTCCGTCCAGACTCAGCAAGGCGCCATACATCTCGGGGCGGCGATCCCGATAGATGCCCCAACAAAGCCGCTCCTCCGCCATGGCGGCCAGATCCAGCGCCTGCACTAGCACCCCCTGGCTGTCCCTGTCCGCCTCGGCCAGCAGGGCCCCCTTGTGATCCGTGATGAAGGAGGAGCCATAGAAGCGCATCTGAAGTTCGGGATCCCGGGTCGCCACCTCGCGTCCGATGCGGTTGGCGGCGATCACCGGCATGATGTTGGCGGCGGCGTGACCGCGCTGAGTCAGCTGCCAGTGATCCCGCGAATCGAGCGCGGCCGCACCCGGCTCGGAGCCGATGGCGGTGGGATAGAGCAGCAGCTCGGCCCCCTGCAGCGCCATGGCACGGGCCGCCTCCGGGAACCACTGATCCCAGCAGATGCCGACCCCGATGCGGCCGGCGGCCGTGTCCCAGACCCGAAACCCTGTGTCCCCCGGGCTGAAGTACTCCTTCTCCTGATAGCCGATGGCGTTCGGGATATGGGTCTTGCGATAGACCCCGAGCAGCCGGCCATCCTCATCCGCCATCGCCAGGGAGTTGAAGTAGGCGTTGCCCGCGCGCTCGAACCAGCTGATGGGCAACACCACCCCCAGCTCCCGCGCCAGGGCCGAGAAGCGGCGCAGCACCCGGCTCTGCTCGAACGGTTCCGCCAGCGCCAGATGACCGTGGTATTGCTCGATGCAGAAGTAAGGGGTGGCGAACAGCTCCTGCAACAGCACCAGGTTGGCCCCCTTGGCGGCGGCTTCCCGTACCAGGCTCTCCGCCATGTCCAGATTGTGCTCCAGCTCCCAGCTGCAGGCGAATTGCGTGGTGGCGACGACTATCTTGCTCATCCGTATACCCTCCCTGACATGCACTCCTGCTGATAGACAAACTGCATGGTTGCGACGACCTTGTTCATGAATCTCTCCTCCCTGATCCCGTCATGGAGCCTCGCCGGGTTCACCCGGCGAGGCGCGTCCCTATCCTTGACCTTGCAACGGCCAGGCCGGCTGCTGCTGGGTGATGCAGTGAATGCCGCCACCGCCGTGGGCCAGCTGGTTGATGCGCACCGGCACCAGCTGCCTGTCCGGGAAGGCGAGCCTCAGCACCTCGCCCGCCGCCTCGTCTGCTGCCACGCCGTAGGCAGGCATGATGATGGCGCCGTTGGCGATGTAGAAGTTGGTGTAGGAGGCGCAGAACACCTCGGCCTCGGCGTCCACCGCCTCGCTCGCCTCGAACAGCTCGAGGCACTCGAAGGATCGCCCCCTGGCATCGGTGGCCAGGGCCAGGGCGCGGCGGTTCTCCCGCACGACCCGGCCATAGATGGAGTTCGCATCCAGGGTCGCATCCACCAGCAGGTGGCCGGGGCGGCTGAAGGCGCAGACCCCGTCCACGTGACCGTCCGTCATGTCGCCGGTGACGTGATCCGGATCCCCCGGTAGCCAGATGGTCTTCTCGATGCCGAGCAGGCGGCTGAAGATCCCTTCGATCTCCCGCTTGTTCATGCCGGGGTTGCGGTTGCTGTTGAGCAGCACGGATTCCGTGGTGATCAGGGTGCCCTCGCCGTCCACGTGGATGGCGCCCCCCTCGTTGGCGAGGAAGCTGCCGATGCAATCCAGCTCCAGGCTGTTGAGGACACGCCGCGCCAGCCCCTCGTCCAGACCGTGGGCCGACTTGCCCCCCCAGGCGTTGAAGCGCCAGCTGACCCCAGCGGTGCCGAGCTCGGGGTGGCAGATGAAGGTGGGGCCAGAGTCCCGGCACCAGCTGTCATCCACCGGCAGGGGAATGAAGCGCACCCCCTCGCCGCACAGGGCGCGAGCCTCGGCCTGTGCGGCGGGATCCACCACCAGGTTCACCGGTTCGAAGCGGGCGATGGCGTTGACCACCCGGGCGAAGTCTTGCTGCACCTGAGCCAGGGTCACCCCCCAGCCGTTTTCCCACAGCGCCTTGTTGTGCGGCCAGACCATCCAGGTCGCCGCGTGCCGGCACCATTCGCCGGGCATAAACCAGCCTGCTGCCATCATTCCCTGCTCGCGCATCTCAGCCTCTCTGATTAGGTACTATTAAGGTTGTTGACGATGGGAATAGACTATTCTCCCGAGAGGTGGGTAACAAACGATCGATTTTCGGTAAAAGTGATAAGTGGAGCTAATCAATGATGTTCAAACACTGGCCTCCCCTCAACGTGCTGCGGGGCTTCGAGGCGGCGGCCAGGCTCGGCAGTTTTCATCAGGCGGCGCAGGAGCTGCACCTGACCCAGTCTGCCATCAGCCAGCAGATCCGCTCCCTGGAGGAGCTGATCGGCCAGCCCCTGTTTTATCGGCAGGGTCGCTCCGTAGCCCTGACCGACGCGGGCCAGGATCTGCTGGAAACCACCCAGAAGGTACTGCTGCAACTGGCGGTGGGGATCCAGCGGCTTGAGCAGTACCGTAAGCCGAACCAGCTGGTGCTCAACACCAGCACCGCCATCGCCCGCCACTGGCTGCTGCCCCGGCTGGCCGATTTCCACCGCCAGCATCCCGGCATCGATCTCTGGCTGTTCACCGGCGACGACACCCCGAACATGGCCGAGCAGACCATAGACATAGCGCTGCGCTGGGGCCTGGCACCCCAGGTGGAGTGCCGCCATCAGCCGCTGTTGGCGGATCGGCTGCTGCCGGTGGCGAGCCCGGCGGTGCTGGCACAACCGGCGCAGGAGCGCACCACCCTGCACGGGGAACGGGAGATGGACTGGCACCACTGGACCCTCAAAGGGGGCGAGGATCTGCAGCTGCTCACCCAGGGGCTCAACTTCTCCGATCCCGGTCTGCTGCTGGATGCCGCCCAGGCAGGCCTGGGGGTGGCGCTGGTGAGCGAGCGACTCTCCCGCACGGCCCGCCAGCAGGGACTGCTGCAACCCCTCTCCAGCCACAGGGTCCCCGGCCCGAGCTGGAGCCTGCTGGTCCATCAGGAGAGCGATGGCGGCCACCAGTGCCGCACCTTCTGCCACTGGCTGGAGCGGCAGTTTGCCGAGGGGGGTGAGGAGGCGAACCTCTGAGGGGGGTCACTGAATCGGCCAACCCGCCGTGGTTAAATGGTGGATTAGCCCCATGCCGGAATTCGCCGTGATCCAGCCATCCATCCAGCCACACCCGTCCTGGCCCGACGACCTGCAGGCCTCCTGGCTGCGCTGCGCCCACCAGACCAGCCGGGAGCTCTGGCACCCGCCCCACAGCGCCAGGGGCCAGACCCTGCACAGCCTGCGCCAGCGCAAGCGGGACTTGCTCACCACGGGGGAGATGGCGCTCGAGGATCTCTACGAATACATGGAGGGGCGCCCCTGCGCCCTGCTGCTGACCGACGAGAGCGGCTGCCTGCTGGCCCGCACCGGCCACGGCGAAACCCTGGCAGAGCTGGAGGCCCTCGGTTTTGGCCCCGGCGCCTTCTTCAGCGAGGGGCGCATCGGCACCAATGCCGTCAACCTGGCGGCCCTGACGGGCACGCCCCTCACCGTCAGCGGCATCCAGCATTTCAACCGCACCCTCCACCCCTGGCACTGCTGCGCCAGCCCGGTCTACAACAGCCATGGCCGCCAGGTCGCCATCGTCGCCCTGGCGTGCAAGCTGGAAGCCGCCACGGCCGGCGATCTAGCCCTCACCGTCAGCGCCGGGCGCGAGCTGGCCAACCTGCTGCGGGCGGAGACCCTGATGCAGGAATCCCAGCATCACCTGAGCGAACTGTATGCCCTACTCGATGGCATGGATGACGGCGTGCTGGCCTGGGATCCCCAGGGACGGTTGCGCTACCTCAACGCCCTGGCGGCGCGGCAACTGCGTCTCGATCCCGAACGCAGCCTCGGCCAGCCGCTGACCCAGCACCTGTTGTTGCCCCAGCGGCTGCGGCTCGCCATCGAGGGGCAGACCCCCCTTAGCCACGTGGAGCTGACCCTGGAGCGGATCGGCGAGCAGGACGGGGAGTTCATCAACGCCCTGATGAGCCTCAAGCCCTTGCCGGGGCCGGACGGGGTCGGCTTCATCGCCCTGATCCACCCCGCCGATCGGTTGAGGGCCATCCATCAGCTGCGCCAGTCGGTGCCCGAACTCTCCACCCTGGTGGGGGAGTCCGGCCCCATGCGCACGCTGCTGCGCCATGCCAGACAGGCGGCCCAGAGTGCGGGGCCCATGCTGCTGCGCGGCGAGGAGGCGGTGGGCAAGGGGCAGATCGCCGAGGCCATTCACTTTGCCGGCGAGCGCGCCGACGGCCCGCTCATCCTGTTCAACTGCCAGGCCCTGCCAGCGGAGCGGATGGCGCTGGAGCTGATGGGTTCCGATGAGGCGGGACAGGAGCGGGCCGGCAAGTTCGAACTGGCCCATGGCGGCACCCTGGTGCTCGAGCAGATAGAGTATCTGGCGCCGCCCATGCAGGCGGCCCTGCTGCAACTGCTCAAGACGGGCCGAATCCAGCGCTTCGACTCGGCCCGGGTTCTGCCCTTGAGGGTGCGGATCATCGCCACCAGTAGTGCTTCGCTGGAGCAGAGGGTGCAGGAGGGACAGTTCGGCCGCCAGCTGCTCTATGCGCTGCAGGCCTGCGAACTCTGGGTGCCCAGCCTGCGCGAGCGCGGGGCCGACCTGCCCGCCCTCATTGGCCAGCAGTTGAACGCCCGGGGGCGAGCGCCCCATCGCCGCTTCAGCCCGGCGGCCCTGGACTGCCTGCTGGCCTACCCCTGGCCCGGCAACCTGGGGGAGCTGCGCAGTGCCGTCGAACACGCCCTGCTGCATGGCGGCGACGCCCCCATCCCCCCGGAGGCCCTGCCCGTCGCCATTCGTCATGGTCATCGATTGCTGGCAGACGAGGTGGTGGGGCAACCCCTGCTCAGCCTGGCCGAGCTGGAGTGCCAGGCGATCCGGCGCAGCGCCCTGGCCTGTCAGGGCCAGATCGGCCTGATGGCCCGGCAACTGGGGATCAGTCGCACCACATTATGGCGAAAAATGAAGCTTTGGCAGATAGATCCACTCGTGCAGCAATAAATGGCAGATAAAAACGAAAGAGAGTGGCCTGGGCCCCTCTCTTCTATGCTGCCATATGCCTGCCGGACTATTCCCCGAAGCGCCCCTCGGCCACGGCTTTGAAGGCCTGGATCGCCTGCTCCGCCTCGGGGCCGCTGGCCCTCAGCTCGATCTCGTCCCCGCAGCGCACATCCAGCATGGCGAGCCGGGTCAGGCTGCGGGGGTTGATCCCCTTCTCCCCCTTGTAGAGGGTGAGCTCGGCATCGAACGGCTTGAGGGCCGCCACCAGTTTGGCGGCGGGGCGCACGTGCAGGCCGTGGGGATTGCACACCCGATGGCGCCAGCAGAGGGTCGCCGCAGAAGAGGGCTCAGGCACAGCAACTACCGGTGCCAGCCCCTGCCCCAGCATGGCGACCTTGGCCTGCAGACCCGCCATGGCCTCGGCGGCCACCTCATCGAGCCCCAGACCCGCGCCGGCCGCCACCACGGCGGCCAGGGTCCCCTCCACCAGAGGGGCCGGGCAGAGCCGCACCCGAGCACTCAGCTCGGGGGGCAGCAGCTCCAGAGCTGTCTCTGCGCTCAGCAGGGCGGAACCGAGATCCATCAATACCAGCACACCGCTGCCATCGTCCGCCTGCTCTATGGCGCTCATCACGGCGATGGCATCTGTGCCGATGGGGTGCTCGGGATCATCCACACCGGCCGCCAGCAGCAGGGGGGCCGGGCTGCCCAGCTGGGCGGCCAGCTCGCCGATGCCGGCGGCCAGGGTGGCGCTGTGAGAGACGACGACTATGCCTATCATGTCAGAGCCTCGCCCGGTCGCGCAGGGCGGTCAACAGCAACAGGGTCGAGGTAGCTCCCGCATCCTGATGGCCTATGCTGCGTTCCCCCAGGTAGCTGGCGCGCCCCTTGCGGGCCTGCATCTGGATGCTGGCCTCGGTGCCCGCCGCCGCGGCAGCCACGGCCCCATCCAGCGCCTCGACCAGTGGCAGGCCTTGCTGCTGCGCCCGCTGCAGGGCGGCCAGGGCCGGCCACCAGGCGTCACACATGGTCTTGTCGCCGGGCTCGGCACGGCCACGGGAGACGATACCCTCCACCCCGTCCGCCAGCATCCGGGTCAGCTGATCCAGGTTCAGGCTCTGGCAGGCATCGGCGCTGGCGGCCGCACGAATGAAGAAGGTGCCGTAGAGGGGGCCGCTGGCCCCGCCCACCGAGGAGAGCAAGGTCATGCCGGTGGTCTTCAGCACCTGACCGATGTCCTTGTCTGCCACCGCAGGCAGCTTCTCCGCCACCTTGGCAAAACCCCGCTGCATGTTGAGGCCGTGATCCCCGTCGCCGATGTCGGTATCCAGCGCGGTGAGATAGTCGCGCTGTTCGGTGAAGATGTGCTCGCAGTCGAGCAGCCAGTTCACTATCTGATGTTTGCTTAACATGATTCTTCCTCAGCAGCCACGGCGCAACGCCGGGGTATGGACGGGAGCATCCCACAGGGTCATCAGCTCGTCATCCACCTTGAGCAGGGTGATGGAGATCCCGCTCATGTCGAGGGCGGTGCAATAAGGGCCGACGAGATTTCTGACCAGGTGGATACCGGCCTCCTCGCACAGGCTGGCGAGCTGCCCATAGACCCCGTAGAGCTCGGAGAGGGGGGTGCCTCCCAGGCTGTTGACCAGGGCGATCACCCTGTCCCCTTCCTGGAGGGGTTCAATGAAGACGTGCTCCTCCTGCCAGCGGCCAGCCTCTCTGTCCCAGTGGCGCAGGGTTCGGCCATAGGGGCTGTTGTCGGTCAACTCCCTGAACATCTCATCCACCAGGTTGTCCAGGGTCGTGAAGGGGCGCCGCGCAATGCCGGGCTCACCGTGAATGCCGACGCCGAACTCCAGCTCGTTGTCCGCCAGGGTGAAGGAGGGCTTGCCCGCCGCGGGAACGGTGCAGGCGTGGGTGGCCACCCCTATGGTGCGGCTCTGGTTGTTGATGCGCCGCGCCAGCGCCTCGCAGCGATCCAGGTCATAGCCCGCCTCGGCGGCGGCCCCCACCAGTTTCTCGCACAGCACTGTCGCTGCCACCCCGCGGCGACCGGCGGTGTAGAGGCTGTCCTTGACCGCCACGTCGTCATCGATGAGGGCAAAACCGACCCTGACTCCGTCGCCGTGCAGCAGCTCCATGGCCGTCTCGAAGTTGAGCACATCGCCGGTGTAGTTCTTCACCAGAAACAGGACACCGGCGCCACCGTCCACCGCCTGGCCGCACTCATACATCTGATCCGGTGTCGGCGAGGTGAAGATCTCGCCGGGGCAGGCACCATCCAGCATGCCCATCCCCACCAGGCCGCCGTGCATGGGTTCGTGACCGCTGCCGCCACCGGATACCAGCGCCACCTTTCCCTTCACCGGCGCATCGGCACGGGTGATGTAATGGGGCTCGATACGCACCTTCAGTTCGGGGTGGGCAGCGGCCATCCCCATCAGTTGTTCACGGACCACGGCATCGACGGCATTGATCAGCTTCTTCATGGCTCACTCCTCGACTCGCCCAGGGGCGGATGATTGATGGAACCAGTCTAACGGGCGAAAACGGGATAAAAATGACGGGCCAGATGGTCAGGATTTGGAACCGGGATGGGGGTATCGGCGTTTCAATTTGAAACGATGGATAGCCAAGGAGCGGAAAACTGTTAGGCCCCTCACAGAGACGAAAAAGGGCTCCCGTGGGAGCCCTTCTCGACATCGGTTTGGCTTAGATGGCCCAGCCACCGGCGTAGAACACCACCAGTGCCACGGCGATGATGACAGTACCGACGTTGAGCTTCTTCCACTCGGCAGCGAACAGTCGACCGACCACCAGGGCCACGAAGCCCAGCATGATACCGGTGACAATGTTGCAGGTGAGCACGATGAAGACAGCGCACAGCATGCCGGAGAGCGCATCCACCGAATCCTTGAAATCCAGCTTGGTGACGTTGCCCAGCATCAGCAGGCCGACATACATGAGCGCGGGTGCGGTGGCGTAGGCCGGCACCAGATAGCTCAGGGGGGAGAGGAAGATCATCAGCAGGAAGAGCACGCCCACCAGGGTCGCGGTCAGGCCTGTCTTGCCACCGGCGGCGGTGCCTGCGGCTGATTCGATGTAGACGGCGGCCGGAGCCCCGCCCACGGCGCCCGCCACCATGCTGCTGACGGAGTCGGCGGTCAGGGCCTTGCCACCGCTGATGATATGGCCACGCTCGTTGATGAGGCCGGCCTGACCCGCCACGGCACGGATGGTGCCGGTCGCATCGAACACGGCGGTCATGACCAGCGCCAGCACGGTCGGGATCACCACGGGGTTGAGAGCGCCCAGCAGATCCATGCTGCCCACGAGCGACCCCTTCTCACCAGTCAGGCTCGGCATGGCGAAGAAGCCCTGCCAGGTCACCTTGGGATCGAAGGCAAGACCCAGGGCGGAGATGGCGATGATCACCATCAGGATGCCGCCCGGCACCTTGCGACGCTCAAGACCGAAGATGGCCGCCAGCCCCAGCACCGTCATGATGACCGGGAAGGAGGTGACCTCACCGAGCTGGACCGGCAGGCCGGCCCCTTCGTTCTTGATCACCATGCCGACGCCGTTGGTGGCGATCAGCAGCAGGAACAGGCCGATACCGATGCCGGTACCGTGGGCGATGCCGGAGGGCAGGTTGTCCAGGATCCACTGGCGCACGCCGGTGACGCTGATCAGGGTGAACAGCACCCCCATCAGGAAGATGGCACCCAGCGCCACCGGAATGCTCAGCCCCTGTCCCAGCACCAGGCTGAAGGCGGTAAAGGCGGTGAGGGAGATGGCACAACCGATGGCCATGGGCAGCTTGGCCCAAAGCCCCATCAGCAGGGAGCCGAAGGCGGCGATCAGGCAGGTCGCCACGAACACGGGCCCCTGCTCAAAGCCTGCGACACCCAGCATGTTCGGCACGACGATGATGCTGTAGACCATGGCCAGGAAGGTGGTCAACCCGGCCAACAACTCCTGGCGTACGCTGCTGCCGCGCTCGGAGATGGAAAAATAGGAATCCAAAAAGCCGCCTTTCCCTGCTTGGGCGGCGATATCTTGCGTTGCCATAACTCATCCTGAAAGTGTGAAGGAAATCGTTTGCTTTTATGGCTGCGCAAAATAGCAAGAATTTGTCAGGATTGCAGCGACTTCTCCGAACTTTTCCACAAAGTCATGATAAAAAGCCTCACTTGTGACTCATTTCCAATCTGGGACAGGCGACTCCGCCGGGGGAGAGGCTTCTATACTGCAATGACATTCTGTATCTGACCGGAGATGAGCATGCACACGCGCAATCTGTTGAACGACATCCCCTCCCCCCTGCCCACCGAGTTCTTCCAGGATCTGGTCAGCACCAACCACCTGCGGATCGAGCGTATCGTCTCCCATGGCCATCAGACCCCTCCCGGGGAGTGGTACGATCAGGATGAACATGAATGGGTATTGATCGTGCAGGGAGAAGCCAGCCTGCTGTTTGTGGATCCCCAGACCCAGGAGCAGCAACAGGTCCTGCTGGGACCGGGGGACCACATCAACATCCCCGCCCGCCAGAAACACAGGGTGGAGTGGACCCATCCAGATATACACACCATCTGGCTCTGCGTGTTCTACTAAGCGCTCCTGGGGTGAAATCAGCCCTCTGCAGTGAGATGTGCAAGACATGGAGGTTTGCCAGGCAGGAAGTGAGGCTCGCCCGGGTGAACAAGAAATCAGAAACGCAGAAACGAAAAAAAGCCCAGTCGTTAGACTGGGCTTCTTAAGTAGTGGCGGAGCGGACGGGACTCGAACCCGCGACCCCCGGCGTGACAGGCCGGTATTCTAACCGACTGAACTACCGCTCCGCATTCGGTTAGCTTTCGCTAAATCTTTTGCCGCTTATCTGAGGCGTCATCCTCGCAGCCAATCATGCAATGTGTGCACAACTGTTTAATTGGGTGCCTGGCAGTGTCCTACTCTCGCATGGCGAATGCCACACTACCATCGGCGCTACCGCGTTTCACTTCTGAGTTCGGCATGGGATCAGGTGGTTCCACGGCGCTATGGCCGCCAGGCAAATTCTTAATCTAGAAAGCTGACGTGAATAACGATGTCGCTCTTGGCTCGTCGCTATCACTGAATTTGAGTAGTTCATGCACTTGCTACAAGGCCCAGAACACTTCTTGGGTGTTGTATGGTTAAGCCTCACGGGTAATTAGTATGGGTTAGCTCAACACGTCGCCGCGCTTACACACCCCACCTATCAACGTTGTGGTCTCCAACGGCCCTTTAGGACCCTCAAGGGGTCAGGGATGACTCATCTCAGGGCTCGCTTCCCGCTTAGATGCTTTCAGCGGTTATCGATTCCGAACTTAGCTACCGGGCAGTGCCACTGGCGTGACAACCCGAACACCAGAGGTTCGTTCACTCCGGTCCTCTCGTACTAGGAGCAACTCCCTTCAATCATCCAACGCCCACGGCAGATAGGGACCGAACTGTCTCACGACGTTCTGAACCCAGCTCGCGTACCACTTTAAATGGCGAACAGCCATACCCTTGGGACCGACTTCAGCCCCAGGATGTGATGAGCCGACATCGAGGTGCCAAACACCGCCGTCGATATGAACTCTTGGGCGGTATCAGCCTGTTATCCCCGGAGTACCTTTTATCCGTTGAGCGATGGCCCTTCCATTCAGAACCACCGGATCACTATGACCTACTTTCGTACCTGCTCGACCTGTCCGTCTCGCAGTTAAGCTGGCTTATGCCATTGCACTAACCTCCTGATGTCCGACCAGGATTAGCCAACCTTCGTGCTCCTCCGTTACTCTTTGGGAGGAGACCGCCCCAGTCAAACTACCCACCAGGCACTGTCCGCGAGCCCGATTCAGGGCCCTGCGTTAGAACATCAAACATACAAGGGTGGTATTTCAAGGACGGCTCCACGACAACTGGCGTCATCGCTTCAAAGCCTCCCACCTATCCTACACATGTAGGTTCAATGTTCAGTGCCAAGCTGTAGTAAAGGTTCACGGGGTCTTTCCGTCTAGCCGCGGGTACACCGCATCTTCACGGCGAATTCGATTTCACTGAGTCTCGGGTGGAGACAGCATGGCCATGGTTACACCATTCGTGCAGGTCGGAACTTACCCGACAAGGAATTTCGCTACCTTAGGACCGTTATAGTTACGGCCGCCGTTTACCGGGGCTTCGATCAAGAGCTTCGCTTGCGCTAACCCCATCAATTAACCTTCCGGCACCGGGCAGGTGTCACACCCTATACGTCCACTTTCGTGTTTGCAGAGTGCTGTGTTTTTGATAAACAGTCCCAGCCATCTGGTCACTGCGACTCCCGACAGCTCCATCCGCAAGGGACTTCACCATCAAGAGCGAACCTTCTCCCGAAGTTACGGTTCTATTTTGCCTAGTTCCTTCACCCGAGTTCTCTCAAGCGCCTTGGTATTCTCTACCCGACCACCTGTGTCGGTTTGGGGTACGATGACTTGTAATCTGAAGCTTAGAGGCTTTTCCTGGAAGCAGGGCATCAATGGCTTCCGCACCGTAGTGCGTTCGTCTCGTGTCTCAGTGTTGTGTCTCCGGATTTGCCTAGAAACACCACCTACGCACTTTCACCAGGACAACCGTCGCCTGGCCCACCTAGCCTTCTCCGTCCCCCCATCGCAATTACAAGTCGTGCAGGAATATTAACCTGCTTCCCATCGATTACGCCTTTCGGCCTCACCTTAGGGGTCGACTCACCCTGCCCCGATTAACGTTGGACAGGAACCCTTGGTCTTCCGGCGAGGAGGCTTTTCACCCCCTTTATCGTTACTTACGTCAGCATTCGCACTTCTGATATCTCCAGCATACCTCTCGATACACCTTCGCAGACTTACAGAACGCTCCCCTACCACTCACGCTTAGCGTGAATCCGCGGCTTCGGTGCCTGGTTTGAGCCCCGTTACATCTTCCGCGCAGGCCGACTCGACTAGTGAGCTATTACGCTTTCTTTAAATGATGGCTGCTTCTAAGCCAACATCCTAGCTGTCTGAGCCTTCCCACATCGTTTCCCACTTAACCAGAACTTTGGGACCTTAGCCGGCGGTCTGGGTTGTTTCCCTCTTCACGACGGACGTTAGCACCCGCCGTGTGTCTCCCGGATATTACTTACTGGTATTCGGAGTTTGCATGGGGTTGGTAAGTCGGGATGACCCCCTAGCCCAAACAGTGCTCTACCCCCAGTAGTATTCGTCCGAGGCGCTACCTAAATAGCTTTCGGGGAGAACCAGCTATCTCCGAGTTTGATTGGCCTTTCACCCCCAGCCACAGGTCATCCCCTAACTTTGCAACGTTAGTGGGTTCGGTCCTCCAGTTGATGTTACTCAACCTTCAACCTGCCCATGGCTAGATCACCCGGTTTCGGGTCTACACCTTGCAACTAGACGCCCAGTTAAGACTCGGTTTCCCTACGGCTCCCCTATACGGTTAACCTCGCTACAAAATGTAAGTCGCTGACCCATTATACAAAAGGTACGCAGTCACCCCGAAGGGCTCCCACTGCTTGTACGTACACGGTTTCAGGTTCTATTTCACTCCCCTCACAGGGGTTCTTTTCGCCTTTCCCTCACGGTACTGGTTCACTATCGGTCAGTCAGGAGTATTTAGCCTTGGAGGATGGTCCCCCCATGTTCAGACAGGATGTCACGTGTCCCGCCCTACTCGATTTCACATCAAGGTTGTTTTCGTGTACGGGGCTATCA